>JAGRJR010000122.1 GCA_020442635.1 Lysobacterales bacterium
AGCCAACAAACTGCTCTTGAAGAACATCAAACACATTCATGAAGACAGTGATGGGGTTATGGGAGCTCCCAGAATATGGGAAGAATTGAATCACCAAGGCTTGTACTGTGGGTTGAATCGTGTTGCCAGCTTGATGCGAAATCATGGCATCCAGGGCATTCCTCAAAGAAGGAAATGGCACAGAAAACATGCTTCATTCCGACCTGACGGCATCAGCAATCACTTGAACAGGGACTTCAAGGCTGAGGACTCAAACCACAAATGGGTCACAGACATTACGTATATCGAAACACAAGAGGGCTGGCTTTACTTATGTGTGGTTATCGATCTGTATTCAGGTGTGGTGGTTGGCTGGTCTATGAGTCACCGTCAGACGACTCAATTGGTTGTACAAGCTGTATTGATGGCTTTGTGGCAACGATCAAACAAGCATCTGGTGATTCTGCATTCTGATAGAGGCTGTCAATTTACCAGCAGAGAATACCAGCGGTTCCTCAAAGGACATAATCTGATCAGTAGCATGAGTGCTGTTGGCAGTTGTGCTGATAATGCAGCATGTGAGGGGTTCTTCGGCATCTTGAAAAGAGAACGAGTTAATCGAAGAAAGTATGCCAACAGGTCAGAGGCCAGGAGCGATGTGTTTGATTATATTGAACGCTTTTACAATCCAAGAAAAAGACGTAAACTGGATGAAAAATTAGATCAACAAAAACCCTTTTCTAAATCGTCCGTGGAATTGGGGTAAAACCCAAAAGCAATCATGAGATTCAGAGCACTTTGACCGGATATGTTGGGCTGATTTAACCAAGGTTTCGGTAATTAATTAAACTTAAAGCCTTGGTTATGTTTGAATTTGAAAATGGTTATTTATTAGAAATACCTTTCAGGGGTACTTCATCAGCACCGATATCAAAGGCGCCATATAAATTGGTTGTCAAAGGCAAGTCTTGATTTCTTTGGTCCCCATCTCTGTCAGAATACTGCGGAGTTACTATGCCATTACAGAAATCAACTGCAGGAGAATTAGACTGAATGTGATAATCACCGGCTTCTGGGTTCACAAACATCGGATCGTCTAGAATAACTGTTTGTGTGTCACCAGGAAAACTATCCAGCTCATGAACCAATACACAGTAATACAAAGTATCATCAAGCCAATGGAAGTTAATAGGCCCTGTGTCAGCTATCACAGTAGCAACAACAGCTACTTCACCGGTGTACTCATTATTCAATATATTTCCTTGGGTGTGATTGTTTGCAATGGTGCTGAATTTTAAATTGAGCGTGCCATATTTAACCCTGAACAAGTGTTTGTCTTCATAGCTGAAATTATTAGCGCCATTATCAGTAAAATAGCTGCCTTCAATATCCACCTGACCACCATGAAGGTCAATAACAACACCTGAATTTGCCCTGTTGTGAGTAAAAGATGAATTACTGATATTAACTTGGCTCAAGTTACTTGAAATTGCACCACCTAAATTTGCAACATTGTTTTTAAAATTAACATTGAATGCAGAAAGAATAGATTTACTTTGCAGGGAAATCGCACCGCCTGCGGCAAACTGAAAACCAGGATCAACGCCATTTTTTTTGACTGATATGGCTTCGTTTGATTGTCCAAAGCACCGACCGGAAATACAATACTTGCCTCCATAAAGATTCAATTCGGAGCCAACTGAGCTTAAGCCCTGCTTAACAATGAATGCGCCACCTAATGTTGAGGCTAGGTTGTCTGAGATTGATGCAGGAGAAAATATATTCAACCGACACCCAGATTCAATCTTTCCTGCCCCCCCAGAACCACTCGTTACGGAGTTATGCGCTATCTCTACACCATCCATAACTATAACCATATCCTGATCATCTGGTTTTCCTCCATAATCATAGCCCAGGCTTTCATCTGGCCCAAAGCACGAGATACCATGATTGTTATTCCACATAATAGCTGAGTCTTTCATATAAACTTTGGTGTTGCCTCCCATAAGCAACATTCCACTTCCAGAGTTATGTGAAAAAACAACTTGTTCGATAAAGATATTCAGATCAGAATTAAAAGTGTATAGCCCCTGCCTTGAGCCACCTATGATTAAGTGACTTAACTTAACATCCTGGCGGTCATTTTCATTGATTATTGTAACTGCAGATGAGTAATAGTTATCTCCGTCGATCACTGCTTGTGTCCCATCACTTATATTATTCGATGCGTCAGAACAGTTTTTATATCCGCCCAATAGTTGGATGCTTTTGTTGATGATAAAAATATTTTCAAAATAAACCTCTGTTGCGATTCTTATTTCATCTGCATCAGACTCAACTGCTTTTTGAATGCTTTGAAAATCACAATACCGATCTGTCCCGACTGTGACAATATCGTTACTGGCTTTGAGTTCGTAGTTGCTTAATATTGCAGTTATATGGGTTAGATCTTTTTCTAAAGATGCATTTGAATGTACAGGAAAAGTCAAGATTAATCCATAAACCATTGCTGCTATAAAATGTTTGAAAGGATGTTGGTAAACAGGTTTTGTTTGCCTTGATTTGTGTTGAAAAGTCAACAGTTGGTTTGATGTGTGATTATTTTCTTTAATACGATTATTCATATAAACAGTTCCTAAAAAAACTAAAAAGTATTGTTACAAGTCAGAGCTAACAAAACTCATACTTTTTTACAACAATAAAATTACTTGAACATTAAAAAAATGATTCGAGTGAATGACAGGTGTAAGTAAACCGGTGTGAATTAAATTTATATATTAGAAGTGCAGCAAGTCAAGTGGCTTGCTGCATGGCAGGAGTAAAAATCGCTCCAATGAACCGGAGCGAGTTAAAACTTCATTTATTTTGGATTTAAAGGCCAAGATTAATAACTTGTTAAAAAGAAAAGCGATAACCAAGCTTTCGCTCTACGACATCCAAATCATCGTAGGCTTCAAGTTCAAGAAATACTGCATGGCTTGGGTTAAATTTAAACAAGCCGGTCAAAGCCACTTCCACATCACCCTGACTTGATGCATGAATGTATTTGTATCCTAACCTTGATATTAATTCAAAATTTTCAGTAAATGCGGTTCGACTCCCAGCAGACAAACCATAAACATTACTGTCAAAGCCATAGTTGGTGTCTATACGAGCGGCATCAAGTTCAGCATAAAAATCGGTTTGTGTTGTTAAGTTTTTATGAAGTCCTAAAAATAGACCATAGTTGTTTGTATCAGAGAGAGATGTGTTGCCTTTGTGTTTATAATATCCACCTATATAAAAAGTTTTTGACAGATCAAATGATCCTTTTATATACCTTCCTGGTACAGAAATATCATAGGGCAATCCCATGGTGTCATTGAATACCGTGCTGGTTAGACCAAAATCCAAATAACTGTAAGAAATGTTGTTGTCAGCTTTGAGGTTTGAGCTAAGCAATAAAGTAGTGATAAGTATTTTTCTCATTTCATTGTCCTGTTTAGATTATTAATTTGTGTGCAAAAGTTGGGTGTGTAGTGGTACAGTGTTTGATTCTGTGTTTTGCGCACATTTCTTAGGCTGTTTGTTGATCAGCCCGTACTTTTATTAACGAAATGCATCTCTGATATGGTTCAATGAAATATATTTAATAATTTTAGACAAAGTAGCCCTTAACCAAAAATGGTTTGACCATCATTAAGATTAAATGTTTGCTTCATTGGAACATGTCCAAGCCACATGTAACCACGTGGCTTTGGTTCTATAATCATAAAGGACAAATAAAACCGTTGGGCCATTTTTGGCTTTCTATGCAACACAAGCATTTTGCTTGTGTTGCATATCGTTTTTACCAGTCTTGAAAACTGATGTTTTGCTTTTGCATTATTCCACCCGAGCTTGTTAAAAACACAAGGTTAAGACGCTAAATTCTCAAACTGTGAGAATGACGTATGTGAAACAGGATTAAAGTGCAGCGCCATGTATTTAAATTAGCATTCAAAAATCAATTTGTAGCATGTCAGGCATTATCCCAATGTATTTTTCATATACACCTTCTTGTAACTGACCATTTTGACTTAGTAGAGTCTTTAGTTGACCTGGGGGCAATGCAAAACCGTACTTCTCGATAAATTGTGATTGTAAACTTGCTAAACATGAGGATACTATTGGGGTTGCTGAAGAGCTCCCGCCAAAATTAGCCCCATATAAACGATTAGGCCCTTCATCAAAAATAGGGGACTCATTAGCCTTTACATGACCTAATGCAGCCACCTGTTCTCCCCAAGCATTAAAATCGATTCTTTGACCAAAATTGGAATAACAAGTTGGCTCCTTTTTGTCAGCTTTTGAAGCTGTTACCCAGACAGAACCTGATGACAAACTGTTTTCACTAAACATGCCTTCGAAAACAGGAGAGTCAAAATCAACACAACCGTTGCCAGCAGCTGATACAACAACTACTCCCATTGCAGTTATGGTTTTAATTGCGTCAAACTCTGCTGGAAAATATTCTAATGGTACTGAATTGGCTTGAGTTGGATTACAGTCACATTCAAAACCTAAACTGTTAACTTGCTTGGCCACCTCAATCACTATGAAATCACCTTCGTTAAGTTGTTTTGCAGCAGTCAATAGTGAGTCTGCATGTGAACCAAATTTGGTCGCTGCTCTATGAAAACCAAGCGGTGAATTATAAACACCGCCTTTATAACCGTATTTGTTGTTTTTTGCGCCTAAAATACCTAAAACCGCTGTGCCATGTGCTGGGTCAACATCGTTAGAATTGGAGGCGTAAAATAGTTTCGGTAAGTCTTCATGGTTTTTGTTGTAACTATTATCATAAACTATGACTTTTGAATTTTTACCATCTCCTCCTGGCTGTGTCCAAGCAAAAAGCAAGTCCACTCCAGTAGGATTAGGGTATAAATATTTTTGATGATTAATGAGCTGAGGAGTCATGCCTGGGAGAGTGATGTTTCCAATATATCCATCAAATGTCAAACTCATTTCTTTGAGATCGGGATAAGCAATTTCCACTATCAAAAACTGATTCAGCAACTCAGTCAATTGTGTTAAGTTTCTTCTTGATAAAAGTCTTGAATCTATCTTGAAATAGCTATTAAGATCAGATAACAAATCTCTACTTTTACTTTGTGCATCAATCATAAGTTGATCGATTTCAAGTACAGAAAAGGAATCTAATAAACGTTGAGGACGAACATCATAAGCAAGCAACAGGTTATTAATACTGTTAATTTCTTGCCTATCTTCAAGAGATATATTTCTTGATGTGATTTTCAGAACACCTTGTTCTTTCCTAATCCGCGAGGAGTCCTTGAACTTAATAACCAAGTTTTTGATTTCCTGTTCGTTTTCAGCTATTCTCATAGCCTGGTTTTTTGAGAAATATTTTCCAGATAATGAAGCCTGTGATGTAGACCATAATAATAATGATAAACACGCTGTGGCAGTTATTTTTTTGAAACTGATTATCATAAAATTACTCCAACATCAATTTTATTGCAGAAACAAGATCTGGATGAGTACCGATAAGCACGCCGCCGTCTATATCCAACAGGTTTTGTGGAACACCTGTTTTACTCAACAACTGTCGAATATACAGAGGATCTTTGACATTTGATGTATAAGCTTTACTTACGCCTTGTAAAATAGCAGTTGCACCTGCAATGATGGCAGAAGCCGAAGAAGAACCGGAAAAGTAACCATAGTTATTGCAAAGTAATTCACTTTTATAAATGTCTTTTTTCAGAACACTTGTTGTGGCAACATTTTCTCCCCATGAATGTACATCAACTCTTTCACCATAGTTTGACTTTGGGCCAAAACCGCACATAGGTGTTAAGCCATCACTTTCACTTCCTGCGACAATGATGGCTCCTGAGTCTCGAACGTTTTTATCAAAACACCCCCCATTACAAACATTCAGAATTGGATGACCAAGATTGCGACTCCCGTTTCCGGCAGCTTCAACAACCACAACACCATTACCCACGGCGGCCTTTATGACATCAAATTCAGCAGGCCAAAATTCCACTGGTAATGCTCCACTTGAATAGTTGCTGCAAGGGTGATCATTTTCTTTTAAAGCAGGCCTTTGTAGTTCAATTAATACAAGCCCTTTTAGTGAATGCTTTGCACCCCAATAGATATTACTGGCTACGTTTGCACTGTCAATATTTGCTTCAATCCAATCTTCATGTAGATTTTTATTGTAAATACCTCTAACGCCAATGTCAGCTTTTGGTGCGATACCTGTTATTCCAACATCATTGTCTTTAGCATTAATGACTCCGACTACCATAGTTCCGTGATCTTGATAACCAGGATGACCAGTTACATAAATCGGTTTTTTGTGATCTCGATGATGCCAATAACCACCTTCAATATCAATAATTCGGATTTCCTCGCCTTTTCCACCAAGCCAACTATTCGCCTCTGCGGCATTAATACCCTCTGGTGGTCGATACCTATATCCTTGATAGCCAGTAATGTCTCCAACATTAATGTCTAAAGGTTCATTCTGACAACTGTAAGGTTTGGGAATGCCCTCAATAACATTTAACAGGGGTAAAGCAACTGTTTCAGGATATGCTGTTTCTACAATGGAAATCTCTAATACATCTCTCAATAGTAGCTCCAACTGTTGTGCGTTTAAATCAACTTGATTGAGCATTACTTGATGGTATGAATTTAAGTTTGCTAGCGTGTGCCCCCAATACTCTTCTGCATTTCTAACCCATTCCGACAATACTTGGGGGTCTTCATCGAATAGTGGTGATGTTGATAAATTGTT
Source organism: Lysobacterales bacterium (assembly GCA_020442635.1). GTDB lineage: Bacteria > Pseudomonadota > Gammaproteobacteria > Xanthomonadales > Marinicellaceae > Marinicella. The sequence continues at coordinate 6,776 of JAGRJR010000122.1, forward strand.
TTGTTTAAGCAAATCATTAATTGATCTGATGTCACTGTACAATTCCCTAGAAATGGATTCACTATTGCTTTGATGAGAAGAGTCATTGATTAGAAAAATCCCTTTATCGGAAACAACAGGCAAATCATCATGGAATTTAATGACTAGTTTTAAATATTGATGCTCTGGAGACACCGCATCAATAAATTGATACTTATTATGCAATGTTCTAGGCGTTTGTGCTGCCAAATTGCTCATATGAAAAAAACAAAATAATAAGAATAAAAATTTAAAAATATACATTAT
>JAGRJR010000123.1 GCA_020442635.1 Lysobacterales bacterium
GGCATCTTAAAACTTTTAGCTTTATTCACTAATCGAATAATGGCCTCTATAAAAATATCAATCTCCTTACTTGTATGCGACGAATAAAACTTGATAGAATATACGAGAAACTTCGTTAAACACTTACTACTATAGATATGAATAACATACCAAAACCAACTAAAACCGAACTTGCCATACTTAACATTATGTGGACAATCTCACCGGCAACTGTTCGTCAAATCCATGAAGAAATTATCAAGAGCGGCAAAACAAGTTACACCACCACCTTAAAAATGCTGCAAGTGATGCACCAAAAAGGCTTGGTAACCCGTAACAGTGAATATAAAGCGCATATATATGAACCAGCCTTGACCAAAAAAGAAACTCAAAAGCAGATGTTAGACGACCTTAAAAATCGTTTATTCGGTGGTTCCATCAGCTCATTGGTGTTACAAGCTTTAGGTAGCAATGCCAAAACAAACCAATCAGAGATTGATGAAATCAAAGCCCTGCTTGAAAAAGTTGAAAAAGGAAAATAATTAAATATGGACTTAGCTTTCTCACAAACTGTTATCACTACGATCGGCTGGTCACTGATACATTTTTTGTGGCAAGGCACATTAATAACACTGGTATATTGGCTCATTACCCGATCCATCAAATCAATTCATGCAAAATACTGGACCGGCATTTCACTGGTCATTGTTAGCCTTTGCATTCCCATCATTAACAGTTTTAGGTTTAATGAAATTACAATAACTCCTGAACTGACTGCTTTTGCCCCCAAGAATGTAGTCTCCTATCAGCTACTTAATGCGGAAAATTTGTTCTATTACTTGATTGAGACCGCTTTACCCTATTTTGTAATGATGTGGGGTTTAACAGTTATGTTTTTAAGCTTTCGTGTATTCAAATCATGGTTAGCATTAGCCAACATCAAGCATGAGTGCGACCCAAAGGTTTCAAGTCAGCTTAAACAGTTTGTTAAAAACATTGCGATCAAATTGGATTTACCCACCATACCTATGTTGAAAGTATCAAAAGATGTACTAGTACCTGCAGCATATGGCGTATTTAAACCAACTATACTATTACCATTAAGCTTAATTGGCAAAATTCCAACCGAACAACTTGAAGCCATAATCAAACATGAGTTATGCCACCTAAAACGTAATGACTTCATTCACAACATAATTCAGTTATGTGCTGACATCTTATTATTCTTCCACCCTGGAATTCGTTGGATGAATAACGACATCAGACATATCAGAGAACAATGTTGTGATCAAATGGTATTGGCGCAACAAACCGAAGCTATCATCTATGCCAAGGCTTTAACCAACATAGCCACTTTCACCAACCAGTTAAATCTGAAGCACTCTGTACATCTGGGCATTAATGACGGCATGTTATTGAACCGTGTTAAATTTCTGTTGCAAAACAAATCAAGCCAGTCTTCGTTAATCTTATTTATGCCCATCATCATGCTGGTGTTATTAACTATGTTTTTGTTACAGCCTAAATTAAACGAAGCAGAAAATTTTAAAACCTCAACAATCAACCAAAGCATTACGCAAGCCGAAATTGGAAACAAACAATACATGCCTTTCCGTAATTTATCTGGACAAAATTTTTATCCCTCAAAAGAGCATGACCAATCGCAGGGCCCTAAATCAGAAAACACACTTAGGAATAAAGTTCCTGTTTATCAACCTGGTAGTAATATAAACAACCTTAACCAAGAAATTCTAAGTGAGATTGAAACAAATTTACTGAACAAAGAGAATTTTACAACCCTCGAACAAAATCCAATCATAAAATTTGAAGTGATTAAAAGAGACGAAATTGAAACAACAAATATAGAAATGTCTTCGGATGAAATTCCGCCAATAACCAAAACAGAACAAGAAGCTACTATCGAAAGAAACTCATTCACTGAAATAAACAGCATGCCCAGTTTAAGCAGATACATAGCTCCAGTCTATCCACTCAATTATTGGTACAATCAAGTAGAACAGGATGTAATAGCAACCTTTAAAATAAAACCCAATGGCAGAGTATATGATATTAACATTAAATCACAGAAAAACCAGTTTGTAGGTTTTGAACAAGAAGTTGAAAAAGCACTTAAACGTTGGAAATTTGAACCTGAATCCTTAAGCCATTCAACCTTGCAGAGAACTTATCAACAAATGTTCAGCTTTGCCATCAGTGAAGAGGTTGAAAAAAATTGTGAAGTATCGCATACTGGCACGCGTTTGAAAAAGCCTATGCCTTGTAATAAATAAATGTCTGAAATTTGTATCAACTACCCTTTTGACTGCCATATAGATCATTCCAAAGAAACATTGAAAGTAATGTTGAATGCGTTGGAAGAAAAATACGCCATACAACATCATTTTATATCTGAATCTGAATGCAACCTTTCTGGGGCAGGCGTAAATGGACAGTTAACCATTCATAATGATAGCATTGATATTTATGCCAAATTGGGGTTTTTCATGATGCCCTTTAAATCCATTATTGAAAAAGAAATTCTGGATAAACTCAATGAACATTTCTTGAATTAATTCAAGATAATAAAAAGGCCGACACATGGTCAGCCTTTATAAAAAAAATGGTTTAAGGTTTAACCCTTTCTTTTGATGATATCAATTAATTCATCAACTGAACGACTATAAATAGAAACTGATTCAATGTGTTTATATTTAACATCAAGATCTTTATTAACCAAGAACACCGCTCTTTTTATACCAAACCAACCAAAAGAGCCGTATTTCTGAGCCACTTCACCCTCTTTATCACTAAGCAAAGTAAATGGCAAGTTATGCTCTTTTTTAAACGACTTCATAAAATCAACATCATCAGCACTGATAGCAATCAATTCGACACCTAAATCACTGAATTTAGAATAACCATCGCGATAATCGCACATTTGTCTTCTACATACAGGCATGCCATCGCCAGGAAAAAAGACCAGCAACGCTTTGCCTTTTAATTTAGATGACAATTTAAATGGCTTGCCATTATCAGCAATTAATGAAAAGTCAGGTGCTTTATCACCAGTTTCTAATTTCATAGTTAATTCTCAGATCGAAATAAAAGCGCGTATTTTAGCCCTTTTACACAAAAATAAAAAGCCATCAAAAATTCACACTTAAAAAAAATAAAAAATCAGGTAAAAATTTCTGGATTTGACTCTCCAATTAGGCTAAAGTACGCACCTCGTTTGATAACGAGCAACATGCGGAGAGATGGCAGAGCGGTTGAATGCACACCCTTTTCCGTATCTTAGTTAAGTCTTCTTTGGCATAAGCCAAAACCGACTTAACCCGATTCGGGGGCTGGTCTTCTTAAGACCGGTGCTTGAAGTTGAAACAGAGCAGGTAACTCTATAAAATTACCGCCCATGCGGAGAGATGGCAGAGCGGTTGAATGCACCGGTCTTGAAAACCGGCATACGTTAATAGCGTATCTAGGGTTCAAATCCCTATCTCTCCGCCATTTTATTTAGCCATTCATGGCTTAATAAAATAGTAATGCGAGCCATACTGGTTCAAAAAATTCGTCTGGAATGAATTTTGACGCCGAAGGCGCACGAAGTGTGAAATACAGGACGTATTTTCATCAATCCCTACAAAATTACCCATTTTTTTGCATGTATCCTGCATTGACCCGAAAAGTTTGAAAGGAACAATTTTTACCATTCACATCCCTATGAATTACCCTACGGGTTACATAAAAAAGTTTTCCAGAAACTTTTTTTGACGCCGGAGGCGACCGCTTCATCTGTTTCATTGATGAGTTTGTCCTTGCGAGATTGTTTGATATTGACCTCATTAAAAAAATCATGCCTAACATTGGTCCTTAACAGCAATAAAGTAAGCGTGTCCTCTACAGTCGTCAACAAAGCATTCCACATCGACACCAGTATTTGGCTGTTAGTTTTAGAATAATCATTAGCCAATATGTTTTGAGTGAGATCAATGATGCTTATGGTGTCTTGTTGCAAGTAATTAATTTGCTTAATCAGTGTAATGTGTTCGTTACTATTAAGCAGTTTTTTTGCTGTTTCCAGTAGTATAGGTGTGTTTTTAAGGGCTATGGTTGATCGTTCAATATGAGTGGCAATCATTAACTGATTCCCTAAGTCTGTAATGAAATTACAAGCAGGTGTTATAAATCGATTATCGGGTTTAGTCGTAACTTTTAGCCAGCAATAATACAATCAATTACAGGACATGCATAACTTAAAATATTCTTACACATCAATTATTCATTTACCACACTGAATTATTAATTATAAAAACAAAACTCCCTACCAAAAACAACTACAATCGAAGCCTGTCAAAATGCTAAAATACCCAGCTTTTGTGTCTTAGAGGGCTTTGCATTGGAATTAACAGCATTATTAGAAGGACAGCCACATCAAAATATTGAAATTGACGGCGTTAATTTCCTGATTCTAGGCACAGCGCATGTGTCCCAAAAAAGTGCCGATGTGGTGAAGTCTTTGATTGAAACCCAACAATTTGACACAGTAGCTATTGAACTTGATGAAATTCGCTATCAGGCCATTACCGATCAAAACCGCTATCGCAACATGGATTTGATCAGCATTATTAAAAACAAACAAACGGGGCTAATAGCGACTAATTTAGCCATGAGCGCATATCAGAAGCGCCTGGCTGATCAATTGGGTGTTGAACCCGGCGCTGAAATGAAGCAAGCGATTCATTCAGCCAAAGAACACGAACTGGCTTTATGGAAAATAGATCGCAGCGTAGGTATTACCATGAAGCGTACTTGGCGTTCACTGGGTTTTTTCGAAAAAGTTAATTTAATATTTGGTTTCGGTGGCTTTTTTGACAAAGAGGAAATCAGTGAAAAAGAAATTGAAAATCTGAAATCAGGTGACGTATTGGAAAGCACTTTTAAAGATTTTTCTGAAAACTCAGAAACCTTGTATCGCTCTCTGATTGATGAACGAGATCAATTTATGGCCGCCAGACTTAAACAAGCTGTGCAAAACTCACCCAATGATAAAAAACCATCGAATGTACTGGTCATCATCGGCGCTGGGCACTTGCAGGGGTTACTGAACTATTTGCAACAGCCTATGCAGGCAGAACAAACCATTAACCAGCTCAATACCCTGCCACCCAAGGCCATGTGGGTTAAGTTATTACCCTGGATTATTACCTTAATTATTTTGTCGGGATTTGCTTGGGGATTCGCCACCAATAAGCAACTGGGGGTCGAATTAATCAAAACCTGGTTTATTTACAATGGCATTTTATCCGGTGTTGGCGCCTTGATTGCTGGAGCCCACCCCATCACCATTCTATCTGCCATGGTGGCGGCACCATTCACTTCGCTTAACCCAACAATTGCAGCTGGCATGGTGGCCTCATTGGTCGAAACCATGATCAGAAAACCTAAAGTGCATGATTTTGAATCCCTGCAGGCTGATGCCATGCACTTCAAGGGCTGGTGGAAAAACCCAGTTACCAGAATTTTATTGATTTTCTTATTGACCAATTTGGGGTCTGCTATTGCTACATGGGTTAGCGGCTTCAAAATTTTCAACCAATTAATATAGAATGAAGTCATTTTCCATAGGTCCATATCAGATTGAGCATCCCGTGATGTTGGCGCCTATGGCAGGTATAACAGACCGCCCTTTCAGGCAATTATGCAAACAACTCGGTGCATCATATGCGGTCTCAGAAATGTTGAGCTGTGACTTATCACTGCTGAAAACTGCCAAAACACAGTATCGCATGAATCACCAGGGTGAGCCAGGCCCCATAGCCGTACAAATAGCTGGTTCCGATCCTGAACAATTGGCTGCAGCAGCCATCATGAATGTAGAAAATGGTGCGCAAATCATCGATATTAACATGGGCTGCCCACAAAAAAAAGTTGCTAAAAAACAATGTGGCTCCGCCTTACTTGCCTATCCTGACTTGGTAAAAAAAATACTCTCAACTGTGGTTGAGGCAGTCGATGTACCAGTGACATTAAAAACCCGATTGGGCGTAGATGATGCCAATAAAAATATTTTAACGATTGCCCAAATAGCAGAACAAGTTGGGATCAAGGCATTATTTATTCATGGACGTACCAAAAAGCAAAAATATCAGGGTGAGGCCAGTTATGGTTTGATTGCTCAAGTTAAACAAAGCATCAATCTTCCAGTTATTGCCAATGGAGACATCGATTCGCCTCAAAAAGCCCTCGAAGTCCTTGAAAGAACCGGTAGTGATGGCGTCATGATAGGCCGAGCTGCCCAAGGCAACCCATGGATCTTCAAACAGATCAAGACATTCATTGAAAAAGGTCAACTGATTCAACCGCCAAACGACCAAGAAATTCTAACGGTCATGTCAAAGCACATTGCTAATTTACATGACTTCTATGGCCCTGATCGGGGATATCGTATGGCTCGAAAACACATTAAGTGGTTTTTGGCTAACACCGATCTGAGCCACATGGTCCGCCAGTTAATACAGATTAACAACGCGGAGGAACAATTGAAGTTCATCAATCTTCACTTAATCAAACAGGTAGCATAATGAGCATTTTAAAATGGTTTAACAAACCTAAATGGCAGAGCCCCAACGAACAAGTACGTGTAACCGCAGTTCAGACCAGTAAGGACGCTGAGTTGCTCGGGCAACTGGTAAAGTTGGTAAATCAGGACAGCAGCGTAAAAGTGCAGATTGCAGCATTGAATCGCATCACTGACTACATCGAAATCAGTACCATTGCCGAGCAACACCCCAATAAAAAGGTCCAAAACATTGCCTCCAAAAAACTTATAAATTGGTTTGCTCAAGAAAAAAATAACA
>JAGRJR010000124.1 GCA_020442635.1 Lysobacterales bacterium
CGATTGGCCAGGTAATGGGGGCACATTTGATGTTTAATACATCTTCAACTTCATCTAAAAGTTCTATAGGGTCTTTTCCTTCGCGATCCAACTTGTTGATAAAAGTGTAGATGGGTGTGGTTCGTAAACGACAAACCTCCATTAATTTAATGGTTCTCTCTTCAACACCTTTGGCACAGTCAATCACCATCAACGCAGAATCCACAGCGGTTAGGGTACGGTAAGTGTCTTCAGAAAAGTCAGCATGACCAGGAGTATCAAGCAAATTCATCACCCGACCTTTGTAAGGAAACTGCATGATAGAGGAAGTGATGGAAATACCCCTTTCCTGTTCCATGGCCATCCAGTCTGATGTGGCATGTCTATCTGCTTTGCGTGATTTAACCGAGCCAGCCACCTGGATAGCGCCACCGAACAACAGAATTTTTTCCGTGATGGTGGTTTTACCCGCATCTGGATGCGAGATAATGGCAAAGGTTCTGCGTTTGTTGAATTCGCTCATAAAAAATGCGCAGTATGAAAAAGCTGCGCATTTTAACATTGTGCCTACGTGTTAGACAACGAAGCAAATTGCAAACAGTTTGAGGGTTATCAAAAGTTTCTGACTCTTGTGCAAAATTCGACCACTTGGGCGCCCGAACCTGCCCATGAATTCAATTGATATTCACAACTGGATTGTGTATCTCCAGAAATGTCAGCATAATTCCAGCGCATAGTATGTTGACCTTGTTGGTTATAATACCAGTACTGGTATTTAACACGTGCTTCCCAATGATATAGGTAGGCTGGATCGTCTATAATGGGTCCAGCATAAGTACAACCTGTACAGATGGCATTGGATGCAAAAGGAACCGTTAAAAATGCAGCAGTTGCTGCTAAAAGTAATTTTCTCAGGGTCATAATTTTCCTCTTTTGGTTAATAAAAATTGGTAACTGAAATTCTATTGAAATCGTATTCAGACAAGGAAAATACCTGGGACTAAAATGGTAAAAACTGGTAAAAAGAAAAAAAACAAATAAAAACAATCAGATACAAAAGTTTTTTGGATTTCCTTGTGTTGCAATGGTTATCTTTTTTACCCAGTAATTAATGCTTTTGAGCGGTTAGACTGGTTATTAATCATCAGAGAATGGAATTTTGAGGTGTTCTTTAGCAAACTAATCCTAGAAAAATCTGCTGTATGTGGGTGATCTGACATTAATGGGCGACACCATTATTTTTTATGGGATTTTGTAAGTGTCTTACTATTAACACGTTCAATGTAAGTACGGCAACCTCATACTGTGCGATTCATACAGGTGAGTTAGGATTGACATTCGTGGTTGCTGAAGCTAACAATAAATTCGATGTCATCAAAATGCAGGCTTCACCCATGATTGGCATACGAAAGTGATTTGATCTTTATGAATTTGCTTGATTGATTTAGTCTAGTCAAAAAAGAGAGACTGGAATGTAAACAGCCTCTCTTTTCTCAGCTTAAAAAGTTAATCTGAAACCGGTTGACAGGCTGCGACCAGGTCTTGGCGCAATGTCTTTGATAAAGGATGAATGATCGCGAATTTCTTCGTCCAACAGGTTTTTGGCTTTGACAAACACCAGGGTTTCAAATCGACTCCCATAATGAATCCAGTTGGCACTAAAATCCAGCAAATCATAACCATTGGTAGGCAGCTCAAAATCTGCCAAATTATTTTGTTTGGCCACATGCGTGTGGTTCAATCCCAAAGACCAATTGCCTTTTAACCAATTCACTTCTGCACCCAATCGTTCCGCTGGGATTCTTGGGACGTATTCGCCACTATTGAGTTTGGCAGTGGTGTAATCAGCAAACAGACGCAGATTCCATTGGCCATTGAAGTTATCTTCAAATTGATAGGCCATATCGGTTTCAAAGCCTTTGAACGTGGCATTTTGTTGTTGATAGTTAAATATAGGCGTTTCATCAACTTCCAATCCGCTGTCTCTTAGGAAAATATAATCATCAATCTGGTTATAGAAAATAGCAGCATTGAAGCTGAATCCCTGATTGCGGTATTTCAAGCCAATATCGAAATTATTAGCGGTTTCATGTTCCAAATCAGGGTTGCCAATTTCAATGGTGGCTGTGGCCAGATGTGGAATCAACTCCTCATTACCAGACTGGTTGGAAAAGTACTCTTCAGCGGTGGGCAAGCGTTGTGCTGACGCGATATTAACAGGTAATGTCCACTGCTCATTCAAATCAAAGGTGGCGCCTAAAGAAAGACTGAGAGCAGTATCGTCTATGTCGTTAAACAGGGCAGTGCTTACACTTTGTTGATCCACACGCACACCAAATTCTCCATGCCAAATGCCAAAATCACGTTCCTCAACCATAAACAAACTCATGATTTCTGTTTCGGAAGGTAAGATATAGGCTTCTTCACCCAAGGCCGAAAAATCACGCCCGGACCATTGTAAGCCCCAAACACCTTCAAATCCACCAATCACACCATGGGTCAATTCCATACGGAATTCATCGGCCTGATTATCAAAAACGGTGCCAATCTCATCACCTTCCATCTCAATGTGACGATAATCGGTGTTTGAGTAGTGGGTACGCAGTTGATTAATAAACCGATCTTCGGCAAACTGGTGCAAACCTTTGATATTAAAAACAGACTTATCCAAATCAATCCTGACTGCTTCTTCGCCATGTTCATCATCATGTTCTTCATCGTCACCTTCATGGTCATGTTCTTCTTCGTGAGCATGACCAGGTATGCTGTAATCTCTGTTGAAATCTGAATAGGAAACACCCCAGTAGCCGTTGGGATTGAGCCACGAAAGACCCACATTAAAACCATCGGCCTTAACAGAAGAGTTCTCCAATACACCAGAGTTTTCTTCTTCCTCGTCTTCATGTTCCTCATGACCTTCGGCGTCATGTAGAATTTCAGATTCAGCAGAGCCTGGAATCTCGTAGTCGTCAGTCTGTGTATCAAAATAACTGAAGTGACCAGCAAAATTTTCACTCAAGCCAAAATTTAAAGACAATACGCCCGAGCGTTCACCCAACGCATCATCAGAAAATCGTCCTTCAACGCCGCCAGAAATACCGTCTAAAGGCTGGGTAGGGATGACTTCATCAATCACATTCACCACACCACCCACTGCGCCACCGCCATACAGCAAGGTGGCAGGACCTTTGAGCACTTCGATTTGTTTGGCCAATAAAGGCTCAGTAGAAACCCAATGGTCAGGTGAAACACTGGAGGCATCCTGGTTACTGACATTATTGGTCAAAACCGTAACACGAGGGCCTTGCTGCCCACGGATCACGATTTGTCCAGCACCGGCACCAAAGCTGCCTGAATTGACACCTGTAATTTGATTTAAGGTTTGGTCGATAGATAAACCTCTGTCCATAATCAAATCTTCTTCGCTGAGAATGGCTACCGGTGTGGTCATTTTCAGTTGATTATGTTCTAAAGGGTTGGCAGAAACCACTAAGGCGTCAAGGTTCAAATCATCGACATTGATGGTGATTTCTTGACCATCATGGTGAATGGTGGTGTTGAAGTGTTTTTGTTGTGATATTTCTATATCCACTTCATATTTGCCAAAGGGTAATTGGCTAATAACAAAATAACCATTCTGATCGGTGGTTGCTGTTAATTGATTACCATGGATACGCACTAATGCATTGGCCACAGCGTTTTGTTTGGAAATGACTTGACCCTTCAAGTCATCTGATTGTGCATAACTTTGTGACACCCATATCAGTATCACTAAAGAAAATTTCTTCATTGTGTTTCTCGCAAAATTATTTAATTGGTACCACTGTCTAGCGTCTGGCTAAACAGCAAGCTAACTTAAAATGTAATTATGCGAAGACGGGTGGGGCGCGAATGGATTGGAGGGAATGGGTACGTGAAACATGAACCAGCGCAGGCGGACTGAATGGAGTTTTATGAGGCTGAATAACACCGTTAACATCCGGTTCAGCAACAACATCCATTTCATCATTGGCCTGAATATGTAAACAGACTTCACAAACATTTCGCTCATGCTCCACAACAACATGTGCCATATTGACGGTCAATGCCGTCAAAAACACAATCAACATGCTATAGAGGGTTCTGTTATTCATACCTCGGAATATAGGCCATAACAAGCCAATTTTCAATAGGTCAAAGGCTTGTTTCCTGCAATTACCTCCGAGGGACTCATGTGTGTACTCATGAACTAATCGACTTAGGACCGCCGGCGGCTCGCCGGCACAATAGTGAGAAACAACATTTCAATTTAGAATTATTTCTACTTCGTCCTATCGGCGTAGGCTGAGATAAAACCCTCATCACTATAAACTCAAACATAAGTAGAGCTGCTGAGCAGGTCGACCGGCGCACTCGGTTAGGCAAAGTATGTAAGCATGGCGGTTTGTCATAGGCAAGAAGCCATGCTGAAATACTTGATAAGCCGTGAGCATCGCGAATCAGAGAGGGCAAGCCCGAGGTTACAAGACATGCTGGCCGTGGTCTCGGTCTCTTTTCCAGACTCGCCCCTAACTCCTGCTTCCATGCAGTCGGCTTTCATTTTAGTCTGCAACAAAAATGAATGAAGACCCAACAGTATTCCTTATTTGTGATTCCAATACTTGGTGTTACAATAACCCATCTTGAATTTGATGTGACTCAACACCATATTTAAGAAACCAGACAAGGGGACGACCTGGCTTCGACGTGGGTTGCGAAACTTGTAGGTGCATGCCGAGGGCGACATAAACCTCGTAAATATCTGTGTCAAAGTTATAGTTGCAAACGACGATAACTACGCTTTAGCAGCTTAATGCTAACGGGCACTCACGATTTCTTGCGTTCGTGAACTGTCCGTCATAACCAGCAAGATCGCTTAGCGTACCGTTTGGATGCGCTGAGTTAAATTAAATCCGAACTGGTGTTGATGAATCCTGTTAGGCGGAGTCATCGACATAAGATTAAAAGCCGAAACTAAGCATGTAGAGCCTCAAGCAGAGGACTTGCGGACGCGGGTTCGATTCCCGCCGTCTCCACCAATTACAGGTACAAGGACGTACCATAATTTCCACAAAACCTATGTATATCAATGCTTTCAAAGCATTTTGTAGTATAATAACGTCCAAAGAAATTCAATAAGAACCGCCTTTAACTGTGGTAACGGCTGTGGTAACGAGTCAATCAACTGTGGTAACGGCGCAAAAATGGTGATTTTATGGCAGTTATCAAAGATACAACAATCAAAGCCCTAAAGTATCAAAACTACAAAGGCAAAAACAAAACCATTCCTAACCAGTGGAAGTTTGGTGTCGATGTTGGTCTATATGTTTTGATGCGTAAAAACGGCGCAAAGCTGTGGCAACACCAATACAGTTTTAAAAACATTGATGGCAAAAATGTGAGACGTGTTTTGTCATATGGCGCATATCCTGATGTTTCACTCAAAGAAGCCAAAGCCAAATACAGGGCAAACAATGAACTGGTTAAACAAGGCATTGACCCCTTTGATGAAAGGGAACGCTTAGAGAAAGAAAAACAGGCCAAAGCCAAAGCTGAACTAAAAAGACTTGAGCAAGAAAAAATTGAACGCGATAGAAAACAAAAATACACTTTTGAGAAAATGGCAAGGGAATGGCACAACACCAAATCACCAGAATGGAGCGCAAAGCATAAAACCGAGGTAATGAGTTCATTTCAGCGGTTTGCCTTTCCTGTTATTGGCAAAAAGCCCATAGACAGCATTGAGCGGTTTGATTTGATGGAATTGCTCAAAGACATAGAGCAACGCCCAAATCCACCGTTAACGGCGCTCAGGAAGCTCAGACAGCGTTTAGAAGCGGTATTTTGGTATGTGATAGACACTTACAAGATTATTGACGAAAACCCAGCGGCCAACATCAAAAGCACGTCATTCAAAAAAGTGCCAGAACAACACCTCAGGGCATTGCCTCATGAAGAACTGCCCGAACTGATGCGCCGGATTGAATCATACAAGGGATTCATGACCACCAAACTGGCTTTAAAAATGCTGGTTCATACCTTTGTTCGTCATTCAGAGTTGCGCCTTGCTCAATGGTCAGAAATTGATTGGAATAAAAGACTGTGGACAATCCCCGAAAGTAGGATGAAAGCCGGTAAGCCCCACGTAGTACCCATATCAAACCAAGTGATTGAAATACTCAAAGAGTTGCAAATCATCAACGGACATTATCCTTTTATCTTTGCCAGTAACCACAAACCACATCAACAGGCAATATCCGAAAATGCTGTTTTAGTTATGCTCAAAAACATTGGCATGTGGCAAACCACAACAGCACACGGCCTGAGGTCAACATTTTCAAGCCTTGCCAATGAGCAACAAATCAATCCTGATGTGATTGAAAGGCAGTTAGCACATACAGCAGGTGATAAAGTCAGAGCGGCCTATAATCGCAGTGAGTACCTTCCACATCGTATTGCTCTTATGCAGTGGTACAGCAACTGGATAGATGGCAAACAAGAACCCTTTGGCCAGTTCTTTGAATCATTCAGTAAAAGCAATACATCACAATTGATACAGGTGCAAAAATGAGTGAAATAGAACGACCTGAATGGCTTAACCCTGAAAATTATCATATTGCTGAAAAATTCACTTTCCAAGATTGGCACGGCCAAATATTGGCAAGGCATATATTAAGTGATGAAATTGAAAATAAGGAATCTAAGCTCGATTTACCAGAAATATATGGCAATGGCATTTACCTTGATTTTGGTAAAAATCTAAATGCAAAAAGCATGTTCAAGGATATTGGC
>JAGRJR010000125.1 GCA_020442635.1 Lysobacterales bacterium
ATATCTACAATATTTTTACCTTTGTATGTTACTTCTCTTAACTCTTTCTTAAACCGAGTACCTTTGCAATCATCGCATTCCAAATAAAGGTCGGCCAAAAATTGCATTTCAACTTTTACAAATCCATCGCCTTTGCAGGTATCACATCTGCCCCCATCAACATTAAATGAAAAATGTCCCGGCTTGTAACCGCGTAATCTCGCTTGCGGAGTTGAAGCAAAAATATCTCGAATAATTTCATAACCTTTAACATAGCTAATTGGATTGGAACGTGGTGATTTCCCAATTGGCGATTGATCAACAATTTCAATTTCTTCAATTGACATTATTCCTTCAATGGATTTATAAGCACCAATTTTACTTGGTCCTATCCCCAGCATTTTTGCAATTCCACCATAAAGGATGTCGTGAATAAGAGTTGATTTTCCAGAACCGCTAACTCCAGTAATTGCAACAAATTTTCTTAATGGAATTTCAACAGACACATTTTTAAGATTGTTTTCTGAAGCTCCTGTAATTTTAATAGCTTGACCATTCGACGGACGACGTTCTGCTGGAACAGGAATCTTTCTTTCTCCAGATAAATATTGTCCAGTCAGTGAATTAGGATTAGCAGCAACTTCTGCAGGGGTACCTGCTGCGACAATTTCTCCACCTGCATGACCAGCTCCAGGTCCGACATCAATTAAATAATCAGCAGCCTTCATTGTGTCTTCATCATGTTCTACGACAATTAAGGTATTCCCTAAATCACGCATTTTTCTTAAAGAATCTAATAAACGATCATTATCACGTTGATGTAAACCAATGGAAGGTTCATCCAGCACATACATCACACCTACCAGGCCAGCACCAATCTGTGAAGCCAATCTGATGCGTTGTGCCTCACCTCCAGATAAGGAATCGGCTTTTCGATCCACGGTCAGATAATTCAGGCCTACATTGACCAGAAAGCTCAAACGTTCACGGATTTCCTTGATAATTTTTTCAGCAATTTGCGCTTTTTGTCCTTCTAACTGTAGTGACTCAAAGTGATTCAGTGCATCAGCAATGGACATGGCATTAATGTGAGGCAAAGGTACATCGTTGATGAATACATTGCGAGCCGCTTGATTGAGTCTTTGCCCTTGACAACTTGGACAGGGTTTTTTGCTGATGTATTTGTTCAATTCTTCTCGCACCATGGAAGACTCGGTTTCCTGGTAGCGGCGTTTCATGTTATTGGCAATGCCTTCAAACGGATGGTTGCGCTCGTATTGGCCTTTATCGCTGTAATAAGTGAATTTGATATTTTTATCGCTGCTACCAAAAAAAATCACATCCTTAATTTCTTCAGACAGTTCTTTGAGTGGTGTGTTGACATCAAAGTTATAGGTATCAGCCACTGCTTGTAATAGTTGAAAATACCAGCCATTGCGTTTATCCCAGCCGCGTACTGCACCTTCCGCCATCGATAAATCCTCGTTGACTATGATGCGTTTGGGATCAAAAAACTGGCTGACACCCAAACCATCACATTCTGAACAAGCACCATTGGGAGAGTTAAAGGAGAACAGTCGTGGTTCCAATTCGCTCAATGAATAATTGCACACTGGGCAGGAAAATAATGAGCTGAACAACATTTCAATCGGCTCTTGCTCATCAGTGTCGTCAAAGGAAACCACCATCGCCAAACCTTCTGATAAAGCCAGTGCGGTTTCAAACGATTCCGCCAACCGTTGTGCCATGCCTTCTTTCACTTTGAAACGATCAACCACTGCTTCAATATGGTGTTTTTGTTTGGGATTTAACTTGGGTAAGTCGTCGATGTTGTAGATTTTTCCATCTATGCGAACCCTGACAAAACCACTGCCTTGTAATTGTTCCAACAGTAACAAGTGTTCACCTTTGCGGTCGCGAACGACGGGCGCAAGCAACATCAGCTTTTGAGATTCCGGTAGTGTTAAAACCTTATCCACCATTTCCGAAACTTCTTGCGCTTCCAGAGATGTGTGATGGTCAGGACAACGGGGAGTGCCAATGCGCGCATACAGTAAACGCAAGTAATCGTATATTTCAGTGATGGTTCCAACGGTGGAGCGCGGGTTGTGTGAGGTGGATTTTTGTTCAATTGAAATGGCCGGTGACAAACCTTCAATATGATCCAGATCTGGTTTGTCCATCATGGATAAAAATTGCCGGGCATAAGCCGATAAAGATTCCACATAGCGCCGCTGCCCTTCGGCATAGATTGTGTCAAAAGCCAATGATGATTTTCCAGAGCCAGAAAGCCCGGTAATCACGATAAATTGGTCGCGTGGTAAGTCCAAATCAATGTTTTTCAGGTTATGGGTTCTAACGCCACGCAGAGAAATTGTTTTCATTTTGGTCAAATGTGAATCAAACCCATCATTTTAACCAATTCATGTCAAAGAAATGTATGAAATTTTGATTGATTTTAGTCAGTGTAGAGTCAAGACTGAAAAATCATGAGGTAAGTTTGTTCAGAATTAACTAAGTGATGACTTTAGGGCGATGTAAAATGTATCAATACGAAATTAAAATGTATATTTTGAGGTATGGTAATGAATAAAAGAGTGATTGTTTTATTATTACTGGCAATAGCAGCCCTGGTTTTATACGGCATAGGCTTTAAAATGAGTTCTTTTTTTATCATCGTAGTGGGAGCCTGTATAGAACTTGGATTTTGGTTCAAGTTACTATTTTCTGATAATAAGAAAAGATCAGGATAAGCCACCTGTTTGATGTTGTGACATTTGTTTTAAGTCCTGGCCAGTGGTAGTATGTTATGATGATTGTCAAATCAACAAATTGAGGAGAACTTATGGACTTATTACCATTAATTATTCAACTGATCAGTGGCGCTGTTGGTGGCAATTTAGCTGGCGGTATTTTGAAAAACTTTTCATTGGGAACTCTTTGGAATTCTGTCGTCGGTATTTTAGGTGGCGGCATCGGTGGTCAATTGCTGGGCATGCTCGGCTTGGGCGGCGGCGGTGGCGGCATGGATTTAGCAGGTATTTTATCAAGTGTTGCTGCCGGGGGAGCTGGTGGTGGTGTTTTGCTTGGCATAGTGGGCATGATAAAAAAAGCCATGGGAAAATAATTTCTGAAACGATTAATCAAAACCGGCCTTCGTGCCGGTTTTTTTGTGAGCAAATATTTAGTGACTTGGGTACAATGCCTCCTTTTTGATTCAGGAAACGATATGAAAAAAATGCTACTTAGTGGCTTAATGTTAACCACTTCCTTGACTGTGATGGCTGATGTGTTGGGTTTTTCTGTCGGTGCTAATTACTGGCAATATGACATGGATGGAACTGTGCGTTCACCCATAGCGACCAATAATCAGGTCGGTATTAATTTTGATGATGCTGGTGTTAATTTTTTTGCTACTTTTGAGCATTCTGTACCTTTCTTGCCCAATGTTAGATTACAGCAAAACAACATTCAGGCTGCTGGATTAATTTCGGTGTCAGATGCCAGTTTTCAAAATGGGGAGTTGGTATATGTGTCTGGTGATATTGACCTATCGCATACCGATGTGACAATGTATTATGAAATTCTGGATAATTGGGTTAATTTGGATCTGGGTTTAACTGCCAAGTATTTTACTGGTTATAGTCGATTCCAATACACAGCTTTGATTGATGATGAATCTGATTTTGATGACTGGATTCCAATGGTTTATGCAAAAGCTCAATTTGATTTACCCTTAACTGGGTTCTCGGCTGCGGCGACAGTTGGTGCGTTGAGTTTTGACAACAATCATGTGACTGATGTGGATTTGGCATTGAAATATCAAAGTGAACTCGGTTTTGGTGCAGACTTGGGTTATCGAACCATGGATGTGGATTTGCGTAACATCAACAGTTTTAAAAGTGATTTAACTGTAGACGGATTCTATTTGGGTGGTCGCTTCGAGTTTTAAACTTGATCAATGAATTGCCATAAAAAAGCACCTACATTCAGGTGCTTTTTTGGTTACAATGAACTTTCAAATTTTGACATTAGATCATGGCAATCATTACTGATAATATCAATGAATCAATCGAACTGATTACCAATAAACTGGGGAATAATTGGATCGTTGGCACACCTTTGGGTATTGGAAAACCTAATCCTGTCATTAATCAGGTGTATAACCATGCCAAGCAACACCCTGAAATCAGTCTTGATATATTTACTGCATTGTCATTAGAAATCCCACATGGCAATTCCTTGTTGGAACGACGTTTTTTACAATGTTTCACCCAACGTTTTTTTGGTAATTACCCAGAATTGTCCTATATAGATGATATCAAACATGATTGCGTACCTGATAACATTCATATGCGAGAGTTCTACATGCAATCAGGCAAAATGCTGCATTCTAAAACTGCGCAAAAAAACTATGTCAGCAGCAATTACACCCATGTGGCTCGTGATATGGTTGACCGTGATATCAATGTCATTTTGCAAATGGTGGCAGTTAAAAGGGGAGCGCAGGGGAATCGTTACAGCTTGAGTTGTAATCCAGATTTGACTTTTGATATCGTCAGAATAGCCAAACGCAAAGGCAAATCCAGGCCGTTAATCATTGCCATGGTTAATGAACATCTACCGTTTATGGGAGGTCAAGCGGAGGTGAGTGCTGATTTTTTTGACTTGCTATATGACGATCCCAATGCATATTTTGAACCGTTTGCTGCGCCAGCCCAACCCATCAATATGACGGATTACAGCATTGGCTTGTTGACCAGTACTTTGCTGCAAGATGGTGGTACCCTACAAATAGGTATTGGGTCTTTGGCGGATGCTTTGGTTTACAGCACACAGTTGCGACAACAAAATAACGACACTTATTTGAAATTACTTGATGAAAATCACATGATTGAGAAGCACCAAACACTTATCAATCAAGTTGGTGCTACCAGCAGATTCAGTAAGGGCTTGTATGCAGCAAGTGAGATGTTTGTTGAGGGTTTTGCACACTTGTATGAATCAGGCATATTAAAACGCAAGGTATATCCAGATGCTGAAATTCAATCTTTGCTCAATGCTGAAAAAATCACTGAAGACCTCGAAAGAGATACCCTGACCAAGTTACTTGAATGGCAAGTGATTGAAGAGTTTATCACCGCAAGATCGTTTAAAAGACTGCAAAAATTGGGTATTTTAAAAGCTGATTTGTTTTACGAAAAAGGCAAAATTATTTTTCCCGATGGTCAATCAGTTTCAGCGGATCTGCATAACAGGAAAAACTTAGAACAATTAGAACAACATGGTTTGGGAGATAAACTTACTCATGGCGCGGTATTGCATGCGGCATTTTTTATGGGATCCAAGCGTTTTTATAAATGGTTACATGGCTTAAAAGAATCACAACGGCTATTGTTCCAGATGACACCAGTCAGTCAAATCAACGAATTGTATGGCGGTGAAGCCTTAGACCAGGTGCAAAGAATCAAAGCTCGTTTTATCAATACCTGTATGAAAGTGGATTTATTGGGGGCTGCGGCTTCAGATACTCTTGAAAACCACCAAGTGGTCAGTGGAGTAGGCGGCCAATACAATTTTGTGGCGATGGCACATGCTTTGGAGGACAGCCGTTCCATTTTGATGTTACGCAGCGTGCACACCGGAAAAGATGTGATTGAATCGAACATTGTGTGGAAATATGGTTATTGCACCATTCCTAGACATTTACGCGACATTGTGATCACAGAATACGGTATGGCTGATTTACGTGGCCAATCGGATGAAACCTGTGTTAAAAGGATGATTTGTATAGCCGATAGCCGGTTTCAGGAAAGTTTGCGGGCACAAGCAGTTACCTACAATAAATTATCCGCTGATTGGCAAATACCCGAAATTTATCGCAGCAACACCCCGGAAATGGTAACACGGCAGTTTTTACAGGCTCAGGAACGGGGTTATTTTCCCGCATATCCTTTTGGTGAGGATTTTACAGAAGATGAAAAGACTCTTGTCAGCGCATTGAAATGGTTGAAACTCAACACCAAAAATAAATACGCCACTTTGGTGACATTAATCAAGGCGCAGTTTGTCAAGGCAACAACTGTTGAAGGCCATTATTTGCATATGATGAAATTAAAACAGCCACAAACATTCAAGGAAAAATTGTCAGCCAAGCTGTTGGTGTTGGCGTTACATCACACCAAAACGAATTAAGAAAATGCCGGCGGGCCGCAGGTGGCCCCTTTAGGGTGACTTATGATGAGATTATTGGGGTTAACAATTTTAACAATGACTAATATTGCCAGTACTGAACCTTTGATGATCGCTCATGCGGGTGGTGGTTATAACGGTGTGGCTTACACCAATTCGATTGATGCCATGGATGGTAGTTATCAGGAAGAATTTAGGTACATGGAAATCGATTTTTCATGGACCAGTGACGGGCAGCTGGTTTGTTTGCATGATTGGGATAAAACCTTTAAAAAAGTTTTTGGTTACAAGACCAAGCAGCCTTTGACACTGGCTCACTTCAAGCAGTATGTCGAAGAACACCCAGATTTTCGTGTTTGTACCTTAGCGAGTCTGGCAGCTTGGCTATCCAATAAACCTGACGTGAAAATCATCACTGATATTAAATACCACAATCTCGAAGGTATCCATTTGATGCTTGAACTGTACCCGGA
>JAGRJR010000126.1 GCA_020442635.1 Lysobacterales bacterium
TAAATCGGATGAACCGTTTATCAATCTGCTGACACAAGGAATGGTGTTAAAAGATGGAGCCAAGATGTCAAAATCTAAAGGCAACACGGTAGATCCACAGGAGTTGATTGACCAATACGGTGCCGATACCGTGCGATTGTTTTCCATGTTTGCAGCGCCGCCGGAACAATCATTGGAATGGTCAGATGAAGGCGTGGAGGGTGCCGCTCGATATTTGAATCGAGTTTGGTATCAGGTCACGCAGTTTTTGAGCTCCAGCGAGGGTAAGGCTTATGCTTTTGAAGGTGATTTGGATAAAGCACAAAAAGAGTTGCGTTTGAAAATCCATCAAACCATTGAAAAAGTCACTTCTGACATTGGAGAAAGACAAACCTTTAACACGGCCATTGCTGCAATGATGGAGCTGACCAATGCTTTAACCAAATTCGATGATGATAGCCATAATGGTATGGCCGTCCTGCATGAGGGGTGGAACAATCTGGTCAAAATGCTCAGTCCTTTTGCGCCACATGTTACACAAGTTTTGTGGGAACATTTTGGTCACCAACAATTGTTGTGTGACGTGGATTGGCCGGATGTTGATAAGTCTGCTTTGGTGCAAGATGAAATAGAAATGGTGATACAGGTCAATGGTAAATTACGCGGCAAGATATTGGTCGCTGCAGCTGCTGACAAGGAAGAAATTGAAGTCTTGGCGATGGCTGAAGAAAACGTCAAACGATTTTTAGAAGGCAAAACCATTCGCAAAGTGATTGTGGTGCCCAAACGTTTGGTGAATGTGGTGGTTTCATGAAAAATGTATTATTGTTTATACCGTGTTTGGTTCTGGCTGCTTGTGGATATCATTTGAAATCTGCTGTGCAATTGGATGAAGCTTATAACAAAACCTTTATACAGTATCCCGTTAATACACCATTATATCGACCGCTGGCTGCAGCTTTATCCAACCAGGGCATTCAATTGATGGAAAGTGCACCTGATGCCACAGCGAAGCTGATCATCATCAAAGATGACTTAAAAAAACAAGTTCAGTCAATAGGCACCAATAACCGGGTTCAGGAATATCGACTCGAATATGATTTAACCTTCACAGTTCATTTCACCGACCGAGTAGCCATCAAGGAAAAAACCTTGTCTTTATCTCGAGACTATGCCTTTGATATTGGACAAATTTCCGGAGCGCAGGCTGAGGAGCAAGTGCTACGTCAACAGCTATATCAAGACATGGCACAAATGATTATTCGCACTATCGCCAATCACAAATAATTCAGCATGCGGCTTTACGTCAATCAGTTGTCTGGCCACCTCAATCAGGGTTTGTTGCCAGTTTATTTGCTTGTAGGTGATGAGCCATTGCAGTTACAAGAAGCCAGTGATGCCATTAAACGCAAAGCCTCGGAACAAGGTTTTTCAGAGCGGGAAACCTACTTGGTTGACAACAGTTTTCAATGGCACGAGCTGCAAAACAGTGCAGGAAATATGTCATTGTTTGCTGCACAAAGAATCATAGATTTACACATTCCGAATGGTAAGCCTGGTACCCAAGGCTCCAAAAGTATTGTCGATTTTATAGACAGCATGCCTGCTGATGTGATGCTCATCATTCGCTGTGATGAATGGAATGCAGCCAATGACAAAACCAAGTGGGTCAAAACAATCATCGATAAAGGAGGGTTTCTTCGGGTTTATCAACCCAAGGCCGCTGAATTACCACAATGGATCAGACAACGCTGCCAAAGCATCGGTTTACAGGTAGATCATGATGCCATTAGTCTATTAAGCATGCGGCTCGAAGGCAATTTATTGGCCGCAGCTCAAGAACTGGAAAAGCTCAAAATGCGTTTTCCCAACCAGCAAATCACCGGTAAGGATATTGCTGGCCTGGTGGCTGACAGTGCACGCTTTGATGTGTTCAGATTGACTGATGCATTGATGGATAACAACAGTGCAAGAGCAATCAGGATTTTTCGTTCATTGAAAAAGAATGACATTCCGGTGGTGGTGATTCATTGGGCATTGGAAAGAGAAACTCGTCTATTGTGTGAACTGGCTTTTATTCGTCAGCAAAATC
Source organism: Lysobacterales bacterium (assembly GCA_020442635.1). GTDB lineage: Bacteria > Pseudomonadota > Gammaproteobacteria > Xanthomonadales > Marinicellaceae > Marinicella. The sequence goes on from JAGRJR010000126.1 coordinate 2,072, forward strand.
GCAACGTTTCCCCAGCAGATTATCGTAAGTTAGGTGTTTGGCAGAATCGACAAGCCATCATCCAATCTACACTTAATCGCCACCCACTTACTCATTGGGAGTGTTGTTTGCAACAATTGTCAGACATTGATCGCATGATTAAAGGACGTCTGGCTGGTGATCCCTGGTTAACACTGGAAAAGTGGCTGCTTACCTTTACAAATCAATAGAGTGGTTTGATCTGATTAATCAATTGAATATGCAATTTGTAATTTATCAGTTTAGCAGGGTTCAGGCATGATTATTTGACTAAAAAATTCGCATCAGGGAAAGTGGTTGGAAACCCAGAAGCACATTACTTCTTTATTGTCTTTCATGATGCAACAGCCATCGTGTCCATATAGTCTATGCTAAGCGGAGCGTAATCAATAGGTTCGTCAAAGAAGGAAATTATTGTCGCAGTTGATTATCTTTACTCTAAAATCATAATAAAGGTGTCGCCAGTTAGAGTTCTATTTGTCATGCCAGCGTCAATATCTTCTTATTCTTTGTTATGAAATTCTAACAAATCACCTGGTTGACAGTCCAGAACCTCACAAATTGACTCCAGAGTAGAGAATCTGATGGCTTTGGCTTTGCCTGTTTTCAGAATCGAAAGGTTGGATAAGGTAATCCCCACTTTTTCTGATAATTCGTTCAATGACATTTTTCGTTTTGCCATCATGACATCGAGGTTAATGATAATTGGCATGGTTATATGGTGTATTGGTTTTCAGTTTGAATTTCGACACCTCTTTTAAAGACCTGCGCCAGAACATAAACCAGGGCTGACCACAACAGATAAGAACCATCAAGATATTCAGCGCTTAATCCTACGGATTTTTCCAGTGCTTTCAAATGAGCATTGTGAATGATAGACATCACCCAAATTACCAGGATTGAAAAGCAAATTTTTTCCATCAACCGAACTGTTAAGTGGTTGAATGGATTTTTTAAATTAAACCCCTTAAGCAACTCTGTCATTAACAGTGCAACATAAGCCTGAGCAGTGATTAAAATCACTTTATTAATAACAATCAATGAATAATGGATTGGACTGTAGGATTTATACATGGACAAGTCTAAGTCAAAATACATTTTTTCAGCTGCCATGTCATTAAACCAGCTAATTGAGAAGGTGGTGAGGATGGTGCCTGCCTTGATAAGTAAGGCAATAAATACAAACCAGGCGAGGAAGAACATGATGTTAAGGATTGTTTGCGTTTTCATTTGGTGTCTCTTGTGAAAATGCTGATTATAGCTATATATTTATTGAAAAACAATAAATATGTTTTGAAAAACAGAGTAAAGTGTTTTGATGCTTTTTAGATTTGTGGTGTGATGCGACTATTTCTAAACGGTTTTGCTATAAATTCAGGATGATTATGAGGTGATCTGCATTTGCAGGATGATGGTGTTTGAGCATGACAGTTTTTTTGTAGCGGAATGCTCTTTTGGTCAAGAAGTCGACTTTATAAGCCGACTTCTTGTAATTTGAGTCATTTGTTGTTATTCAGGTTTCTTTCTGCCAAATTGTGTTTTTAATATAAAAAAACCAATTAAAGCAGAAACCAGAGAACCAACAATGATACCAAGCCGTTCATCAAAGAATATGTCAAACTGAGTTTCCTCATAGGCGAGTGAACCAATGAATAAACTCATGGTAAAGCCAATGCCGCACAAAGCTGAAATACCATACAAGGCTACCCAGTTACTGTTTTCGGGCAAAGAGGCCCATTTGAGTTTAATGGCCAACCAGCAGAGACTGAAAATCCCTAATTGTTTGCCTATAATTAAACCCAAAGCAATGCCCAATGGAACTGGGTGCATCATTTGTTCCAGTCCAACACCCGAAAGATTGATTCCCGAGTTGGCAAATGCGAAGATAGGCAAAATAATATAAGCCACAGCCGAATGTAGGTTGTGTTCCAGGTCTTTTAAGGGTGAATAATCAGGGTTTATTTTCGACTTAATGGGAATAAACATTGCCAGAATGACACCGGTCAAAGTGGCATGGACGCCAGATTTAAGCATCGCCACCCACATGATAATGCCTATTACAATGTAGGTACTGGTGGCTTCAATACCTTTTTTGTTAATAAACCATAACAGTGGAATACAACAAGCCACAACAATCAATGCTGATGAGGAAATCTGTGATGTGTAGAAAAAAGCGATAACTAAAATGGCCCCAATGTCATCGAAAATCGCTAGAGATGTAAGAAAAATCTTCAAACTGGTTGGAACACGCGGCCCGAGCAGTTTCAAAACACCCAAGGCAAATGCGATGTCAGTGGCTGCTGGAATGGCCCAACCTTGTAAAGCTTGAGGATCTTCTTTGTTGAACCAAAAAAACACAAGAGCAGGGACCAGCATGCCTCCCAGCGCACCTATCCCTGGTAAAATGATGTTCTTTTTGTCAGAAAGTTCACCTTCTATCAACTCACGTTTTAACTCCAAACCAACCAGAAAGAAAAACACTGCCATTAAACCATCATTGATCCATAATAACAGGGGTTTGGCGATGCTCAATGCGCCAACTTGAATAGCAACAGGCGTATTCAAAAGCAAATCGTAATACTTCGAAAAAGGTGTGTTGGCTATTATCAGAGCCAAAACAGCAGATAAAAACAGCAAAATGCCTGCTGATGATTCCATTTTAAAAAAGTTTTTTATGAACGATGCCGCCATGTTTTTCACGAAAAATTGATTGCCCAATGATATAGTGCCATTCACTCAATTATCAAGAAAATTCGAATGATAAGCATTCCCAAGAAAGGACTGGTGTCGTGAATCTGGTTTGGTTTAGAAATGACTTAAGACTGGCTGATAATCCTGCCTTGTTTCATGCAATTAAAGAAAATAACTCGACATTGGCCTTATTCCTCATTCACCCTGAACAACATCAGCAACATGGTGAAGCCCCTCAGAAACTGGAATTTATCAAAGCTCATGTGAAAGACTTGTGTGAAAGGTTGAAAAATTTTAACATTGAATCGTTGGTATATGAGATTCCCACTTTTAATGATGTGCCTGAAATATTTGAAAAAATATTCCAGCAATTGTCGATAGATCAGGTTTTTTTCAATGCTAATTATTGGCTCAATGAAGTTAGACGTGATAAAGCCGTGAAGCAGTTTTTGGATCAATCAGGTGTCTCATATCAGGAATATCACAGTAATTATTTGTTGCCACCAGGTACTGTAAGAAAAACCGATGGTGGCATGTACCATGTTTTTACGCCTTACAAGCAAAAATATATAGAGGCTATCAAAACGCAATACAAACCACCTTTGTCTATTCCTGAGCCACTTGAAAAGAGTGTTGGTTGTGAATTAGAAAGTGACAACTTAGAAGTTGATTTAAAACTGACCGAGTGGGCTATTGGTGAACAACATATTAGCAATCAGCTCAAATCTTTCCTGCAAAATACTGACTATAAGGAATTAAGGGACTATCCGGCGACAAAAGGTACCAGTCGATTATCGCCATATTTTACGGTTGGGGTAATCAGTGCCAGACAATGTTTGGCGCATGTTTTGAAGCAATATGGCGAAGATGCCTTTCACAGCACTTGGGTCTCAGAGTTGATTTGGCGCGACTTTTATAATGACTTGATGTTTGAACACCCCAAACTGGCTAAGGGCAAAGCATTCAAAGCCGATGCCAAGGATGAATGGCTGAACCAGCCAGAATTGTTTCAAAAATGGCAGAAAGGTGAAACGGGTTTTCCTCTGGTCGATGCAGGTATGCGCCAATTGCTTGAGGAAGGGTGGATGCATAATCGGGTACGTATGGTGGTGGCGTCTTTTTTGAGTAAGTTGTGTTTGATTGATTGGCGTTTGGGAGAAGCGCATTTCATGGCTCATTTACTTGATGGCGATTTGGCATCGAATAATGGAGGTTGGCAATGGTCATCAGCCACCGGCTGCGATGCCGCTCCTTATTTCCGCATATTCAATCCCACCACACAATCGAAAAAGTTTGACCCCGATGGAGATTATATCAGAACATACGTACCTGAACTTAAACAGGTTTCAGCCAAAGAAATTCATGAGCCTAAAACACAAACCCGAATCCAATGTAACTATCCTATACCCATGATTGACTATAAATCAGCCCGCCAACAAGCTTTGGATTGGTTTAAAAGTTGAAAGTATTGTTAGTGTATCTGTAGCTGGTTAGCTGGTTTAGAATATACGTTTGATGTATATAAAGGAATGATTCTTGTTTAACTTCAAAGACCCAGTTATTTATAAAGAACAGCAATTTATCCTTAAGCGGCCTGGAGCAGGTCG
>JAGRJR010000127.1 GCA_020442635.1 Lysobacterales bacterium
AAACACCCTCAAGGCAATTCAAGGACTTTGCCAAAACACGAGCCAGTGTGGTTTTTCCCACGCCACGGGTGCCAGTGAATAAGAAAGCATGATGCAGGCGGTCATTCTCAATACCATTAACTAGAGCCTGAACCACATGCTCCTGGCCTACAATTTCCTGGAAGTTTTGTGGTCGGTATTTTCTGGCGAGTACTTGGTAGGTCATGATTGAATCTAGGATAAAAAGGGACTCCCGTCAGCCGGTCCTCACACATAAAATCACAGCTGCGGCTGCTCCCTTCCGGGCCTGACCGGGTTCACTGCTATTTATTGCGAGGTGACAAACGAGAGTCACCGAGGCGGTATTATCTATGAACTGAATTGGATTGTCCACATTCATGTTTGAGTTTATTGGATATTAACCAAAGCCTGCTTCACCATTGGGATGGTCACTTTTCTTTTAAACTTCAATGTATCCATACTGAGTTGCATAAATAAAGGGTAGAGATTGGTTAAAGAGCTATTTTGAGTCGTATTCAAATAATTGACAACTGTTTCTTCTAATGGCATGCCATTGCGTTCAAATAACTGCCTGATACAAAGCAGTGCATCAGCTCCCTTGAGCACCTCAAGTGATAAAATCAACCCTGAATTTAATCTTGATTTCAAATCAGGCAGTCGCCACTGTTCATCTCTTTGAGAACATGAAGCAGTTAACAAAAGTTTGGTTTGACTGCTTTGGCAGGCATTGTATAAGTTGAACAAAGCTGTTTCATTGCTTTTATTCCCACTGAGTTGCTCAACATCTTCCACCAACAGATAATCATGACTGCATAGCAGATAATCCATTAAATCAGGGTCCAAAACATTTAACGCATCAACAACCATGACTTTTTCACCAGCTACCAGTAACGCATCATATAAAGCTGACAGCAGAAATGTTTTTCCCGCAAAAGGGGCTCCCCACAAGTATGTCAAATGAGGTAATGTTTGATAATGAGAAAGGGCGTCAACCACTTTCCCGCTACCAATAAAATCAACAAGACGACATGTCACCTTGTTATTAAATGGTAGTGGAACCTGAGTTTGCGTCATGTTTCAGGATTGTCCTTGGGTCTTTCTTGCCTGATTTTATTTTTATCAATTTGATTAGAAAGACTAATATCAGACTCCTGACCGTACAACTTACTGTTCAGATAGCGTTCATGACCATGTCTTAATAGCACCATGACTACAGCAGCCAAAGGCAAGCCTAATAATACACCAACAAAACCAAACAATTGCCCACCAGCCAGGACCGCAAAAATCACCGCCACAGGATGCAGGCCAATGCGATCTCCAACTAACCAGGGCGTCAAAACAAAGCCCTCAAGCAACTGCCCAATGCCAAAAACAATCAAAACATAAACGATGTGATTGACGTCGCCAAATTGCACCAAGGCAGCAATAACGCCCGCAATCAAACCCACAATAGTACCTAGATAGGGCACAAATGAAATCATCCCTGCACCCATACCAATTAACAAGGACAACTCCACACCCACAATCCACAGGCCGATGGTATAAATGGTTCCCAGAGCGAGCATTACACTGAGCTGTCCCCGCAGAAATGAACTCAAAACACTGTTGGCATCCCTGGTTATCGCATTAACAGTAGGATAATATGGACGCGGAATCAATTCACCCACACGCTGGGTGATGATGTCCCAGTCTCTGAGCAAATAGAAAGTCACCACAGGAATCAACAGAACGTTCATAAACCAGTTGACTATAACAAGTCCACTTTTAGTTACAGAGCTTAAAACTGTTTGAGCTATCCCCCCTGCGCTTTCCCAATGACTTTTCAACAGCTGGGTTAGTTCAGTGACATTAAAAATGTCTGTTTGGATGCCAAAAGTAGATTTTAACCACGGAGAAATATTTTGTCTTAGCCACTCAAAATAAAGAGGCAAGTTTCTGATAAAACTGGAAATTTGTCGTTCTAAAGCAGGAATGAGGATCAGCGCCACACTAAAAACTATCAAGCTGATGACCAAAAACACCACAGTCACAGACAGCGTTCTATTAAGTTTGAGTTTTTCCAGCCTGTCGGCCAAAGGATCAAACAAATAAGCGAGCAAAGCACCTACCGCAAATGGTGTTAAAATCGGGGACAGCAAATAAACCAGATAACCCACCAGAACCACCAAGGCTAAAATATACCATTGTTTGCTTATTTTATTTTCCATTACGGCATCTCCTTCTGCTTTTGTTGTTGAATCATAGAAACACCCATCCAGACATATTGAAAACCAGTAAACACTGTCATTACTCCCACTGTCCAAATAAGTGGTTGATGCCACATAAACATATCAACCAAACCTGAATAACTGAGCAATAGAACCAGAATCAACAAAATCTGAAGAGCTGTGTTTATCTTACTGGCCCAAGTTGGCGTTGCTTTTTCAATCTTGCCAATTTTGAAATGGTAAAAACTGACACCAGCCACAATCACCACATCACGCAGCAAAACCAAAACAAACAACCACAATGGAATGACACTTTGCAAAGCAAAAACGGCGTAACAACTGAACATCAAAAATTTATCTGCCAAAGGATCAAGAATGCCACCTAACCATCCTTGCCAATTGAATTTTTTGGCCAGAAACCCATCCAGCCCATCTGACAATCCTGCAATAAACGCGAGCAGTAAAGCCGCCTTGTATTCCTTTTGCCACATCAACCATGCCAGTGGAAATATCGCAATGATGCGACCAATGGTGATGAGATTGGGTAAGTGTTTCAGTCTTTTAGTCATTTTGTCATAGAAAATAGGATTGAATGACCTAAATCCAAGGGTAAATGTTCAATAACCTGCTCCTCATCAACAAACTTGACAAAAGTGTCTGGCAAAACATTAATATTCATCATCGCACTAAGTTGCCCATTTTTTAATTGATTGATATGGTAATCATCTATCAAAGCATGGTTATCAAAATAGTTTAGCAATTTAAGCACTTGATCAGAATTTACTAAATTATTAACTTTAACTGAAACGGTTGATTGAGAAAATTCATCGGCAAAAACCTGTTGATCATGAGACATGATTGCCTGTATTTCACTGGCCAGTGTTTCTAATCCTGAAGCCAACTCAATAAATTTCAAAGTTTTAATCGAAGCCTGCTGATCTGTTTTGGCAAAACCATACCGATACGAAAAACCCGAACGCTGATGCTTCACAAAAACCAACAAAACCGCATTGACATCCGTGCTCTGCTCAACAAAGTCAATCAAATCTGGGTTTAAATACCTCACATCACTGGGTTGAAAAACCAATAAATCTTCATCCTGATAGTCATAAAATCGGGCTGGAACTCCTTTTTGTTTAAGCCAATGGTCCAACCAATAAAATGTTGCGGAATCGGGCGCAGCATTAATTAATTCTCCATCCACGGATTCTTCAACAATCCAAACAAAAATCTGTCCACGATTATCTGGCCAAACTGGAATTTTATGCTCAATCATTAAATCTTTCAGTTTGATTTCATCTACAACCACATTAAACCACATGCTGTTATTACCTAAAGCCATCGGCGGTTTTTGATAGTAATTGCGCAAAATGATTGAATTAAAAGATTCATTAATCACGTTTTTCTGTCTGATTGCATCAAGTGACCAGCCGCTTTTTTTACTGACCACAGCAGCCAAAGCCATTTCGGTTTGCTCGTCCAAAGTCATTTGTTGATTGTCAACCAAAGCAGCAGCTCTATCCGTTTCAACATCTACCGCCAACAAAGTTGGGCAATAAAACAATAAAAATACAAGTAACAATTTCATAAGTGACAATTATAAGGGATACATCACCTTCGCAAATAATTTGTTGCTATTTTTTAACAAATAAAACCCACAATCGAATAAAATTTGCGGCATTCAAGAAACCACCGTAAGCAGTCATGTCTGAAAAAAAATCATTCACTTATAAAGATGCCGGAGTTGATATTGATGCAGGAAACCGATTGGTTGACAACATCAAACCCATGGTCAAAAACACACACCGCAGTGGTGTGATGGGCTCTTTGGGTGGTTTTGGAGGCCTGTTTGACTTATCCGAAATCAACTGCCCCAACCCGGTACTGGTATCTGGCACAGATGGTGTTGGCACCAAACTGAAACTAGCCCATTTGCTCAACGACCACAGTACCATCGGGATTGATTTGGTTGCGATGTGCGCAAATGACATCATTGTCATGGGAGCAGAACCTCTGTTTTTTCTGGATTATTACGCGTGTGGTCAATTAGATGTAGATCAAGCATCTGCAGTGATTCAAGGTATAGCCAAAGGCTGCACAGACTCAGGCTGTGCTTTGATAGGTGGAGAAACCGCTGAAATGCCAGGCATGTATGAGGGAGCCGATTATGACCTGGCTGGATTCGTGGTCGGTGTGGTTGACAAAACCAAAATCATTGACGGCAGTAGAATCAAAGCAGGACACAGCTTGATTGGACTGGAATCAAGCGGACCTCATTCCAATGGTTATTCACTGATACGTAAAATTCTTGAAACTTCTGGCGCTGATGTCAACTCACCTTTTGATGGCAGCACTTTAGGCAAAAAACTTTTGGCACCCACAAAACTGTATGCCAAACCTTTGCTCGATTTATTAAATAATGGTGGCAGCATTGATGGTATTGCTCATATCACAGGTGGCGGCATCATGGAAAACATTACTCGGGTAATCCCTAAAGGTCTTGCCATTGAGGTTGACACACAAAGTTGGGAACAACCTGCCATTTTCGGCTGGTTACAAGAACAAGGCAACATAGATCAAAAAGAAATGCTCAGAACATTCAATTGCGGCATAGGTTTATGTCTGATTGTTGAAAACGATGTCACTGAGTCAGTTATCACACACTTTAATAAACATGGTCTCAAAACCTGGAACATGGGCTCTGTAATAGAAAACAAAGGCACGGACGTCATAATCAAATAATGAACATAGTTGTTTTTATTTCAGGCAGAGGCAGCAACCTCAAAGCACTGCTGAAAGACCAAAACGGCTATCAGGTAACGCATGTTATTAGCGACAAAAGGGGCATAAAAGGTTTTGACGTGGCAAAACAGTTCGGCATCCCACACAGCTATATCAACTGGAAAGAACGCCCCAAAGCTGAAGCAATTGCTACTGAAATTCTGACCGAAGAACAACCTGATTTAATTGTACTGGCCGGTTTCATGAAAGTTCTTTCAGCTAACTTTGTTGAAAAATTTCATCATCAAATCATCAACATACACCCTTCTCTACTGCCTGATTACCCAGGTTTAAACACCCATCAGCGTGTTTTGAATGACAGAAAAACGGAACATGGCGCATCGGTACATTTTGTTGACAATCAATTAGACCATGGCCAAATTATCAGCCAAACTCGAATAGCAGTAGAAACTCACGATACAGCAGAATCACTGGCCACAAAATTAATTTTGAAAGAACATAAACTTTTGGTGCAGACAGTAGGTCAAATAGCCAACAAATATCTTTTTTGGCGGGACAACACATTGTTTTATATCGACAAACCACTTCAAAAACCACTTGTATATTAATGAAATTACTAATAATTTATAGTTTATTGATTGTTTCGTCATTTAGCTTTGCTGTCGAACTAAGACCTTATGAAGCCACATACAGCATCACCAGAGATGGAAAAAAAACGGGCGAACAAATAACCAGACTGACCAGAACTGGCAAAGATTCCTGGCGTATTGAGGATCACATAGCTGGCACCAATGGACTGGCTTCCTTTATAGGTTTCAACCGAACAGAAATCACAGATTTCACCCAAGAAAGAGGCCAGTTTCAAACAACCAAACATACCATGCAACAAGAAGCGGCATTCAGTAAAAAACAATATCAATTCACCTGGAATGAAGTGCTCAATCAGTTTGAGATTCAATACAAAGACCAAAAAGTCAGTTATACACCAAAAAATGAAACCATCATTTCAACCCAATTGATGCCTTTACTACTCTCATTGGCAGCCTGTGAACAACAACAAAAACTGGAATTAAATGTCCTGAAAAACAAACAACCCAGGACTTATCATTTCATTATAGAAAAGCAACCCCAAAATACCGCAAAACGGATTTATGAAGAAAATATTAACAAATCAACCCAAATGTGGTTCGATGACAAAAGACAATGCCTGTCGGTTAAACAGATTCATAAAGACAATGATGAACCAGTGATTGAAACTCAATTAATAGATTTTAATTGGCTATAAGAGGCCTTTGCATGATTCTGCGCAGTAAAAAAAACGCCAGTAAAGTACACGGCTAATACGCTTTCATTTTGTGTCTTTTTTACCAGCAGCAAACCAAACGAGCCTGTTATTGGCAATTTTTAA
>JAGRJR010000128.1 GCA_020442635.1 Lysobacterales bacterium
AATTTTGCCATGCCAGACAGCAGCTGAGAAAATTAAGTCCACTGCCAAAACCTGTCTCAGCGATACAAAACTGGCTGGGTTGGTGCTGTGACCAACGCTGAATCAAATCATTGCCAGCAATAAAAACATAATTGGTTTCCTCATCACTGTTGAAGGTATTGAAATAAACGTCTTGATAATCACTGGAATAAACTCGGTTATGAGTTTGCTCAACGACCGCAGGTTTGAGGTATTTGTACTCAAGTGGCTTCACAGAAAAGAGAGAGGTGGCTAGTTTGAACTGATTTTAAATGATTCCAGTTTTGTTTTGATGGCTTTTTTTTAAATTCTGATTACATTCAAGGCAAGTAAATTGGTTGGGTGAATAGGGCGTGGTTTGGTTATCATCGCCGTTAAATTTAACGTAAATGACATTGATCTTGCAGGCTGAACATGTCAGCTGCAAAATATTTAGATTGCTGTTGATCTCTGCTAATCCCATGTCAATATTTTCTGATAAAAAAAATGTTTTGTGGCGTGTTGTTTTGATTTTATCAGCGAAACCCCTAAATTGTGCTACTTTTCAAAAGTCTTCGGTATAAAATACTTTCACCATGAGTGAACAAAACCACAAAGTGACAATTCCCGGCTATCAAATCATCAGAAAAATTGGTGAAGGTGGCATGAGTGTGGTTTATTTAGCTTATCAGGAATCTCTAAAAAGAGAGGTCGCACTGAAAGTCATGCGCCCAATCATCACTGATGGGTCAGACGTTGTCAGACGATTTGAGCAAGAAGCAGAAATCATTGCCAAGCTCTACCATCCCAATATTGTGAGCATTTATGAAGTAGGACATAACGAGGATAATTTATTGTTTTATTCCATGCCTTATTTGCAGCATGGTGATTTGACTACCTTTACCTATCATGATGATAAACAGCTGAAAGAGGTGATGGCAGCCATTTGTGAAGGTTTGTCATTTGCCCATGCTCAAGGTGTGGTGCATAGGGATATTAAGCCAGAAAACATCTTGTTTGACCAGTTTGGACAGGTATTGTTGGCTGATTTCGGTATTGCTTTGAGTACGGGGCGCAGGCGTTTGACCAAAGACAGTCGTATCATCGGTAGTGTTTATTATATGAGTCCAGAGCAAGCTCAAGCCAAACATGTAGATGCCAGATCTGATATTTATGCACTTGGTGCTATTTTGTATGAAATATTAACCGGGGAACCGGTTTTTGACAGGGATAATGATTTCACCATGATGTTGGCTCATGTGAATGATCCTGTTCCCAGACTGCCTGATGAATTGGCACATTGGCAGGGTGTGATTGATAAATGCTTGGCAAAATCTCCCAATCACCGATACCAGAATGTTAATACATTAAAGGAAGCCATCCTTGCTATCAACCCTTTAAAACAGCCACCCAAAAAATCATGGAAAAAATCTGTAGCTGTTGCTTCCTCATTGTTTTTTGCGATGTTGTTTACCTATTTTATTTGGATAAGTTTATCAAAAGAAAAGCCAAGCCCAAAACAAGCGATTCCTTCTCAACAAATTAAAATTGATAGCAACAAGACACAGTTGCCAGTTGTTCCAACAGTCGAATTCGAAGAAGTTCAGGAACCAGTTCTAAACACTTTAAGTGAGCAACAAGTTAGAGCACTGCTTTCTCAAGCCCAAAGTAATATAGATAAGAAACAATTAACCACACCCGAAGATGATAATGCCTTGGATCAACTGTTGTTGGTGCTCAAAAATATACCCAATCACCCACAAGCTATAAGTTTGTTGTCAGATGTGATGGCGGGTTATTATGAACTGGTCTACCAGGCCGTTCAAAAAAATAACCATCAGCAGGCTTTGGGTTTTGCCGGGTCAGTCGCAGAGGTTCGTCATCGCACCATTTTGACTCATGAGCAACTGTATGCAGCATTAGAACAAAACACCGAACTTGAAAGAAGCTTGTTGCTGGGTGCCATTGCTGAAAAAGTAACTCAGGCCAAGCAAAGCAAAAACCGAGAGCAGGCCGAGCGATTAATAGCCTTGGTGGATGCGGTGATACCTGGACATGAGATTATAGATGAGTTAAACGAATTGATAGCCAGCATTCCCACACCCGGCAATACCATCCGGGATAATCAGGGATTAACCAGCATCATCATAGCACCAGAGATGAACGGCATTAAGGGATTGGTTAATTATGCTTTGGCGGTCAGTGAAACGGAAGTTAGTTTCAGCTTGTTTGACCGTTTTGTGGTGGCAACAGGGCACGAATTGAGCCGATGTAAAAGTCTGACTGGCAATAATGTTATTTTTTCTCAAAGGCATTATGCCAAACCCGGATTTCCTACCCAAAAAAATGATCCGGTAGTTTGTGTTAGCTGGCAGGATGCCAATTTATTCATCCATTGGTACAATCAAATTTCTGGAGAAAACTATCGATTGCCAAGTGTTCGAGAGTGGGGGCATTTAATTAAACTCAGTCAAGTCAAAGTACCAGCTTGTGGAACTGAAAATTTAGCAGGAGCAGAGTTTCCGAAGAATGAAGCTGAATTCAATGGTTTTTCATGTAATGATCATTTCCCCTATGTTGCTCCATTAACTGCCTTTAAACCCAATGTGCTAGGTCTTTATGGTTTACACGGTAATGTGTCAGAATGGTTGTCTGGCTGCCAGGAATTAGGTAAATTCAAGGCCATTTTTAATCCCGATGACCAATGTGAAAGCAACCCTGTTGCAGGATTGTCCTGGGCTTCCGGCCCAGCCGATGTGGGTGATGTGAAACAAATTAAATTTAACCAAGCCTGGTCCCATATAGGCTTCAGGTTAGTAAAGAAATTATAAAACTATGAATGTAGAATCAGAGAATCAAGGGTTACTAAGTCCCATGGAAGCCCGTGTTGTGGCTAGCTTGCTGGAAAAACAATTGACCACGCCTAACAATTATCCGCTGAGCATTAACTCACTGATGTTGGCCTGTAACCAAAAATCAAACCGGGTACCGGTAATGCATTTGACTGAAGGAGAAATTGGTCATACGGTCAACCAATTGGAAGCACGCGGTTTGGTGGGTGTGGATTATGGTGGGCGAGCCACCCATGTGACACACCGGGTCATGACGCAATTCCAAATCAACCGCAAACAGCAGGCCGTATTGGCTGTTTTGATGGTGCGCGAACCTTTGACTTTGAACGACATCAAAACCAAAACCGCAAGGATGGAAGACTTTGATGGGATAGAAGAAGTCGATCATACCATTGACTCTTTAATTAATCGCGATAGTCCATTGGTCATTTGTATCCCCAAAGGACCAGGTCGCAGAGAAGATCGTTTCACCCATTTACTTTGCGGTGAGGTGGATATTGAGGAAATAGCTCCACCGTCCAAAACCCCTACAATCAACCAAAGCAATCGGATTGATGAACTGGAACAACGCATTATGCAGCTTGAAGACAAAGTATCTAAGTTAATGGAATTATTGGATTAATACCGATGCTTCGGTTAAAAATTTCTCAATGGCCAGTGTTGACCATGTTATTGGCAGCTTTAATCATTAGCACTTCGAGTGTTTGGGTCAAGTTGGCAGAACTGGGGCCTACAGTCACAGGTTTTTACCGCATGGCTATCGGTGGTTTGTTGATGTTGCTCTGGTGCTTATGGCAAAGCAGAAAGCTTTGGTACAGTTGGACTTATTTTAAGTGGTTATTGCTTGGTGCCATTTTTTTTGCTGCAGATTTGTGGTTATGGCACCGTTCCATTCACTATATTGGTCCAGGATTAGCAACAGTTTTGGGCAATGTCCAAGTTTTTTTCATGACCTTGTTTGGCTATTGGTTTTTAAAAGAACGCATCAGCTGGAAATTTTTTCTGGGTTTAACACTGACTTTTTGCGGTTTGTTTTTATTGGTCGGCATGCAATGGAGTACTCTGTCCAGTCAGTATCAACTGGGTGTGGTTTTTGGTATAGCCACAGCTCTGGCCTATACGGGTTTCATGCTTTCATTGCGACATGTTCAGGCACAAAGCCATGCATTGTCACCAATGGCCAATCTGGGTGTGTTGTCAGTGGTGTGTGGCCTGATATTGGCTGTGGTAGCTGCTTTTGAAAATCAGTCGTTTGTTATTCATAACATGACTACTTTGTTTTCAGTGATTGCTCTTGGTCTGTTTTGTCAGGTTGTTGGTTGGGTTTTGATAACCCGTACCATGCCTTCATTGCCCACTTCTGTGGTAGGTTTGTTGTTGCTGTTACAACCGGCTATGTCGATGGTTTGGGATGTGCTGTTTTTTCAAAGACCAACTGGTTTAATTGATATTTTGGGCTTGAGTTTCGTGTTGTTGGGTATTTATTTGGCAACTTTGAGGGGGAAAAAACGATTATCAAATAAGGATTCACTGTAATAAGCTGCTCACTTCTGAGGTGGTCATGATAAAATCATTTTAATTCCTATTTGAATGTCCATCATGAAAAGTGATTTGCTGAAAAAACCCTTTCATATAATTATTATAATTTTATTCATTCTTCTTGGTTGTGCTTGTTCGGCCAGTGAAGAAAATCAATCTGTGGAACCACAAAAGGTACAAAAAACCGCTGTACAAAGTCATTCTCCTTTTGGATTGTATGAGGTTTTGGTAGAAGACTTCTATACCATGACCCGAGAAGAGGGGAAAAAATGGCAATATGCTTTTGATTTATTGGACTACGAAAAAGTATTGGTTCTTGGTGAATTAACTAGTGAAGAAGACTATACACGCCACAGTAAATATTTGGAACAATACTTGTCGGCCTCAAAAGAGTATTTGGCTTTTTTGGAAAACCTGGAAACCAAGGCGACAGAAAATTTCATCGCTTATGGATTGTCAGCAAAACAAGTGGCCCCAGTGGTGAAAAATTTGCTAACCACGTATGAAAAACAGAAAGCTACCTTAATCAGCCTACTTGGTACGCATATTGATTACGGCACAAAAATGCAGTCACTTTTACAGTTTTTGCATACCAAGCAACAGCATTGGAAGTTAGTCAATAATCAAATTGACATGGAAGATAAAAAGCTGGCAAAGCAATATAATGCCATCATTGACGAAATTGTTGCCATAGAGGATCAAATTGAACACTATTCAAAAGAGTTGGACTTTCATTTGAAAAAATAGTGTTTTTTATTGGTAAAAAATAACTGTTCGGTATCATGCCAACTTCAAGATATTAGGCTTTATCAGAGCATAATAATCGTGGTGCTTGTGGGGAAGTTTGATTAAACTATTGTTCCCCGCGTCAATTTCAGAAGTTACATGCCCCTTACACCCTCAGCCAATGCCAATTTATTCAAAGCCATTGGCCTGATGCTGCTGGCCGCTTTGGGTTTCAGTTTTATGAATGTTTTGATTCGCTGGACATCCAGTGAATTGCATCCTTTCCAAATCGCTTTCTTCAGAAACTTGTTCGGTCTGGTATTTATGTTGCCATGGCTGATTAAATATGGCTACCGCAGCTTTAAAACAGAACGTTTTGGTTTATTTATCATACGAGCTTTGTTGGGGTTGTTTTCGATGTTTTGTTATTTTTGGGGTATTACAGTATTGCCTTTGGCCAAAGCTGTGGCTTTGAGCTTTACCGTGCCCTTATTTGTGACTGTTGGTGCTGCATTATTCCTCAAGGAAGCAGTTAATTGGCGACGTTGGCTGGCAGTGTTGGTGGGTTTTATTGGTACCTTGATTATATTGAGACCTTCTGTCGATGGAGATTTATTGGCTTCCCTCGTGGTGATTGCGTCTTCGGTGACCATGGCTGCTTCAGTATTGATTATCAAAAGTCTATCACGAACAGAAGATCCGAATGTTATCGTGATGTATATGGTGTTGCTGATGACGCCTTTTTCCTTGCCTGTGGCCGTAACGGTATGGCAGTGGCCCACCTTCGAAACCTGGTTTTTAGTTGCTCTAATGGGCTTTCTGGGGAGTTTTGCTCATTTGATGTTCACCCATTCACTAAAAATGTCTGATGTTTCGATTGTGATGCCATTCGATTTTGCACGTTTACCGTTCATTATCCTGATGGCTTGGGTTATCTTTGACCAATCTGTAGATCAGTGGACCATTGTTGGTGCTGCTGTGGTTTTTGCTTCCGGCGTTTACATCGCCCGTCGTGAAGCATTATTAAACAAAAGGCGAGCGATACAACCCAAAGTCAGCTAAGCATATGCAAAATTTTAGCTCGGAAGAAAAAGCCGATTTCATTAAGGCTTTAACGATGGAAATGCCGTTTGGCAAATATCAGGGGCGAAAATTGATGGACTTGCCGGGTCACTATTTGGCCTGGTTCAACAGGCAAGGATTTCCCCCAGGCACTTTGGGTAAAAGCAT
>JAGRJR010000129.1 GCA_020442635.1 Lysobacterales bacterium
AACCGCTTGTTCTGGCTGTAATTCACCTTGATAAAAAGCCAAATGTTCGGTTTCGGTTATACGATCAATGTATTTTTTAACCTTAAATTCACCCCATTGTGTGGCATAGGTGAACTCATCAGCGACAGAAACCGTGGTTTCATTCATCATGCGGTATTCAATCAAATCCGCGATGGTGCCAATTTTTAAACCATGTTCTTGAGAAAACTTCAACAAATCTTCCCTGCGAGCCATGCTGCCATCATCATTCATGATTTCAACAATAACGGCTGCAGGTGTTCGGCCTGCTAATTTCGCAATGTCACAGCCAGCTTCAGTATGACCTGCTCTGGCTAACACGCCACCTTGTTGCGCCATGAGTGGAAAGATGTGCCCTGGCATCACAATGTCAGAGGGCTTGGCATGTACCTGTACCGCATCAATAACCGTTTTATATCGATCATAAGCGGATATTCCAGTTGTTATACCTTCAGCAGCATCAATAGAAACGGTGAAATTAGTAGCCAGTTGTGCCGTATTGTTATCGACCATCAAAGGCAGCTGTAATTGTTTACATTGCTCTGGCATTAAAGTCAGGCACAGCAAACCACGAGCATATTTAGCCATGAAATTGACCACTTCAGGTGTGATTGCATTGGCAGCTATCACTAAATCACCTTCGTTTTCTCGGTCTTCATCGTCCATCAGAATGACCATTTTGCCATTTTTGATGTCTTCAATCAGTTCTTCTGTGCTATTAAGTGTCAGGCTCATTTTTGAGTTATCCTCGTGTCATGTGTGGGTTCAACATTTTTTCGACATAGCGAGCAATGGTATCTACTTCGATATTAACTTTACTGCCCGGTTGTAACTGGTCAAGGTTAGTATGTTGTAAGGTGTGTGGCACCAGATTGATTGAAATGATGTTGTCATTAACAGCATTAACGGTCAAACTGACACCATTAATAGCAACTGAACCTTTGGTAACCATGTATTGGCTCAACTGTTGTGGCACTTCAAATTTAAACACTTCAGAACGAGCGGAAGTTTCACGCTTAATGCACTGCCCTACTGCATCCACATGACCTGAGACAATGTGTCCACCCAATTGATCTTGCAAAGACATGGCTGGCTCCAAATTGATTTGACTTCCTGTTTGCCACAGTTCGACCGTTGTTTTATTCACAGTTTCGACGGAAACATCAACCGTAACCGTATCATTACAAATGTCAGTGACAGTAAGACACACTCCATCCATAGCAATGGAATCGCCCAGTTTGATTTGTTCCGGTTTGGAAAAGTTGGTCTTTATTTTGAACTGATAATCACCAGAAACCTTCTGTTTATCAATAACTTGACCGATAGATTGAATGATACCTGTAAACATTTTATTTGTATTGTGGTGTGGCTAACAAACGCCAGTCATTGCCATAATGTTTGATTGATTCTGCCTTGATATGGAGTCGCGCTGACATTTCTTCAATGTTTAATTTAAACAAAGGTTTTGCGTTTGACCCGAGGATAACAGGTGCTGTGTATATCAGCAGCTCATCCAACAAATGTTGCTGCAAAAAAGAGCCTGCCAGCTTGCCGCCTGATTCAATCAACACCTCGTTGATTTCCAATTGACCCAGATATTTCAATAATTTGGTTAAATCCACTTGACCATCTATGCCTGGAAAAAACTCGACAGGAATACCCATGTCCATTAATTGTTGGCCTTTGATGCGGTCATGGACTGCTGTCACCACCAATGCACTTTCAGGCTGCTGTAAAATCCTGGCATCCAAAGGTATGCGTAATTGACTGTCGAGAATGATGCGTAAAGGTTGTGTATTAGCAAAATCATGGGGTAATTTTTTATACTTCTTAGAGAGTTCATCAGGTCTGACATTTAAGCGGCAATCATCATGTAGTACTGTTTCAATACCTGTAATGATGACCTGGCTTCGCCCCCGCCAATACTGCACATCTTGTCGAGCTTCTTTACCGGTGATCCAGTGACTTTCTCCATTGGCCATGGCTGTTCTACCATCAAGCGATTGAGCCAATTTGCAGCGAACCCAGGGTAGACCTGTTTGCATTCTTTTAAAAAAGCCAGGATTAAGTTTCTGCCCTTTCTTGAATCGCACTCCGGTAATCACCTCAATACCCGCCTGTTCTAGTTTGAGGTATCCCTTACCCGCCACCAAAGGATTAGGATCATTATTACAAACCACTACTTTTTTTACGCCGGCAGCAATCAAAGCATCTGCACATGGCGGGTTCTTACCGTGATGACTACAAGGTTCTAAGGTCACATAAACTGTTGAACCTTCAGCAGCATAACCGGCCTTTTCCAATGCCAAAACTTCAGCATGTTTTTCACCAACCCGTTGATGAAAAGCCTTGGCCAAAATCTTTCCATCCTTAACTATTACACAGCCTACTCGTGGATTGGCACCAGTGGTAAACACGCCTTTGGCTGCTTGCTTCAGGGCTTTTTTCATGTATTTTCGGTGTACGCTCTTGTGCTTCATGTGAGGGTCAAAGATAATACCTTACAAAGAAAGACCGACATTTTACCAGAGACCTCTGCATAAGTCTCAAAACTGCTACGACATAAAACTTATGAATCCATTACACTATCGCCCCATCATTGCCAATGCTTTACTGGAAGACATTAAAACAGGTGATCTGACCAGTGAAGCCATTTTTCCTGCTGAACAAATGTGTGAGGCCAAACTGATAGCTAAACAAGCTGGTGTTGTGGCTGGTATCGAAGTTTTTAAAGAAACATTTTTATTGTTTGACTCAACCGTCAGCGTTGATTTGATGTTTAAGGATGGTGAACATTGCCAAAATCGCGATGTGATTGCCAAAATAAAAGGACCAGTGCTTTCAGTTTTGGGAGCTGAGCGTGTTGCGCTAAACCTGTTACAACGCATGAGTGGCATAGCCACTTTAACCAATCAATTTGTCCAATTGGCCAAGGGTAAATGCAAAATATTGGACACGCGAAAAACTGCACCGAATCTAAGAGTATTGGACAAATGGGCAGTGAAATTGGGTGGTGGAGTGAATCATCGTCACGGCCTTTATGACATGGCTATGCTCAAGGAAAATCACATCAAAGCTGCTGGTGGCATTACCCAGGCCGTAAATAAACTACTTGAATACGATAATCATCAAAGACCGATTGAGGTCGAAGTAACCAACCTTGAAGAATTGCGTGAAGCGCTCACCTGTCCTGTAGATCGCATTATGTTGGACAACATGGATAATGAAACCATGGCAGAAGCGGTCAAAATTACCGCCGATAAAATTGATTTGGAAGCCTCTGGCAATGTCAACTTAGATACCATTGAAGGCATCTCATTGACTGGTGTTGATTATGTCTCAATCGGTGCTTTGACTCATTCTGTCAAAGCCATGGATTACAGTTTATTGGTGATAGATTAACCCTGCAAGATAATAACTATGAAAAAACCTGATTTAAACATTGCCATGGCACAACTAAATGTCAAAGTTGGAGATTTAGCTGGTAACCAGCGTTTGATTCTAGATGCCATTCAGGAAGCCAGGAATGAACACATCGATGTTTTGGTTTTTACCGAATTAGCGGTTTGTGGTTATCCACCCGAAGATTTGTTATTTCATCAGCAGTTTCTTGATGATTGTTATAACTGTGTAAAGCAAATTGCTGACCACACCGATGGTTTGGTGGTGATTTTGGGCTTTCCCAGAAACCATCCCAATGAACCAGAACTTTTGCATAATTCTGCGGCCTTGATTCAGGATGGTGAAATCAAGATGATCTATGACAAACAAAAGTTACCCAATTATCTGGTGTTTGACGAAAAACGTTATTTCACTTCGGGTAGTCATGACGGTATAGCGGAACTAACCATAAACAAACAAACCTACTCCATTGGCGTGACTATTTGTGAAGACATTTGGTATGAAGCTGAACCGGTCGTTTATCAGGCACAACAAGGTGTAGATTTACTGATAAATATTTCAGCATCACCTTATGCAGCTGGAAAAATAGAAAGTCGTATAGCCATGCTGCAACGTCGCGCAAAGCGTTTTTCCACACCGTTGATATACTGTAATTTGGTCGGCGGACAAGATGAATTAATTTTTGATGGCACCAGTTGTGCGATTGACGCTGCCGGAGAACTCAAGGCATTGGCACCCTCCTTTGATGCCGCCTTCACCACCATCAATTTTTCCCAACCACAAACACAAATCACTGAGCCTAACTCGCCATTGGCTGAATTGTATGATGCAGTGGTTTCTTGCACCCGCGATTATTTTCAGAAAAATGGTTTCACAAAGGCTGTTTTGGGCTTATCTGGCGGCATAGATTCCGCTTTAACAGCGGTGATTGCCGCTGATGCCATTGGTGCTGAAAATGTCACTGGTGTGTTGATGCCTTCCAAATATTCATCAGATCATTCAGTGACAGATGCTCAAATATTAGCAGATACATTAGGATTGCCCAGTCATGTGGTTCCAATTAAACCAATGCATCAATCCTTCCATAAATTTCTAGAGCCACTGTTCAATGAATTTTATGATGATTATTTTCACCGTCAAACTGATGAAAACATTCAAGCCAGGATTCGTGGTGTGTTGCTGATGGCCTTTTCCAATAACAGCAATGCCATTTTGCTATGTACCAGTAACAAAAGTGAAACTTCGGTCGGGTACACCACACTTTATGGTGACATGGCTGGTGGTTTTGCACCAATTAAAGATTTATTCAAATTGCAGGTTTATGCCTTGGCCGAATACCGCAACAGTATCGATCCGGCAGGGCCAGTGATTCCCTTGAACACCATCACCAAACCGCCTTCAGCTGAATTGCGTCCTGACCAAAAAGATTCTGATTCTCTACCTGAATA
Organism: Lysobacterales bacterium; assembly: GCA_020442635.1. Lineage (GTDB taxonomy): Bacteria > Pseudomonadota > Gammaproteobacteria > Xanthomonadales > Marinicellaceae > Marinicella. The sequence goes on from JAGRJR010000129.1 coordinate 4,869, forward strand.
CGAAGTATTGGATGAAATTTTAAAAGCTTATTTACACCAGCACAAAGATGCCGCGCAAATCGCCAAAGCCCTGAATCAAGACATTGAGTTGGTGATTAAAGTACTGAAAATGATCGATCGTAACGAGTACAAGCGGCAGCAAGCCGCACCCGGTCCCAGAGTCACACAAATGGCTTTTGGCAAAGACCGTCGTATGCCGATTACCAATGGTTTCAAACACCAACAGTGAATCCAACAATTAAATCATTTACCCTGGTTTATGGTCTAACGGCTGATCCAATTCATAAAGGACACGAACAGGTTATTCACAATAGCTACACTTTTGCTGCACAGAATGATTTGCTCATTTCAGAGTTTATTTTGGTTCCCACTTTCAAACCTAATCTGATAGCTGGAAAAAAACAACCCAGAACAGCTTATAAACATCGGTTTGCTATGTGCGAATTGACAGCAACAGAATTAAATAAAAAATTTAATTATCAGGTAAATGTTTCTGATATTGAAAAAAAATTATTTAAGAAAACCGGCCTAAAAAGTTTCAGCTTTGATACACTTACGGCGCTTGATAAAGCCAATCAATTATTTATACTCAGCGCAGACCATTTCGGTGGACGTTGGCCTAAATTCAGAAAATGGTATTGTTGGCAAGAACTGGTAAAAAAACATGGCTTGCTGATTCATCAAAGACCTGGCCACACGGTCAACCTCACTTTTATTAAAAGTTTAAAAGAACTTAATCCTGATATTTTTCTGATAAAAAATTTACCTACTGTTGATATTTCTTCGACAAATCTCAGACAAAAATTGGCAAAAAGTGTCATGCCAGATAAAGAACACATCAACAAACGAGTGTTGAACTATATTAACAGCAATCACTTGTATCAAAGCATCATTTAAAAAGCCACAAACCCAAAAATTAATCGAAAAGTACTATTTGAGTCGTACACATTGTTTTATAATCATTAGCATGAACTCTGATCATGTGAAAAAAATGCTCAAACTGCTCTTGGTTTTTACGACCATTTTTTTAGCTGCTTGTGCTTCCAAACCCTCCTTAAAAATCAAGAATAATTATTCGGAAAACGATTTATTCAATGACTCTTTGTTTGGTCAACCTCCAAAAATAATTTCCCTTGATGAAGTTTTTTTCCTCACTGAAGAGCAAAAGAAAGATTTTTTAAAACAATTT
>JAGRJR010000012.1 GCA_020442635.1 Lysobacterales bacterium
AAATAAAACATATTAAAATGCTAAAAAAATGTCCAAATTGTTCAAGCCAAATAGGCTTAATAAATTTTATTAAAATCCTTAACTTAAGTTCTAATAAATGCTCACACTGTTCTGAACATTTGTTTGATCAAAATAAATCGATAAGCAGCTATTTGGGTTACATATTTTGCACGACACTTATTGTTTTGTTTTTTATTAACAAATGGTTTTTACCTAATTATTTTGGATTACAATTTTCTAAGTATTCTTTTTTACTTATTTTTCTTTTAACAAGTTTATTTTTAGCTTATTTGCTATTACCCATAAAAAAAGAATAAAAGCCTATCCACCTTTAATAAAATGTGTTGTTTGTTCCACACAATTATTGGCAACGTAGCTGACTAAATCATCAAGCAGTGCTGACATAAGCATACCAGCAATAAATCCCGCTAAATTTCCAAACAACAATGCAGTTTGAGCTGTAAACGCTATAATAAAAAGCAAAATAGCAGCAAATATTATAAGGAAGTATGCCAAAGTTATTGCATCTGGGCAGCCGTCTTCTAAAGTACTTAATATTGACATCATTGCTAAAAGAGAAACAATAAAATCAAGGTACGCATTACCATACAAAACTGAGATAACATCTAATACTAAAAGAATTAAAGTAACAGTTGCTTCATCAGTGGTGTCTTGTATTCCAGCCAGCGCTATAGATGCTCCATCAAAAGGGTCATCCATTTGGCCACCATTTAATCCACCAGAAATTTTAAAAGCTGCATTTCCAGTAGCATTATCAGTTATTACATAACCAAAACCTTGCCAATTATCGATAATAAGTTCTTCAGAGTGAATCAAAACCTGAAAACCCGCTAATACAGCAGTTTTAATTTCATCCTTAGTGTCTTGATGCATTGATACATTTAACAAAAAGTCATCAACGACATCCTCTGATAATGTATGAATTTTTTGATTAGCTTGCAACCCAATGGAAAGCAGCTTCATTGTTGATACAGCATTTTGCGGTCCATTTAGCCTACGAAACTGTTGTTCTGGTATTGAATGTTCAAGATAAGAGGTAATAGTTCCAGAAATTTGATTAAATTGTTTGTTTTTAACTAAATTACCAGACTCAATCTGCTTTGTAGTGTAAATATTTACAGAAACGCCTCCAGTATCAATCGACCTAGGTATTGAAAACAAATAACTAACATTTGGTTCGAAACCAAATGTTCCAAAAACCGGACTCATGTTATATGCAGTATTAAATTGCTTTGCCATCATAGAAGAAAATATTATTTTTTCAGATAAGTAGCCTAAAGCTCCAGCAAAATAAATATCTCCAAATATTTTTTCACGTCTAATTTGTGAAATAACAGAATTATCACCAGAATTTAAATTATTCAAAGTCACACTTCTTTTAGATTTTAATTCTTTTATAATTTCTGATGAAATGCTGTTTGAACCGAACAATAAGTTTACGTAGCTCCCTGCCGGGAGTGAATATTGTTTGTTTAGCGTACCTTGGGTTGGTAAATGCACTTGGTAATACAGAGTTAAATCATAACCGAGGTTCATTGGCGAACCCTGTTTAATCACCACCTCATCCAATGCTACTTGAGGTATCACTTTGACCAGATGTGCAGGTATACTGGTCGGAATATCATCCACACTACTGGCTCCTTCTGGGATAAGAGCTTGTAAAGCATCTTCGTCTGCTGGAGTTGCTGGTTTAAATGACAAAGTTAGCTTGTGGTTATTGAGTTGAGCAAAATTCAACTCCAAGGGGTCAACAATCTGTCCAGTGATGCCTTTTTCAAATGCCAAACGATATTTGGGTCGCATGTTGTCCGGCATTTCTACAAAATCTGCTGCTTTTACTACAATTCGGTTCATTGTAGATGAAGGCAAAACAGGAAATTCTTGTTTGATGGTTCTTCTACCACCAATAACATCACCGACTGTAGGGTCTGTCATATTGTCTTCGATGTGAGCGGTCAGTGATTGCTGCATTTGCTCTTGTGCGTTGGTCAGTATACTTTGATCAAATCCCTGTACCCAGCCTTCAGTTTCGTTGCTGGTCCCTGAGTCAATAAAGTTCTGGGCTACTTGTTCCATATCCTGTCCAGATATAGCAATTGGATCTAACCCGGTAAGAGATTCATACTGCTTAAACGAAGGATCAAGTGTTACCCAACTATCAGGTGTAATATTAACCGCCCCCCTCGACGGCATAAAATCAATGGCTGCCTCAACCCAAATATGTTCCATTTGTACTTTGGTAATGATTCCGCCTTCAATCACCGAAGCAATTGGGATGCCACCATATTGGGCAAAAATGATGGCTGCTTCAGGATTATTTAACCCCACCCAGTTGGTGAACTTGTCAATTTCAACTTCTATGGTTCCATACACATATCGACTAGGAACACCTGATGTTCTTAATAGTGCCAGCAATAAACTGGATTGATCAAAAGCATTACCTCTGCCAGAACCTAATGTGATGTCAGAAGCCTGAACCGCACCATAAGAAGGTAACCATTCAATGTTGTTTCTGACCCAATGATAAATTTCAACTGGATCATTTTCTAATTCAGCGGCTTTTTTTTTTTTTTTTTCATTGATCACAACTTCATCAGAAGTAGAAAGAAATGCTGGATCAGTAAAATTTTTGGTGCTTGCAGGATTAGACTTTGAATGGCTGGTTAATCCATACTTGCTGAACTCATCCGTTGTTTTAGCTGCTGGAATACGATCTGGAGTCAAAGCCACACTTGACAAACCATCGAACACTTGATGCTTTCTTTTGAGTTGCTTTCCTTCAAAAAAATTAAATCCATTGCTTATAGACCGAATGACAGCTTCTTCTGTACTTGACTCTAGGGTATTTTGTAACATCTGGTTTAACTGATGCTTTAAACCCATTACTTCAGTGTTTATGTGAACAATAGCATCTTGCTGCCTTTGTTTTATGACTTGCGACAGATTTTTCTTATTAATCCATTCAGTCAGCTTATCCATTTCAACCATTACTTGCTGATGCAAGTCGGTTAATCTGGTTTGCCAGGCAGTAATTTTACTTTTATGATTTTCTGAAAAAGATTTGATATTTTTTTCTTTCCAATCATACAAATCCCAATAAATCTCCTGTGACAACTCAGATAGTAGCTGCTCTGGATTTTTCTCTTGGACAATCCGTTTTTTTTCTTTACTTGCAGGAGCCATAACCTTGCTGTTTATGGCTTTCATATTAACTACATTGGCGATTAATTCAGCAGAGTCTTTGGCATGAGCCATTGGCTGTATTACCATGCTAAAAAGAGCAGCATAACTCAAAATCCAGAATATTTTTTTCACTTGGTGCAAATTCATTCTCCTTATTTCCCTGTCCCTATGATTTGCTGGTTCATATAGTTTACCAATTTGGCTTGTGGCTGTGGTTCACTGATTAAGATGTCCAATAATTTGTTTTGGCTAATTACTGGTGATGTCGGTGCAGCACACTCAAAGCCATCTATAAAGAACAGATCCAAAACCATATCACTGTCGAATGCCTGATTATTTGACATCACATCATCAACAACACCACTGGGCATGCTTACACTCACCTCTTCAGTGATGATGTCCAGCAATTGACCTGATACGGTTGCATCAATCAGGTAATTAACCGTGGCTCCCTGTGGTATATCGATGAGGTCAAGTACATCATCCATACCCGATCCACCACAAGTGGCTCCGCCTTCTGTTTCACAAGTCCAGCTAACGTTGGTCAAACCCAATGGCACCAGGTTTTCCACAGCGGCCTGGGTGATGTCGGTGTTACCGAGATTTCTAACTTGTACCAGATAAGTGATTTCCTGACCTTCACGTAACCCTTTGGTACAGTTGGTAGTCAATACGTCTAGATCAAAAATATCCAGACGGTAGCCGAAGTTGGTTCCGATTAAGCTCGCGTTACTATAAACATCCAATGCCAGTGGCTCATTGCTGGTGGTGCTTCTTAGTCCGTCCAATACTTGATTGTTATCAGTGATTTGCAGCTGATAAGAACCAGAAGTGATCTGTTCAAAACGATAGCTCCCAGCCGCATCGGTGTTAGTAGCCATGGTCAAGTTTGGATCATCATGCAACAACTCAATGCTGACCGATTCGAAACCATCTTCATCCATATCTACCACGCCATCTGCATTGGCATCATCCCAAATAACACCTTCGATACTGGAATTACTGTATTGGTAGGCAAAATCCATTTGAGCATGGTTATTTTCGATGTTCAGAACTGTCATCTGGTTTCCAGAGGTGATTTGTGCATCAGCCAATACGCCTGATTCTGTGACCTGAATGGTATATTCACCGTTATTGACTGGTGCAAATTGATAGCTGCCATCAGCTGCCGTTTGAATGGTTTGGATGGTACTCTGGTTGTTATCCAACAGCTTCAGTTCAACATTTTCAATGTCTGCATCATTGTTGTCCTGAACACCATCACCATTGAAGTCATCAAACACCACGCCTGAAACCTGATTGGCTCCTGTAACCATAAATATCGCAGATCCATGTGTGGTGGCATCGCCACCCACAAGCGTTCTGACCAAACAAGCATGATCACCAGATGACAAATCATTGGTCTGTACCATCAAATCTTCTTGCCATGTAGCGCCTGCGTCTAAATCAATCTGGAAAGGGCTGGTGAGCATGGCCAGTTGATTGGATAAGTTAATCACCACCAATTCAACCGACAAAGCTGTTAATGGGTTATTAGACTGATTGGTCAGTTCAAAGTGACAAACGTTGTCTGTGCCAGGTTGAATTTGATCAAAATCTACCGTTACATTGCCCGCCAAAACACGTTGTTCATCCAACAATACTTCAAATGTACCTGTTTCAGTTGCAATAACGTTATTCAGATCGTCATATAAGTTCAGCGTGATGGTGTACTCGCCTACTGGAGCATGGTTCAGTTGATAAATATCCTGCCACTGCTGAGAAGCATTTGGAGCCAGGTCGTTCACGGGACGGCTTTGTTGCAAGATAACGCTCGTATCAGGCGCTGTTATTGTGATTTCCAGAGTGGTATTTTCTAAAATCGCATTCGGCGCCAAATTGGCCAGGATTGTGTTGATTTCAACAGAATCTACTGTGCTGTATTGAGATTGGTTGGTTAACACATTGAACTCAACTGCAATGCCGCTGTTATTGACAATAATTTCAAATGGTGTTTCCACCCTGTTATGCAAATCTCCTGACGGATCTATCAACTCACTGACTAATTTATAATTGCCCGCGTAAAACTGTGCCGTTGACCATGTGGAATCAAGGGTGATGCTGCTATTTGCTGACAATCCACTGATTTCTATATTGCTCAGATTATCTACATACTGTCCGCTCTCAGTTTCTATCATCTGAGTCACAAAACCATTGAACTCAAGGATTGAATTATTGATAACCTCGTTACAGTAAAACCGCTAACTCTGCGATATTTTCAGTCGTAAACAAATGATTGTTCTCCAAATAGCTGAATGCATTAGTTACGATGGAATTGTGATAATTACTGTAGATATAAAAACCTACTGTTGCAGCTGTGGCTTGTTGTGTCGTCGCTATGGCATATTCTGTTTCTGATTGGGTGCTGCCATCATTTTGTATTTGTGAAATAAGCCATTGTCGGCCGGCATTATCAGCCCATACGGGCAAGACTTGTAACAACAAAAGCATGGTCATCAAACATTTATTTATTCTCTTCTTCATAATCATCCGTTAATGTTTTCAAAAACGCCACAAGCGCTTCTATTTCAATTTCTGTGAGTGATAAATTCCCTAACTCTGTATCATTCACATTATATGGAACTTCGGGGGCACCCCATTGATCGGTTTTGTCCCTTGAATTGTAAAATTCAACCACTTCTTTCAAAGTTGAGAATACTCCGTTGTGCATATATGGTGCAGTGACTTCAACATTTCTCAGAGTTGGAACTTTAAACATACCCAAATAACGTTTATCCTTAATTCTGTTTGTATTCCCTAATCCATAGTCAATATAATTAATTCCTAGTGGATTAACAGTTTCAGGCACCTGATAAAAGGGGTTGTTGGTGTTTTTTGGAACACCGATGTTATCGTAGGTAAAATCTGTGAACAATGGTTTGTCATGTACATGTTGCCGTTTCAAGGTGTGGCAGGCGGCACAATTGCCTTTATCAACTCGCTCGAAAAGCAGCATACCATGACGTTCTTCCAGTGTAAATTTAGCTTGACCCGTTAACCAATGATCATATTTTGAATTAAATTTATTAAATTCAGGGCCACTCATGTAGTCAATCAATGTTTTTTTGATGCCATTTAAAATATCTGCTTGACTGTGAGGTGAAATCCTATACTGTTTCAACAGTGATTTGAAATAAGGTCTTTTTTTAATCTTTGCCACCAAATTTTCAAGTCTTGGAATGCCCATCTCCAATGGGTTAATAAATGGCTGCAAGACTTGGTCTTCAAAACTTTTTGCTCTACCGTCCCAAAAAAAACCACCCACAGAAACAACATTACCTTCAATGGTGTCGTACTTAAATGCTGGTGTATTCGAAACATAGGACAATGACGGGGTGTTTCTATTGGCAAATTTATTTGAATCAGCACCGGAGTGAACTATATTTGAATTAGAAAAAGCTATGTTGGGTTGATGACATGTGGCACAAGACTGGCCAGGAGGTGATGAGAGCTCAGTATCAAAAAAGATGGCTTTCCCAAGTTGTTGCCCACTGTTAAGAAGAACTTCAGCTTCAACTTTTTCTAAAACCAGAGAGGCTATTAGGATAAAAATAAAATATTTTACAATCTCTTCCATAAGATAATTAATACAAAATAAAAAGCCATGCTAAAAACAAACACAAAATATATAACAATTAACACAACAATGCCAATATAATATAAATTAATGGCACCTTTAATCACAATATCACCACAAACTTAAAAATTGAATTTCATCAATCTAGTTTCAAAAAATAATTTTTTGTTTTACCCCATTTCCGTGGACACTTTCGAAAAGGGTATTTTTGATTTTGACCCCTACCCAGAAACAGTACCAGCCAAAACTAGAGATTTCTGGCTCTTTCTTTGTTGCTGACAAAATTCCTTAGGGGTGAGATTTGACAGCGATGAGTGCGGCCGAAACTCATTGTAATCCTTCCGCCACAACTCTATTTTTTCCTTGGCATCGTCTAATGACAAAAACCAATTGGTATTTAAACACTCATCCCTGAAGCTTCCATTGAATGATTCAATGAACGCATTATCTGTTGGTTTACCTGGTCTTGAGTAGTCCAGAACAACTTTGTTTTCATAAGCCCATTTATCAAACACTTTTGATATGAACTCACTGCCGTTGTCTACCTGAATACGGCTGGGACAACGTCTTTTAAAGCATTTTAACTCATCCATGACTTGAACAACATCATTTCCTCTAATACGCTGATCAACGTGAATCTTGATGCACTCCCGACTAAAATTATCTACCACAGTTAATGAGCGTATTCTGCGGCCATTAAATAACTCGTCAACCACAAAGTCCATGCTCCAGCACTGATCCACCCCAGTTAACTCTGGGCGATCCAATCTATGTGATGCAGCTACACGCCTTCTTGGTCGCTTAGCCCGCAAGTTAAGGCCTTCCTCACAATAAATTCGGTACACCTTTTTACGGTTGATAGGCCATCCCTCACGAACCAACAAAGTATGAATCCTTAAGTAACCATAGCGAATTCGAGTTTGAGCAATTTCATTGATTCGCTTTCGCAAAGCTGTATCAGGGTTTCTTCTAGATTGATAGTAAAATACTGATCTACTGAGCTTTATCAAGTCACATGAACGTCTATCTGATATCCTGTAAGCATCCTGTAGCCAGTTTATTACTTGTCGCTTCTTTGCTGGTTTCAGAGCTTTTTTGAGACAACATCTTGAAGCATTTGCTTGTCTAAACTCAAATCTGCTACCAACTGTTTGAGCTTGCGATTTTCTTCCTCAAGTTGTTTTAAACGTCTTAGCTCTGAAACGCCAAGACCACCAAATTTTTTCTTCCAGTTATAGAGCGTAGCTTCTGCTATGCCCATCTTTCTGCACACTTCTGAAACTCGCGTTCCTGTTTCAACTTGCCTGAGAGCAAAGGCAATTTGCTCTTCTGTGAATTTCGATTTCTTCATGACAAAACCTCTTTTATCTTTGGTTAATTTTGCCAGATTTTTCTAATTTCAAGTGGTACTTTTTTAAGGGAGAAGGTCAACCTATATACTGGACTATATGAGCAAATTCATAATTATCCAAAAAAATAGTTGTTAAAAATTGATTCTAGGTTCACATAATTGCTTAAACAACGTGAAGTTCGAAAAAAAATGATTTTTGATGCAACTTACAGTGAGTTAAGTTGAGTTTTGGTGATGGACTTTAAGGCTAGAATGAAGATAAATTGCTAATAATAACCACTATATTTGTGACAAGACGACGTTATTCGTAGTTAATATGCGCTGATACACATAATCGCTCACACAAACAATATCCTTCAACATCAATACTTTACCACTTATAGCGATTGGTGAAATATAAAGTAATAATGTGGGGGTGCTCGGCGCAGGCCAGTATGATAGTTGATTTTTGACTTATTACAATCATGAATAAGATCATTGGCTTGGTTTCGATAGTCATCATTTTTTTGATATTGATGCAGTCTTGTCCTCAAGAACCACCCATCAGGATGGCAAAGACCGTAGATATTGATCGATTTTTTATGGAGCCAAACGGTCAATCTCCCAACCCTGCTCTGTTTGTGTATATTTGAAACGGTCATGCAAACGGTTGGCTCTGCCTTGCCAAAATTCAAAGGATTCAGGAACAATCCGATAACCGCCCCAACTGTCTGGTAATGGAATTTGCCCATCCTTGAATTTTTCTTTGATCTGATTCATCAGGGTTTTTAATACGGTACGACTGGAAATGACCTGGCTTTGCTCTGAAATCCAAGCACCAAGTTGTGATCCTCGTGGTCGGCTGGTGAAGTATTTAAAAGATTCAGCCTTAGAAATTTTTTCTACTTGACCACTTATGCGAACTTGCCGTTCCAAATCAAGCCAGGGAAACAATATGGATGCTTGTGGATTACTGTTAATTTCATGGGCTTTGGCGCTGTTATAATTGGTAAAAAACACAAAGCCTCTATCATCAAATATTTTCAGTAAAACCGTTCTGACTTGGGGCATACCATCAGCCCTGACCGTGGCCAGACTCATGGCATTCACTTCTTTTAACTCTGCAGTTCTGGCTTGTTGAAACCAATACTCAAATTGTTCAAACGGATTATCACGTAAGTCTTTTCGATTTAAACCAAATTGTGTGTACTCTTTTCTGATATCACCAATGTCCATACACTTTCCCTATTGTTTGTTTCTGTACCATCGCCAACCACCAATCAGCAAAAATAGCAATGGTATAACTATCAAGGTTAAAGTAGCAAACAGTAAAATCTCACTGCTTTGGAAATGTATTTGTGCACCCAAAACCCCAATGTTCGGCAAATCAATTCGATCATCACGATGTAACAACCAATCAACCATTCTAAAAGACATTTCCAAATTACCACCACTTCTGAGGTGTGCATTAGAGAGAAAGTCACTGTCCCCAACCACCATCAAGCGACTGCTGCCCAATTCACGGGTCGATGCCAGGGTTTCATGTTGTTCATTTTGCCACAACACCTCATCGCTGGTGATATAAGGCATCACCTCCACCAAATCCAAAGGGCGATCAAAAGAATGGTTAATGGCGTGTTGATTATAGGCTTTAATAACTAAATGACCCTGATGATAAGCATCGGTACGCATCACATCAAACAACAATGATAAACCTGGTTGTTCGATAGCCGTAGCAGGATCCGCCAACCACATCACACTGATGCCTTGATTAATTTGTTGTTGCAACCATTGTATCTCAGGCTCGCCCCACGTCGTCTGTGGTGAAGCCAAAATAATCAATTTAACATTGTTCGGTAATTGCAAATGACTCTGAAAAGGCAATACTACTGTACGATAATTGCTTTGTTTCAATACATTTAACCAGGCGCTCAACCCAGTTATATCACCCGTGTTGAATGACTTACCACCAGTATTATCTAAAAATACCAGCCATTGCTCGTTTGCCCCTGTTCGATCTTGACTGATTTGTTTCAAACCATTAAAAAAGGCTTCATAGGATAAAGTGTTCAAATGGAAGTTAGCATCTTGCCTATGAATCACCATTTCGCCTTGTTGAGTAATACCATAAGTTTGAACCAACTCAGGATTGCTCAATATATCTAGGTATTCAATGGTTACTTCAGGCAAATGTGGTTTCAAAGGCTCGAGAAAATTATTGACCAAACCTGCCGCGACCGAATCAGGCGTGGCAAAGACTTCAATCCTGAGATTTTTTTGTTGTTGTAAAACCACCTGAGCTTGTGGAGTTATCAGCTCATCATAACTGTTTTTTATATACCAATTCGGCACAAAACGAGCAGCCAAAACCACCAACACCAACCAAACCAACCCTAAGAACACAGCTTTTCTTATCATGATTTTCTTGGCCTCAATTGATCAGCAGCCAAATAAAAAAACAAACAGGTGCCAATGACAAAATAAATCACAGAACTTAAACTTAGTTCACCCTGGGTAAACCAACGAAGATGATGAGCAGGCGACAGTAAATGTAACCAATTGACACCATATTCCTGAGCCACACTTTCACCACCTAACATCCAAAACATGGTAAAAATCATGACGCTGGCTAAAAAAGCAGTGGCACTGGATTGACTGATAACGGAAATCATCATACCCATAGCAATCAACCAGATGATATACAAAAACAAACCTATCATACTGGTTGTCACCAATAAGGCATTCAATTCGCCACCTTGTGACAGTAGGACAACGGTAATCACCAACAACAAAGCAACAAACAATAAAATCACCATTTGTGCGATGAATTTTTGCGCTATCACCGCCACACAACTGTTTCGGTTAATCAGCAAATACCATAAAGTGTGCTGTCCACGTTCCTGAGCAAAGGAAAAACTGCTACTGTAAGCAACCAACAGCATCATTAATTTGGCCAACAACAAAACATAGGGTACCCACAACGAATTGGTAACAGTAGGTGGGTTGGACAACATGGCAAAATTGGCTTGCAAGGATGCATATTTATCAATCATTTGCCATAATAACCAATAAGAAATGAAGGTCATCAATGCCAAAGCCAGCCACAGCATCGGAGCGCGCCACAAAGCTTTTATGTCTTTTTGTATGATGTTCATGAAGTTATTTTCTCAGCTGACATTTGTAGATGATGTTGTTGGATGGCTTGTTGATAAATTTCATGGAAGCCCACACCAGCTTGATAAGCCTCAGACAAAATGATTTGACCACACTCCATTACCACCACCCAATCGGCCATTTGTTGCGCTTCATGCAAAATGTGGGTGGCCATCACCACCAATTTATCTAATTTCCAGGTCATGATTTTATCTTTAAAGATTTGCATAACCTGAGGATCCATACCATTCATCGGCTCGTCCATTAGCAACACATCGGCAGCTGACAACTCCAATTGAGCCAAAGACAGCCGCTGTCTGTAACCTAAGGACAAGTGCTTCGTCAACTTGTTAGCCACTGGATTTAATTGCCAATTTTTCAGCAATGCCGCTTGCTGTTCTTGTTTGAAAGGCTGTTGGCAGAGATGAGCAACAAAAGACAATTGTTCTGACACCGTCAGTTGCGGGTAAAACTTGGCTGGTTCTGGCATTAAAAACCGGGTAACTCTTTGATTGCATTCAATAACACCTGAATCCGGGCTTTCTATAGCAGCCAGCAAATTCAACAAGGATGACTTTCCAGCACCATTGGCACCCAGTAAAACCACCAGCCCCTGGTCCGGCCATTCAGCTTCTAAATTTTGTAAAATTTTTTGTTTTGATTTGTTTAAACAAACTTTGTTTAACTTCATAGATTTAGCCGTTTATAACCTGTTTTCCATACGACAGGGTACGTGTTTAATGGTGGATAATGTCGTGTTTATTCATTATAGTGGGCTTTCTCTTTAAAACAATTATATTTATGTATCCCATTTTAGATTTTCTTGAAAACGGACTGTTAAACTTCTCTGCTTGGCAGATCGTTCTCTATACCTTTATTGTTGTTCAAATCACTTTATCTGGGGTGAGTTTATACCTGCACCGTGAACAAACCCATCGCGGTATCCAAATGAATCCTGTGATTCAACATTTTTATCGTTTCTGGCTATGGTTCACCACGGGTATGCTAACCAAGGAATGGGTCGCCATTCATCGCAAACACCACGCCTACTGTGAAACCGAAGATGACCCACATAGCCCACAGATTCACGGCATCAAAAGAGTTTTGTTCCACGGTGTAACACTTTATACTGCTGAGCGAAAAAACAAGGAAACCATGGAGAAATACGGCCAAGGTACGCCCAATGACTGGATTGAGCGTAATATATACACACGATTTCACTACCTTGGTATTGTGCTATTGGCATTTCTAAATATTGCTTTGTTTGGGGTAATCGGTTTATTGATTTATGCCATCCAAATGTTATGGATTCCGTTCTTCGCAGCTGGTGTTATCAATGGTATAGGTCATTATTTTGGTTACCGCAATTACCGCACCGATGATTCATCCAGAAACATCACTCGTTTTGCTTTCTTTATTTTTGGAGAAGAATTGCATAACAATCATCATGCCTTTCCCTCATCAAGCAAATTTGCTCACAAAAAAGGGGAACATGACATTGGCTGGTATGTGATTTTAATGCTAAACAAGCTCGGTTTATGTAAAATCAAAAAGGTGGTACCTGAATTATTGATTGACGAACAATCTGATGATTTCAATGGTGAAACCGTTAAAGCTATTTTGACCCATAAATTTAACGTTTTACAGGTTTACATTAAGGACGTGATCAAACCCAACTTGGCTGCAGAGTATGCCAATGCATCAAAAGCCTTTAACAAACGTATTAAAAAGTTCACCCATAATTTGTCCCTTGACCCACAGTTTTTGAAAACTGATATCAAAACCAAGTGGAACAGTTATTTTGAGGACAGTAAAACCCTGAATAACTTGATGTATTACAAAACCGAGTTACAAGCCATTTGGGACAACAACACCAAGTCAATAGATGAGATGATAGCTGATTTTAAAGCCTGGTGTCAGAAAGCAGAACAAAGTGGCAATGAAATGTTGGAAAAATTTGCTGAATCTTTAAGACAATATAAACTGCAACCTTTTATCGCCAGATAAACATTCAAACAGCACATGGATGTGCCTTTCAAACGGTAACAACTGATTCTAACCAATTTCTTTCATATTACATCACATTGTCTGATACTCATCTTAACCTTTAATATTATGGTTACTCACGGTAAAAATCTAATCACGTATTCATATCGGTTTGCATTTTCTCAATAGCGCCGATTTGCCTGATAATTCAGTTTTTATTTAAAAAAATAAAAAAAAATGTCCTATGCATTTCCGTTATGTCGTTTACCCGGCATATCTTTAAAACGCGGAATAAAAAATGCATAAAAAAGTCACAATTCTATTCATGTTACTTGTTTGTTTAACCCAAGCAAAATCACAACATGACAACGCGGTTCAAATCGCAGAAAAAGCTGGAATACCAGAACTTGCCACAAACAGTCAGACTGCCGGTCCATTTCTTGGCGAGCAAAATACCATCTATTACCTTGACAATTCAGGACTGATTACTTTTTTTCACCCTACACAATATTTTGCTTATTTCGGCGAACTAAATGGCAATGTGATTGAATATAAATACATGCTCACGCCAGAGGGGCAATATGTTCTTAACCACTTTAACCAAGCACACCAAGTTAAAGTTTTACCGAATGATGTCTATCGCTGGCCTCAGGCCAATGCCGTTGCGCAAGTTTTAATTCAATATCTGATCAAAATTAAACAAGGGTTGGTTGTGGCACCAAACCAGTCGACTGACTGGAACAGCATGTCAAAAATCAGTTCTGAAATGTATCAATCCACAATGTCTATTCTTGGACATATGGGTGATGAAGGATGCACACAGCACTATGAAGGTGTGTATTATCTTGGTTGTTGGTAAATTAGGAGTAAGTAATGAAAAAAATTATAGTAATCATGTTTTTTATATTTAACAGTAAAATTTTTGCAATTAATTTAGGGGCTTTAGATACATCATTCAGCAATGATGGCGTCACTGATGGCTGGGTATTGGATGGTGTCAACGGTAGCAGCTTAAGCGGACAAACCATTGCTGTTGATCGATTAGGAAGAATACTTGTAGCTGGTGTTGAAGTGGTTTTTGGGCAAGGTTTCAAAGTGGTCGTAAGAAGATATTTACCCGATGGAACTTATGACAATACTTTAGACTCAGAATTCTTGGGAAATGTATTGTTAGAGCCTAAATCAAACAATATTATTAAAGTAGGCATCGAATTGGATGAACTTAACGGTTTTTTCTTGGGATATTCATATAACAGCTGTGCAGGTATAGATACTTGCATAGATACCATTGTTTATCATATCTCTGAAAATGGGTCGATATTGGGAGGAGACTCCATTGTATTTGATGCTGGGGCTGTTATTTCATCTCAAGATGATGACTTTGTTGACATGGTTTATTTTACTGCTGAAAAGAAACTGGCCGTTGCTGTGGACGTTAAAGTGGATAATTCTCCAACTTATAACAAAGACTTTGGTGTTGCGGTTTTTAATATTTTAGTTGGTGGAGGCATTACGCCTGATACCGGATTTGGTTCCAACGGCCACTCAGGATGTTTTTTTAATCAAGACAATACTGGTCACAACGATACCGATGAAGCCAGGGCCATTACTGCCAATTTTGAGGAAGAGACAGTTATTGTTGGTGGTTGGTCATTTGAGGGAAACGGTTCTGCATCGATTGGAAAAAATATGTCATTTTGCGAGTTTAACCTTGTTTCTCAAAATGGTAACCCACCTGGAACAGTGATAGAAAAATGGTCAACAGAAATTATGCCAGATTCTCCTTTTATTTATGACGAAGAAATCTTGTACGATTTGAAATACCACACAGAGTATGTAGAAACAGGCTCTGGCCTGGTTGGTGTTAAGACAATTATTGCAACGGGAATAATCAACGGTGCTAACAGTGATGACTTTGCCCTTATTAAGTACTTTTATGATGGCATGGATTGGGTGCCTGACACAAGTTTCGGACCTTATGGAACCGGTTGGGCAAGAGCTGGTTTTAGTCTCTTGAATGGTAATAATGGATTCATTGACACAGAAGATGTTGCAAAAAGTTTATTCATAGAGTCGGAAGATGGTGCTATTCTTATCGGCGGGTATTCTGAATGGTACGACACAGGCAATAGAAGAATAGCAGGTGCATTATTAAAATTCACAAAAAATGGAATTCTGGATAAAAACTGGGGTGACAACAAATCTGGCAAAACCATGGTGATTTTAGATGATATAACAAATATAAAAATCATAAGTGATATAACAATCGCAGGCGCTAATGAATCCATTTTTACCACAGGAACATATCCCGGTGCTTTCAGCGGAAACGATTCACTTTTAATTACTAAACACATAAATGATTCTATTTTTTCAGGGTCATTTGATGATTGAAAAAAGTTTTACTTTATTATTAAGTCACTGAAACGATATAAGCTATGAGCCCGTACTTACAGGGTAAGGAATTTATTTTTATTGGCACAAGGATGTGCCATCCCACTTAACCATCTACTGAAATGAATTCTGGGTTTCCATTTTTGAAATAACAGGTAAAGTGGTGACCTACCTTGTCAACCAAACACTCGAAACTGATTTCCCAATCATTTCTTACATCCGCATCAATCGGCACTTCTATTCCTGACAGTCTGAACAGACGATGCCAATCTTCATCTCTATCAAATTTCACCCATTCAGAAAGTGTATTCAACATCAATGGTTTAACCGCTGCTATGGTGCTATCTAAGTTATTGATGATCGATTCGACAAAACTCTGATGAATATCTGTCGGTAATTCTTCAATTGCAGAGTTAATAATGACCGAAACAACCAAACCATCTACATCAATTTCACTTTCCCAATAACCCATCCTTTCATCCTTAAAGCCATAATACCCAACTTCACCAAAGAAAGGATGGTGGGCTTGCGAATACCAGGATTGATCAGTGATGTATTGATTTAACGATTTAATTATTTTTTTAAAGAACATGGCTTTTATTTTAAACTCAGAGCAACAAAAAAGCCGGAACAAATCCGGCTCTTTTGAATGTAGCAACACATTTTATTGACACACATTACTTTCAAAATTATTTCGAAATATATAATCCTGAACATGAACATTGAAAGTATAAGGTACTGAAGTGTCATCACCTGAGAAGGCGGTTCCACCATCGTCCTGTAACATGACTGTTACTTCGGCCACACCCGAATTACCGCTGAAGGTATAACTGACGGCTCCGGCATTATCAATATCTATGAAATTCAGAACATTATCTGGGTCGCTTTGTACCTGTACAATCATATCATTCACTGCTTGGCTCTGATCTTCTTCATTGGGTCCAAAATCAAACTGACAAGCCATATTTTGCGCAGGTGGACTTGCAATCTCACTTAACGAAACATACACCGCTTGGTTAACAGCCATACTAGGCTCATCATTCACTGCATTCACAGTGAGTGTTACCGAGGCTATATCCGTACCACCGTTACCATCACTGATCGCGTAGTTAAAACCAGCCACACCATTGAAGTTAGCACTTGGGGTGAAGTCACAGTTATTACCATTTAAGACTACTGAGCCATTACTCGCTCCTGAACATGACGTCACACTCAAGGTATCACCGGTGTCTACATCTGAATCATTTACCAGTACAGCGACTGAAACCAAGGTATCTTCATCTGTAGTGGCATTGTCATTAACTGCAACTGGTTCGTCATTGACTGCATTTACAGTTACCGAAACTGTGGCACTGTCCGAACCGCCGTTACCATCACTGATTGCATAACTGAAACCAGCCATGCCGTTGAAGTTAGCACTTGGAGTGAAGTCACAGTTATTACCATTTAAGACTACTGAGCCATTACTCGCCCCTGAACATGACGTCACACTCAAGGTATCACCCACATCTGGGTCATTATCATTATTCAACACAGCCACAGAAACTAAGGTATCTTCGTCGGTTGTGGCATTGTCATTTACTGCTATGGGATCTAAATTAACCTGGCAAGTGACTGAAACTTGTACTGTTGCTATAGATCCACCATTGATAGTATAAGTAAAATCATCTGTGGTAAGGCCATCATTACAATAGTCAGGATCAGGCGTATAGCTTACATTGCTAGCAGTAAAAGTGGTTGAGCCGTTGGCTGGTTGAGCAACATTGGTCACTTGTAACGGCCCACCATCAGGATCTGTGTCATTATCAAGTACTGTAATCACATTGTTGCTGCTGTTTTCATCGACGGTATCTGTATCTGCAACTGCAGTTGGACTATCATCTACAGCATTGATGTTAATATTGACGGTGGCTTGGGTGCATTTCACCGGCGTACCATCATCACAGGCATTGTAGGTGAATGAGTCAGTAGGTGCTTCATCTCCATTGTGATTGTAATTGAAAGTTCCATTGGCATTAAGTGTAAATCCTGCGGCATCTACCGGGCCAGAAACCAAGGCAACCAGGAGGCTATCTGCACTGTCTGGATCAGTATCGTTGTTCAAAACCGTGCCGGATCCACCATCTAAAACACTGGCAGATCCCCCCTCAGTAACAGTGATGCTGTCATTGACAGCATTGGGATTTTGGTTACAAAATTCACCAAAAGCAGTTTCGTATAAACCATTTTCAGAGGCACCACCTCCATTTCTTGTGACTGCATGCTTGTTATAAACCCAAAAACATTCATCATTAGGATCTACTGCAACTGCTGAATAATCACCCCAACGGTTGGTTCCACCAAAGGTGCGATGATAAAAATCGGTTCCCGGACGAATGGCTTCAGCTTGTCGCATGGTTCCTGAAGCATCGCTGGGAGATCTGACTGAAAAATATGAACCTGGAAAAATACTGGGTGATGATGCTGAGTACCCGACCCCAATACCACCATCAGCATTCACAGCAATTGAAGGAAAAAAAGTAAATGTGCCTGCAGAAATGTCTTCACCATCAATGACACCAAAGTCGTCTAATGCAATAGCACCACCATTGGCATCAAAAACCAACCAGGATGCAGAAGTTTCTCCCAAATCAGTATTACTTTCTATGGTTGCGGTAGTAAAAACCTGGCCTGCTCTCCATACTGCATCTAATACTCTTGGGTCATTGGTTTCTAATGTCAATCCTGTACCAGATTGAGGTGCAGAAGGTAAGGCACTACCATTGGGTTCTATATCACCTACTGCCACGTATTGTTGGGTGAAACTGACAGCTCCCAAAGGGTTGTCCACCCTGACGGTTTGCCAAAATTCTGTTCCTCCTGATGCCAATCTTGAATAAGACATCAAATAAGTACCCATTCCAGTTGGTGTTGTGCCATAGGTATGAGCTGGTTGTGTCGTTATTGAGCTTCCTCCACCAGCATATGGATTCAATGGGCCGATTACACTAACAGCACCACCCGCATAGAAACCTGATTTATCAATCATCCACAAACGTACCCCTCCATATCCACCAGCCCCATATCCAAACATATTACCTGTTATATAAATCACTTCTTCATCCACGGCAAACCCCGGATAATCAAACCAGCGATCAGTTCCGCTGATAGTAACCTCACTGTTAAAAGCATGCATAAACCAAGCACCATTTGGGTCAGAAGTGGCTGAAACCGCCACCAAAACTCGTGAAGTGTTATCAGGATCTCCACCTGCAGTGTCTTGCCGTTCCAAAGTGATCACCACAAAACGGTCTTCGTATTGGTCATACAACACTTTAGGATCAAAAGTAAAATTCAATGGTGAAACAGGCGCAAAAAATGTTTCCAAAGAACGAGTACTGCCATTGGTCCCGTCTTTGTCATAAAATTCTATGGTGGTATTGAATACATTAACCACCTGATTAGGTCCGGCGGCACCATGTGGATCAGCGGGAATAAAAATAAAGCCACCATTGTTACTGGCATTGGTTACTTGACCACCTGCACTTATTGAAGAGACCAAGCTCTTATTTCCAGCCTCAAATTCAGGACCTTTTGACTTCATCCAAGCCAACTCTTCAGGAGACAGTTTTTCATAGCGAAAGCCGCCTTTCCTAAATTTGGGGGTCGTGTCCATTTCAACAGTAAGCTTACCTTGCAGTTCTGGGCTCAATGTTTGGTAAGTGGCCAATGGTTTATACATTCGACCAGGCAGTGCAATACCATATTCACTACCACTGGGCAGAGGCTGAAAATTATCAGGGGTCTCTTCGTCTGGCAGAACACCCACTTGTGGCATGTTGTTGGAATTCAGTATTACTTTTTCACTGATCATCTCTTGTTTTCGATCAATGAGTAAAAACCAAACACCCAAAAAGGTTATACCGCCCAATATCAATGCTTTTGCTTTCATAGTTTCCCTGTTTTTTATATCATTAAATGTTCGATTTTAATGATAAAAAGCCAGTAAAACCATTGAAAAACTGATTAACTGTAGATTACTGATTAAAAAATATCGAGCAAGAAAAAAAGGCTCTATTGCAGAGCCTTTTTGCTTAAGACATTGACTTGTATTAATCCATCAATGGCGCAATAAAATTTTCTTCAACTGCTTTTGCCAATAGATCGGGTGGCAACAAACCTTGTTTTAGAATAAAGTCATGAAAATCCTTCTGCACAAATTTTTCTTTGAGTTTCAACTCGGTGGTGGCTCGGAGTTGTAATAATTTTTCATAGCCATAATAATAAGCAGTCGCTTGAGCAGGTGATCTGAAGGTATATCGATCAATTTCAGTTTGCGCATTCTTATCATCTTCACCCACATCTTCCATCAGCACACGTTTAGCTTCCGCAGGTGAAATCAAACCTAAATTCAACATTGGATCTAACCAAATTCGTGCAGCACGTAATAAACGTGCCTGCAGTGAATACAATTGACCTTCCAAAGGCATGTATTCCTTACTGATTGCTTCAGCATACAAGGCCCAACCTTCTACATTGGCAGAATTAAATGCAAACAAGGCACGTGCAGTTGAAACACCTCCGCGTAACATGGTGGTAAATTGCATCTCATGGCCAGGTCTGGCCTCATGTGCTGATAATGTCCACATCATGGCTTTAAAAGCGTAATCATTTTTAGGCCATGAACCATCTTCATTTTGCTCAATTTTGGGGACAATAAACTCTGGGAATTCACCCGTATTACCGACCAGCCTGGGTACATCAAGGTGAGCTGCGGGCTGTTGCGCTGTTTCAGCTGCGGATGCCATTCTGGCTCTGGCTGGTTCATTAGGCAATGAAATCAGGGCGTTTTTGCGGATGATGTCATCCAACTCACGCATGACCTTTTCGTACTCACCCATCAAAGCTTCTTCGCCATGAATCTGCTCATCTTTGAGTAATTCCATCACAGCTCTGTAGTCGGTGGTCTTGTATCCATATTTTTCAGCCACTAACGGTGCCAGCGCCATCATCTCAAAGCGGATGTTCATAAAGGCAACTTGCCCTATTTTCATTAATTCTTCCGGAGATGCATCTACACCGTAGTTCTTTAACTGTAACTCGTATAATTCACGCGGCAACATAGCGCTTTCACGGGTATTAGGCAAAATATTGGCTTTGACCCACTCGTTATAGTCAGTTAATTGCGATTGTAATAATTTCAAAGAAGCTTCGTAACCCGTTAAATCAGTGGCAGCAAAAACCTGTTCCAGACCTTGAATAAAGACCGGTGTCCGTTGTATGTCCTGCTCTACTTCCCCACGATAAGGTTTGATTAAATCATTCTCCCCCATACGCTCTGTCAAACGTTTCTTAGCCAGTTCAACCAATGGTTCAAAGCCTTCGGCTTCTCCGGTGTACTTTTTGAGTCTAACCAAAGCTGCTTGTTGACGTTCAAAAGGGACTTGTTTATCTAATTGACCATTGAAACCGGCAAAAATCAAACCCACCACATTACCATAAGGTAAAACACGTTCATTGTTGATTTTAGTGGCTTCGATGTTGTCCTTGACCGACTGAATCATGATTTCAATGTCTTGTTTGACCCTTGAATCTTTTTCTTCTGCCAAATACTTATTCAGCATTTTTAAGTTGTTTTCCGCCGTCTCAAGTTGACGCTCAACCAGATTATCCTTCAAGTCAAATATGGCTTCGTCATAACCATCAACACCTGACTGGGCTGAAAATTCTGGTGCGAATTTGGCTGTTGATTCCAGAATTTTATAAGCAATTTCGTTAGAACGTTTGACCCAGTCCTGTTCTTCGGCAAAAACTGGACTGCTCAAAGCAAACACCAATAACATTAAGGTTAGTTTTGATTTTTTTAACATATCACTTCACATATAAAGAAATGAAAAGATTATAGAATTCGCGAGCCAGGATTACATGGGCTGTAGGTCATGAATTGTGTTTTACCATGCATCTTGGAGGCTAGCAAACAATAGAAAAATTCAGCAACAAATAAAACAAGCGTTGAATGTGTAACAGACATCAGTTTTCCTTAGAAAAACTGCTGATCTTAAATAAATGATGAAGCATTTATATCAAAACAGGTCATTAAATATCATTAATTTTAAGCTATAAATCAAAGCCAGCAATTACCATATCGTGATCTGATGAAGCAAACGGTGAGGGTTGGTAATAATGAGCTGGCTTGGGGTTATCCTCGCTGATCGGCTCAAGATTATAATCAAACCAGGCACTGTATATTGAATTGATATGCCATTGGGTCAAACCAGTGGCTTTCTTAGCGGTTTGATCGTTAGCCAAAATATAATCCAGCGACCCAACATAACCCCTGTAACTGGCGGTCCAGTTATGTGGGCCCAAAAATTGTTCTGCCAGATTTTTTAAGCCCTGGTTTTGTAATATAACAACCGGATCTTCCTTTTGGTATGCATTCAAATCACCAGCCAGAATCGTGTACGGAGCATCTTGTCCTGTTGGGTCAGCCAGTAGCCAATTCGCCACCAAATGAGCTGCCTCAGTTCTGGCCACATTAAAACATCCCTGACCATCTTTTTGATCCAGATTTTTGTCTGTGGCATCTTGGCAGCTTTTGGATTTCAAATGTGCCGCTGCGAAATTGACTTTATTGTTGTTTTGGGTTACAAAAGTTTGTGTCACAACAATGCGGTGTTTAGTTTCATCAAAAGCCGCGTTAACCCCTTGATTCAACAAAGCATATTTACCCAAAGCTTTTACCCGACCTGGTTGATATAAAATTCCGACCCTGATCACATCATCACCTAAGGCACCTGTTTGTATGAAAGACCATTTTTGCTTTCCCGCTAATTGATTTAATGAACTGACTAATTGTTGTGCAGTATCTTCTGTATTTTCCAGTTCTTCTACCGCCATAATGTCAGCATCAGCCAGATTGATTGCTGTTGCCAGTTTTAACACTTGGCGATCATATTCAGCTTGTGAATCTGCGCCACGACAGCTAAAATTTTTCCTGGGACCGCATTGCTGACCTACATCAATAGAGGTAAAAAAGTTTTTCAAGTTAAAGTTAGCCACTTTAAGCTTTCCACTTGGCGTTTGTGGTTGACTTTTGGTAAAGGCAGTCATTAACTCGAATTTCTCGGATGGTTGAATTTTGTACTGACCGAATGCAAAATGCATAACTCCTGTTACATTCAGTTTTTGTCCCAAAGTAATGGGTGGTTGATTAAATAAGGTAGCAACTGGATATTCAGCCAAACTGCCATCATCAATAATCAACCGATTTTGTTTGTCCAACTTGTATTGTTCTTTAACCTGAGGCCCTGGCCTGAAACGGGCCGTGGGATTTAACAATAAATCTGATGAAACTGTTATCTCCCCATATTTTGGGTACTGAAAGATGTCAGTTATTACCACTGGCTGCTTAAACCGCACCCGCATACCTTCAACCTGTTCCAAATCATAGTCTTTCAATGGTAGTGTCAACAAAACAGGTTCAGGTAAAATCTGTTCTTTATGACATACTTTAAGAACGGAAACATCATTAATTTGAGTCACTTCAAACTGTTCACTCACCTTTCCTTGCACCATCACCACATCTCCCGGTTGTAATATTTGTTGTCGGTCATCATAGTGAATGAACATACCATCTGATGTGGCTGGATTGTTATCGGCATCAAGTTGTTGAATAAAAAAGCCTTCCAAAGCGTCTTTGCCTCTAAAGTCGGCAGTCACCACTCCTTTTGTGGTTATCTGTTGATTAAGTAGGGGAGATTGCTTCCCCATACCTTGTATTTCTGCTATTGGGGTGACAGATTCATTACATTTAAGTTGAGCTGCTTCAGCCACAGAGGTGAGCCCTACCAATAATAAAAGCCAATTTTTCATTGTTATTGTGAGTAAAGAATGACCATATATTACCATGCCAGTATTAAATGGTTACAATAAATTACGAGTAAAAAAAACCCGGAATGATATCCGGGTTAATGGGGAATTTAGACCTGGTTAAAGGCCTATGAAAAAATAAATGTTAACGAGGTGATGAAACTAAATTTATCACCTAGAGCATATTTTAACTGTGTTTTCGCTGAGCAAATGTAAAGCTTTGTAAATTGAATGAACGGTTTTTTTTTAAAACTTGGTGAAACCTTTCAGATTACATTTGAATCCAAGGCAACATTAAGTCAAAATATCGTGAAACTACGGAATTGTTTATGAACTTACCTTTATTCATTGGACTCAGATACACCAAAGCCAAACGCAAAAACCATTTTATTTCGTTCATTTCATTGATTTCCATGGCGGGTATAGCCTTGGGCGTGATGACTGTAATCGTGGTAATTGGGGTAATGAATGGCTTTAACAAAGAATTTCAGCAACGCATGCTCAGTACGGTGTCTCACGCCACCATTTCTGCTTTCAGTGGAGAGCATTTGAACCAATGGCAACAAGCTGTTGATCAGGTAAAGGCTAGGGACCAAGTGCTTGGCGCTGCACCTTACATCCGAACCGAAGGTATGCTTCAAGGTTTCAGAACTGAGGGGGCATTGATACAAGGCATCATGCCTGAGTTAGAACAACAAGTCACTGAGTTCCAAAATGCGATGCGCTACGGTTCACTTGAAGATTTACAAGCTGGTAAGTTCAACATCATCCTGGGTGTCGATTTAGCTGCACACTTAGGCATTGGCCCTGGCGACACAGTGATGTTATACGTGCCAGAATTTCGAACCACTGCTGTGGGCGTTACACCACGATTAAAACGTTTTACTGTAACGGGTATTTTTGAAGTGGGCATGTATGAATACGACTTCAAATTGGGTTTGATTCACCTGGAAGATGCCAGAAAACTACTGCGTTTGCCAGAGGGTTCTGCTGAAGGTGTGAGAATTAAAGTAGATGATTTAATGCAAGCCCCTAGGATTGCCCGTGACCTAGCTCCTGAGCTGGATGGTTTTTATCGCATACGTGATTGGACTCAGGAGCATGTTAATTTTTTCAAAGCAACTCGTACCGAACGCATGGTAATGTTCATCATTTTATCCATGATTGTGGCGGTAGCTGCGTTTAATATCTTATCAACATTGGTCATGCTGGTCACCGAGAAACAGTCTGATGTCGCCATTTTACGTACATTGGGCATGTCTGGCGGTAAAATTATGGGTATATTTATGGTATCCGGAACGCTGATTGGCCTGATTGGCACCACCATTGGTACCATTCTCGGACTGGTTACTGCTGCCAATATCAACAGCATCATGAAAACGCTTGAGGGTTGGTTTAATACCGAATTTCTATCTAAAGACGTCTACTATATCACCGAAATAACAGCTGACTTAAGAACAGCTGATGTGTTGTTGATTGTTGGTATTGCTTTTGGTCTATCTGTTTTAGCAACACTCTATCCAGCTTGGCGCGCGGCCAGAGTCGAACCAGCGGAGGCGTTACGTTATGAATAATCAAGCCGTTATCAGTTGTAGTAACCTCACCAAGTATTTTGTTGATGGTGACCGCAAAATTCAGATATTTGAAGACTTGAACTTCAACGTAGAAGCTGGCGAAACCATTGCCATTATGGGAGCTTCAGGCTCAGGAAAGAGTACTTTGCTACACTTATTGGGCGGATTAGATACACCCAATGCCGGAGAAATCAGCATTCAGGGTAAAGCCATTTCTAAACTCAACCCAAAACAACGAGGCTTGTTACGTAACCAGCATTTGGGCTTTGTCTACCAGTTTCACCATTTACTGCCAGAGTTTTCTGCCTTGGAAAATGTGATGATGCCCTTGTTAATTGGTAAAACAAGTAAAAAAATAGCAAAACAAAAGGCCACTGAAATTCTTAATGCAGTTGGGTTATCAGAACGATTAACACATCGACCTGCTCAATTATCTGGTGGAGAAAGACAGCGGGCGGCCATTGCCCGTGCTATGGTTACTTCACCTGCTTGCATTTTAGCTGACGAACCTACCGGAAACTTGGACGAAACGACAGCTGCCGCAGTGATGGAGTTGTTTGTTGACCTGAAAAAACAATTCAATACAGCTTTGGTACTGGTCACTCATGATCAGAAAGTAGCCAAGCTGATGCAAAAACAATACACCTTAAAACAAGGAGAGTTATTACCATAGGCATTAAATTAACGCCTTTCAGCACCCTGCTATTTTTGTTGGGTGCTTCATTAATTCTGTGGTGTCCAGCCATTAGTATTGCCTTGTTGCTTTTGTGCTCAACCTTGCTTGTCACACTGGTTCTGCTATCGAGAATTTACCGCCATATATCATTTGTCGCTGTTTTTCTTGCAGGTTTTTTATATGCCTTGCTGGCCTGCCAACATCAAATCCAATCACAGTTAAATCA
The DNA here is from genome assembly GCA_020442635.1 of Lysobacterales bacterium. GTDB lineage: Bacteria > Pseudomonadota > Gammaproteobacteria > Xanthomonadales > Marinicellaceae > Marinicella. Next base: position 26,008 of record JAGRJR010000012.1, read on the forward strand.
ACCACAAAGCCTAACTTATGAGGGGATGGTGGCATCGCTGCCAAAATTTTCAACTCAAAAAGTCAGCTTTATCTCTAAAGATTTAAACAATAATAAATCATACCTGCTGAACTGGTATACCAATAACAACCACACTACACCTGACTTTAAACCAGGCCAAATATACCAATTAGAAGTCAATCTAAAACCACCTTCAGGGACAGTTAATGGTGTAGGTTTTGACCGAGAAAAATGGTTATTTAGAAATCGGATAGATGCTGTTGGAACCATTAAGTCATTTGAATTGATGCAAAACTCAAGTCACCACTTAATCCACCAGTGGCGTCAGTATTTTTCTACTCAAATTGAGCATCATTTTTCTACAAACAGCACCCTTGCCTTAATTAAAGCTTTATCAATTGGTGATAAAAGTCACTTTGAACATGAGGATTTTCAACGTTTCCAACAAACCGGAACAGCCCATTTGATTGCCATTTCAGGTTTGCACATTGGCATGGTGGCATTAATAGGTTGGCTATTGGGCAACCTGTGTTTTTGGCTTTGGCCTCAACAAAAACTAAGCAAAATAACATTGCAAGTGATTTGTGGTCTGATTATGGCTTTTTTATATGCAGGCTTGGCTGGTTTTGCGATCTCCACCCAACGAGCTTTGATTATGCTGCTGGTCTATGCTTATTTCAAACTCACCAAAAGAAACAGTTACGCCTGGGATGTGTGGTCATTCAGTTTATTGGCCGTTCTTTTATTAGACCCTTTGAATGTGCTAGATACCGGCTTCTGGCTTTCTTTTTGCGCCGTGGCTGTACTGATTGTCTGTTTTCAAGGCATTAAACAACAGCGCCATAAATTAGTACGGTTTTTCACCATTCAGTGGCGATTGCTGATAGGCATGCTACCCTTAACCTTGTTAACCTTTTCCCAAATAAATTTGTTAACACCTTTGGTCAACATGGTGATGATTCCATTGATGACTTTTGTACTGGTGCCGCTGGTTCTGCTGATGATGGTTTCTTTGACATTTTTAAGCTTCATTCCAAACTGGTTGATTGATTTGCTTGATTATTGCTGTCAATGGTTTCTTGTCACACTAGACTGGTTAGCTGTTCATGCTGTAGTTCCGGTTAACTTTGTCATTGAAAATATTTGGCAAGCACTGCTTTTTTTCTCTGGGATTGTTATTTTGATGTTACCCAAAGCAATTCCACAAAAGTTTTGGGGGATTTTGCCCATTTTTTTGGCCACATTGAACCACAAGGCATCTATTCCAGACGGTCACTTTAGGGTATCTTTTTTTGATGTAGGTCAAGGTTTAGCAGTCCATGTTACAACAGCAAACCATAACCTACTTTACGATGTAGGTGCAGCCTATGACAGCGGATTTAATATGGCTGATGCTGTGTTATTGCCCTATTTCAAACAAAATAACATCCATGCTTTGGATACGCTCATTCTGTCACATCAAGATAATGACCATTCTGGTGCAGCGGAGTTTTTATTGTCACAATTAAAAATAGCCAGCATATTAGGCACTGAAGAAAAACACCAGCCATGTATTACAGGCGTAAAATGGCAATGGGATCAGGTCAATTTCACAATCATCAGTCCTTACAATCTTCAACCCTATCTAAAGAATAACAGCTCATGTGTACTAAAAATAGAGAATGCAGATGGTTTTGCAGTACTGTTAACCGGGGACATTGAAAGTCCGGTTGAATATAGACTGGCACAATTGCCTGAAAATTTAATACAATCTGAGGTGTTATTGATTCCTCATCATGGCAGCAAAACTTCTTCAACAGAATCTTTTATCAAAGTAGTCAACCCGAAAATCGCTATTAACTCATCAGGTCAATACAATCCTTTTAATCATCCGGCAAAAGAGGTTCTCGAAGCCTATCAACATTTTGACATTCCTGTATTCGACACTCAAAGTGGTGGCATGATAACGCTTTCTTCTCAATCAGGTTCAGCAATCAGCCAATTACGTCAAACAGCTCCAAAAATATGGCGAAAAAAAAGCCCGGAATAATCCAGGCTTTCTTTTGAATTAATAATACCGATTAATCTTGAATAACCAGTTCAGTTCTTCTGTTTTTCTGACGACCTTCTTCAGTGTCATTGGTCGCTATTGGGCTCAATTCACCATAACCTTTCCAAGTCATACGGTCTGCTGAAACACCTTTATCAACCAGGTAATCATAAACCACTTTGGCACGACGCTCGGACAGGTTTTGGTTGTAAGCTTCCGAAGCGGTTGAGTCAGTATGACCAGCTACTTCAACAACCAATGTTCCATGATCACCCATGGTTTTAACGGCAGCATCCAAGATGACGATTGATTCAGGTCTCAACGTAGCTTTATCAACATCAAAGTGTACACCTTGTAACTCAATCACTACTTGAACTTCACAACCATCAGCATCAACTACTGCGCCTGCTCTGGTATCAGGACATTTGTCTGCTGAATTCATTACGCCATCATTGTCATCATCACCATCAACATCATGGCAACCATACATATCAACTTCCATACCAGCAGGTGTGTTAGGACAACGGTCAGATTGATCACTCACGCCGTCACCATCGGAATCCAGTTGTGGTGCAGGTTCAACTATAGGGTCAGCCGCAGGTGTAGATTTTGCTGCGCCCAATGCAATATTCAGCCCCATACTGAACAAATAGTCATCATAACTGTTAGCAGTTCCAGTGTAATCATCGGTATCCAATCTATATTTCACTTCAGTAATAAAACCAACGCGGTCAGTGATACTTTTTCGCAACCCCGCACTGAGATTCAACATTAAGTCAGAAGAATCAACGGCTCTTGCAGCACCACTGCCATTATGATCCAGATAACCTGCACCAATCCCCAAAAATGGTCTCAAGCTGGAACCTGAATTAAAATGATAACGGGTCATCAAGCCAAGACCTGTTTGATCAACTGATCCTCCAGTATCTTCGGCATCGAAACTGGCATGATCGAGCTCAAAATCCAAGGACCAGTTTTCATTAATAAATTTACCTAGACCCAAGCCAAATCCAAAATCGGACTCAAGATTTTTTTGGCCATCGGTGGCATTAAAAATCAAGCTGGGTGATAACATCCAGCGATCATCATAATCATTTGCCAATGCAGCACCAGCCACACACGACAAAGCTACTCCCAACAATGTTTTCTTCATTTTTTTCTCCTAACGAGTTTTTAAATTTGCAGGCGATTATAGCACAGAAAATAGTGAAGTTTTTGTGACGAAATACAATTTAACAATTAGCTTTTTCATTACACTCATCTTGTTAATTTGATGCTATCATGTCGCCATGTCTTACGCTTCAGCCCTGATAATTTTTTTGATTACTTTGCTTCTGATCACAGCTATTGGCCTGTGGAAAATCTCAAGAGAAAAAAAGGCTTTGACCTCTTTACTTCAGGCCCAAGCACGACAAATCAAACAGTTAACCAAAAAACAACAGCAAGCTGAACTGGATAAAGCCAATGCTGAGGCTGCTAATTTGGCCAAAAACAAATACCTGTCCGGTGTTTCTCATGAGCTACGAACACCACTGAACGTTATAATGGGTTATGCTCAATTGCTTGAAAACAACACTGATACCTCTGATCCAAATTACCCCAGTTATTCGTTAATTCGCAAGAACTCTGAGCACCTATCCCATCTAATAGAGGGTATCTTAGAATTCTCTGCCATTGAAGCAGGTAAATTACGTGTTCAAATGGATGTAATTGATTTACAACAATTAATCACGCAAATTGAACAAATGTTTACGACTCAGGCCAAGCAAAAAAACCTGGACTTCAAAACAAACATCACTTCTCATCTGCCACAATATGTAAAAACCGATGGTAAAAGACTTAAACAGATCCTTTTCAACTTGCTCTCCAATGCAATTAAATTCACTGATTATGGATATGTGAACTTTTCAGTTCATTATCGAAATCAAATAGCTACTATTGAAGTCGCTGATACTGGCTGTGGCATCAGTAACGACCAGTTTGAAAACATATTTAAACCATTTGAACGGGTTGAAAATTTAACTAAAAACATTCCAGGAACAGGTCTTGGCCTAACCATAGCCAAACTTTTGACTGAGTTATTAGGTGGTGAATTAACGGTTAAAAGTGAGCCATCCGAAGGTACAGTTTTTACCTTGAAGTTAATGCTTTCTGCCCAGTCTACTACGACCAACCCAACAAGCATTAACCTAAAAACCACCCAACAAAAACATCGAATCCTGATAGTTGATGATGTCGCGGAACATCGTGAACTGTTAGAAAACATGCTTAGGGTCTATGGTTTTAAAATTGATTTGGCTGAACACCCCAAACGTGCGAGAGAACTGATTAAACAAAACACTTATGATTTGGCTTTTTTTGACATTGCTATGCCACAAGAAAATGGCTGGCAATTAGCCTCTTGGTGCCGCAAACAACACCATACTTTTAAAATCGTCATGGTTTCTGCAAATCCACGTGACAAAGATCAGCAACATCAGTCGCATCATCAGGCTTATATTACCAAGCCGATTCATATCACTAATTTGTTAACCACGGTCAAGCAACTGTTGCAATTAGACTGGGAAGTCCAACCCACTGAAACGCAGCCAAAAGTTGATGATACTGTCACTGAAACAGTCAAAATTAATCGCAAGGACAGATTGACCTTACAACAACTGATTGACATAGGACATATCAATGGCATTGAAAAACACCTCAAGACCATGCAAGATAACCAGATGATCACCACTGAGCATTACCAACATTTAATGAAACCCTTGCAACAACTGAATTTAAAAAAGTTGGCAACCTTGATTGGCATTGATGACTGAGCTACAACACACCATATTAGCGGTTGATGACAACCCTGATAGTTTGAGTTTAATGAATCTAACACTCAGCCAGCATGGCTATGTGGTCCTTATTGCCAACAGTGGTTTGCAAGCATTGAAGGTCTTGCACAAAGTACAACCAGATTTGATATTACTTGATGCTGTGATGCCTGATATGGATGGGTTTGAAACCTGTCAGGCCATAAAAAAAATCGTTCCTGATACACCCATTATTTTCATGACAGGTCTTAGTGATAGCGAATACATTGTTCAGGGATTATCTAGGGGTGCTGTTGACTACCTGATTAAGCCCATTAACCATGCTGAATTATTGGCTCGGGTCAAAGTCCATATTAATAATGCCCAACAAGCCCAAATCAGTAAGCAAGCCTTGGAATCAACTGGTCAACATTTGGCAGCCATCAGTCATCATGGGCACATCATCTGGACTACTGCACAAGCAAATACTTATATCAAAGCCCTTAATAATAAAGATCTGCAGTCACTGATCGAATGGCTGGCAGTAGCGCAACAGGATGATGTGTTCGAGTTAGTACAACAAGACCATAATCTGACCCTGACATATTTAACCCGACAAAAAGACAGCAGCCATTTAATTAAGTTTAAAGCATCAGACTTAAAACTGGAGAAGCAAACTTTAAAACTTAAATTAAAAATAACACGCAGAGAAGCCGATGTTCTTTACTGGGTGGCACAAGGTAAAACGGACTGGGAAATTTCCGTGATTTTGAGTATCAGCGAACGTACTGTTAACAAACACCTGGAACAAATTTACCGCAAGCTTGGAGTCAATAACCGAACATCTGCCACAGCCATTGCCATACAAGCACTGAATTAATATGAAAACTGCTCAAGACATTCTGAAATTCACCGCCTTACTATATTTATTGACAGGATCACTCTTAGTATTTATTCCGATCAAGACGAATATATTTCTCAACGAAATATTAGCCATACCTGATGTCATCATTCTGCTCGGAGGCATTGGTTTGAATATATCTGGTTTATTGTTTTTACATATGACCAAACAACAACAATTAGGCCAACTGATGAAACTTACACTGAATCTGATTCAATTGTTGTGGATCATTGCTGCAACCATCACTTTGTTGCTGAATGCATGGATTACTACCATAAACGGCATAACCGTGACAGGATTATGGATTATTCTCTGCAGTTGGCTGTTGTGGCATTTTTATCAAATTGCCCCATTTTCACGATAAACTAACCTAATTAATACAAATTATAACATTTATTATGCTATTAATTGAGCATATATGAGCAATTTTAAATAATTACTTGCATTATCATGAGTAATTAGTCTATTTTGTTGCGGACATTTTTTGGCCAGTATCCGTTTATTTACGTGCTTAATTAACATCTGACTAAAATAATACTGTCAAAAAATAACTATTAATTCTAATTATCAAAATCAAAAGAGAGAGGAACAAATGAAATTAAAAATGAAAAAAACTTGCCTTGCAACCATGTTGGCTTTAGGCACAATGGCTCAAGCCGAACGTATGGTTGTCACCTATTCTGACAATGGCAATGGTTTAATCAAGTTTTGGCAGAAGGCAATGGCTGGTTTGCCGTAGAATTAGATGAAAATGGCAAAAATGAAATGCGCGGTAAAGGCGGTTTCAGAAACATGGAAGTGGATGCCAAGCGTTTTCTGATGGGTTATGCAGACAGTGCTGGCAACCCGAACTCAGTTCAAGTCTATCCATATAACTACTACCAAGTTGAAGGTGATCAACTGACCCTACAAGCTGGTCAGAAAGTATGTATCATTGATTCTGGTATCGCCAGAGAAACAGGCGAAACCGGCGGTGGTAATCTTGACTTTGATTTCTCAGTCATCACAGGTAACAGTGATTCTGGCACCGGTGACTGGTTCCGTGACGGTGGTCCTCATGGTACTCACGTTGCAGGCACAATTGGAGCCAAGGATAATGGTTTTGGCATAATCGGTGTAGCACCTGGTGTTCCCATGCACATCATCAAAGTATTCAACGATGCTGGTTGGGGTTACTCTTCTGATTTGGCTCAAGCCATTAATCTATGTGGTGCTGCAGGAGCAAACATTGTAAATATGTCATTAGGTGGTGGCGGTGCCAGCTCTGTTGAAGAAAACGCCATGGATAACTTTGTCGCCAACGGAGGCTTAATTTTTGCTGCCGCGGGTAATGATGGTAATGACGTAAGATCATACCCTGCTGGTTATAAATCAGTTGTTATGGTTGGTGGCGTTAACAAAGATGATGGCAAATATGCAGCATCTCAGTACCCATCTCATACTAAAGTGGTAGGTAAAGGCAGACGTCAAACCACAGAAGATCATGATGGCTACGGTGTTGAAGTTTCTGGTGGTGGACAAGATGTCTTGTCAACCGTTCCAGCTGGCGTTGGAGCAGTTGCTTCAGTAACCGCTGATGGTACTGGCGTGGCTTCTTCAGCAACAGACAACACAGGTACAGTAACTGCGGCTGCTTACCACATGGGTACAGCTGAAGCAGTTGATCCAGGTGCTGCAGGCAAAGTTTGTATCATTGATCGTGGCAATATTTCATTTGCTGACAAAATAAACAACTGTGGCGCATCAGGTGGTGTTGGTGCGGTGGTGATCAATAATGTTGCAGGCGATGGCATCATCTACATGGACATCACTGGCGTTACCACCTCTATTCCAGCGGTAGGTACTGCTTTTGAAGATCGCAGCACGTTGGTGGGTGCCTCAACGGTAACTGTTGACAGTGTTGTTGGTGATTATGCGGTATTCTCTGGTACTTCCATGGCCACACCTACTGTTGCAGGTGCTGCCGCTTTGGTATGGTCTAACCATCCGTCTTGTACTGGTGAAGAAATTCGAGCAGCCTTGAAAGAATCTGCACAAGACATCGGTGACCCAGGTCGAGATGTACACTTTGGTTATGGTATTGTAAAAGCAGCAGCAGCAGATGCATACCTGACAACCAATGGATGTGACGGCGGCAATGAACCACCACCAACAGGAGAAATGGCCTTGTCTGGTAGCAGAAGTAAAGGCGGTCGACAAGCTGACTTGTCATGGACTGGTGGAACCACTGCTAATGTGGATGTATACATCAATGGTAACTTGAATAACACAACTGCCAATGATGGTGCCGTTTCATACAATGTAGATAAAAACACTTCCTACACATTCCAAGTTTGTGAAGAAGGATCTACCACAGAATGTACCAACCAAATCAATCTATAAGATTTATTGGAAAATATTTGAAAAAACCCGCTTCGGCGGGTTTTTTTGTGCTTGAATTTCTTCATTTTAGTTTGTTTTGTTACAATGCTTTTTTTGCCCACTGTTGCCATCATGAAATTATATATCGCCAATAAAAACTATTCCTCATGGTCATTAAGACCATGGATTTTATTAACAGAACTAGGCATGGATTTTGAAGAAATTTTGGTGCCATTCGAAACTAACAATTGGGACAATTTCAGGAAATTCAGTCCAACTGGAACCGTTCCCTGTTTAATAAATAATGATGAGACTATTTGGGATTCATTGGCGATTTGTGAATATTTGGCAGAACAGAATTCTCAGGTTTGGCCAAGTAATAACAAAGCACGGCATTGGGCGCGATGTGCGACGGCTGAGATGCATGCTGGGTTTTATGCTCTCAGACAAATTTGCACCATGAACTGTGGTATAAGGGTCAAATTACATGAAATAACAGACCCATTACAGAAAGACATCAGTCGAGTGAATGAAATTTGGCAACAAGGCATCGAACAATTTGGCGGGCCATTTCTCACAGGCACTCATTTCACGGCAGTTGATGCATTTTTTGCACCTGTGGTATTTCGAACACAAACTTATGATCTGAAATTAGAATTAACCGCACACAGTTATCAACAGCACATCTTGCAACTCGACTCCATGCAGCAGTGGTATCAGGCCGCACTGAAAGAACACTGGATAGAACCAGGACATGAGCAAGAAGTATTCAAATATGGAAAAATAGTTAAAGATCTAAGGATGGCAATTTCCAAACCATGAGAAAGTTACTCATTGCGCTTGCCAGAAAACTTCATTTCCTTGATTCAACACCCTTGCTAATACGAAAAGGTAATCTGAAAGTCGATTCAAAAATTGCATAATTTCTGCTTCAAGCTCATGATTTACGCTGGCTTGCCAGGCTTTGCGCTCTGCTCTGCGGCATATACTGCGTGCCAGATGGGCAGAACTACCTGCCAGGGTGCCTGCTGGAAGGATGAACTGCTTCAATTCAGGCAGTTGTCGTTGCCAATAATCGATCCAGTTTTCTACTGTTGAAATATCATCTCCATCCACATTATTGGCTTTGTATTGTGCCACCTGCGCACCCAAATCAAAGAGTTTATGTTGAATTTGAGAAAGTTGTTTATCTATGTCTGCTTGCTGATTCACTGCACGTACCATACCAAGTTGCGCATTAAGCTCATCTATGTCCCCTATCACTTCAAATAATGGGTCATTTTTGGCCAGTCTTGAACCATTTGCCAAGCCTGTTTTTCCTTGATCGCCACTGCGGGTATAAATTCTGGTCATATTCGTCGGATTTCCTTAAACTTTGGTTGAAATAAGTGAGTTCTTTAGCGTATAGTTCGTCAGATTTTTTTGCAAATATAATTTGGTGAAATGAAGAAAACTGTTCTTAATGACGCCCACCGTCAAGCCGGCGCTAAAATGGTCGATTTTGGAGGTTGGGACATGCCCATTAACTATGGCTCCCAAATCGAGGAACATCATGCCGTCAGACAAAATGTAGGTATGTTTGATGTGTCACACATGACTGTTATCGATGTTTCCGGTCGACAAGCCACAGACTTTTTATATAAACTGTTGGCTAATGACATCACCAAATTGAACACCAACCAAGCCCTCTACAGCACCATGTTGAATAACGATGGAGGGGTCATTGATGATTTGATAACCTATAAAATTTCTGAAACTGCATATCGAGTGGTGGTCAATGCAGCTACCCGAGAAAAAGATTTGGCTTGGTTTGAGCAACAAATTGCTGACTTTGATGCCACCATGGCAGAACAAGCTGATACTGCCATGATAGCAGTGCAAGGTCCTAAAGCCATTGAAACCTTACAACCTTTGATTACCTTAGACTTAAGCGAAACCAAACGCTTTTACGCAGCCTACAATGATGACATGTTTATTGGCCGAACCGGTTATACCGGTGAGGATGGTGTTGAAATCATTCTCGCCAGTGATGCCGCTGAAGGATTATGGAATAAACTGCTGGCAGCAGGTGTGCAGCCTTGTGGTTTGGGGGCCAGAGACACCTTGCGCTTAGAAGCCGGTATGCATTTATATGGTCAGGACATGGATGAAAACATTACACCTTTAGAATGTGGACTTGGCTGGACCATCAGAAAAGAAAACCTGACTTTCAATGGCGCTACTGCTTTGAAGGCCTTGCGTGAACAAGGTATCAATAAAAAATTAATTGGTTTGGTGCTTGAAGGCCGTGGTGTTTTGCGTCATGATCAAACATTAATTGATGATAGCGGTAATCAGGGTATCATCACCAGTGGTGGTTATTCACCATCATCAGAAAAAGCCATTGCCATGGCGGTTGTTGACAAAGAAATTAACGAAGATTCCATCCAAGTACAAATCAGGAATAAAAGTTTGCCTTGTCGTGTTGTAAAATTACCTTTTGTCAGAAATGGCAAATCATTGATTGAGGCCTGAATTTAAGTCAGGTGTAAAGAGCCAAAAATTGAGGAAAGAAAAATGAGTTACGTACCAGATAATTTAAAATATACCGCCAGCCATGAATGGTTAGAAGATTTGGGCAATGGTGTTTATCGTGTTGGGATTACTGAATTTGCCCAAGAACAACTGGGTGATATCGTATTTGTTGAATTACCAGAGTTAGATGAGTCTTATGCTCAAGAAGATGAATGTGGTGTGGTTGAATCGGTAAAAACCGCTTCAGACATTTATTGTCCATTGGTAGGTACCATAACTGCCATCAACGAAGCCCTGGAAGACTCACCTGAACTGATCAACGATTCGCCTTATGATGATGGCTGGATTTTTGAATTGGAACTTGGCGAAGATGCTGATATCGACTCGCTGTTAAGTGCTGAAGACTATCGAGAGTCAATCGCTGACGAGGAATAATTATTTATTTTTTAACGACTTTCTTATTGCATCACAAGAAAATGGTTTTACAGTTTTTATAATCAATGATTCCTCTGGCTCAGACTTAAGCTAATTGATTCATTGTGGTAATTTTATTGATTGTTTATTTAAAACATTATGCCCTTTATCCCACATACTGAAAATGAAATCAAAGAAATGCTCGGCACCATCGGAGTGGAAAGCATCAATCAATTATTCGATGAAATCCCGGCAGAACTGATTTCTTCAAAACTTGAAGATATTCCTGATCGCATGAGTGAAATGGAAGTTACTCGCCACATAAAAAACCTGGCTAAACAGGATGGAACGCCCATGTGTTTCGCTGGTGCTGGTGCATATGAACACCATATTCCAGCAGCCGTGTGGCAATTAACCACTCGTGGCGAATTTTACACAGCTTATACACCTTACCAACCAGAAGCCGCTCAAGGTACTTTACAAGTGATTTATGAGTATCAAAGCATGATGGCTCATTTGACAGGAATGGATGTATCCAATGCCTCCCTTTATGATGGCTCCTCTGCACTGGCTGAAGCAGTTTTGATGGCAGTTCGTTCCAATAGAAAAAGTAAAAGCAAGTATATTCTGATTCCCAAGAACATCAATCCGGTATACACCCAGGTGGTTAACAATATTGTTAAAAACCAGGGCATACAAATCATTTCAGTTGAGTTTGACAAAGAAACTGGACTGGTTGATCAAAACCACCTGCATTCCTTTGCTGATCAGGATATCACCGCCGTTGTGGTTCCACAGCCTAACTACTTTGGTTTGTATGAAGACGTACATGCCATGACCAATTGGGCGCATGAGCAAAATGCCATGGTAATCGCATTAACCAACCCCCTTTCTCTGGCGCTTTTATCAGCGCCTGGTAATTGGGGCGAAAATGGCGCTGATATCTGTTGTGGTGAAGGTCAGTGTTTAGGTGTACCGCTGTCCTCTGGTGGCCCTTATTACGGATTTCTAACCTGCAAAGAAAGCCTGGTCAGAAATGTACCCGGTAGAATTGTAGGCATGACCACGGATGTAGATGGCAAAAATGGCTTTGTTTTGACTTACCAGGCTCGTGAACAACACATACGTCGCGCCAAGGCCACCTCCAACATTTGTACCAATCAGGGTTTGATGGTGACTGCTTCAACCATTTATATGTCATTATTGGGTTCCACCGGATTACGTAACGTGGCTTCAAACTGTATTAAAAACACAGATGCTTTGAAACAAAAACTGGCACAAGTGGATGGCCTAAAAGTATTATTTAATGGCGCCGGTTTCCATGAGTTTGTGGTGCAATTAACATCTACCAAAGCCCAGGATGTCATCGCTTCAATGGCTGCCAAAGATATTGTGGCAGGCGTTGATATCAGTGAACAATTCCCTGAGTTAGGTCAAACCCTGTTGCTTTGTGTCACTGAGACCAAAACCGAGTCTGATCTTGATCACTTCGTTGAAAATCTGCAAGCTTGTTTGTAAGCAGGTATTGTAATAAAATCAGTAAGCCGGTTTAATTGACCGGCTTTTTTGTGTCCGTTAAAATAAAACAATGATCAAAAATTTGCTGGACAAAATATTTTTTGCTACAGGCGTGCTGGTGTTTCTACAGCTGCCTCACTTTATTGATCAATATACGCAGCGCATGGGCGGTTATGCAGCTTCTCAAAACGAACAAATCAAAGAATATCAGGCCATTGCCAATCAGCATTACAATGGAGATTTAAACCTGTATCTCGAACGCTTACAACAAAATGCCGATCCCGCTGTGGCTGAATCGGCGAAACAAATGGGCAAACGCATCAACGGCGCTGAATCGATACAAAAGGAACTGCAAGTTTTCGAGCAGGAACCATTATGGTATCAAATCCCCTATTTCATCACCCACCTGCGACTCGATCTGGCTAACGGCACTGCGCAAAACTTTGCACCCGGAGTACCGATTAACCTTTGGGCCTGGGGTTATGGTTTGATCGGTGGGATACTGTTTAGCCTGCTTTTCAATGGTGTAACCAAAACGCCAAGACTGTTTAAAAGAAAATCAAACAGAACCTCTTCTGCATTTACCCACAAATAACAAAAAATAAGCCGCTTGGCTCTAGCAGCTTATTTCATTTTCAGTTTCAAAAATGTTATCTAACCGATTTCGAAAACCTCATGTCATTTGTTGGTTTGCGTAGCAAATCAGAAATCAGACTCATCAACTCCTTTGAAATTACGGTTTTCGGGAAGCGAAAAAAGTGATTTCAAAGCACCTTAAATGAAGTCATTCCACTCTTTAACGCGGTCAGCCTGTGCTTCTAACAGAGCATCAACATCACCGGAAACTTCAATGGTTTGAATGCTGTCACCACCGGTGATTGAATCGACCACAGCCTGATCAGCGGCAGAAACCACTTCGCCAAAAACAGAGTGCTTGCCATCTAACCAAGGGGTAGCAACATGCGTAACAAAAAACTGACTGCCATTGGTTCCAGGACCTGCGTTGGCCATTGACAAAATACCTGGCTTATTGTGCTTCAGGGACGCGTCGAACTCATCTTCAAAACGGTAACCTGGACCACCGGTACCAGTTCCGATTGGGCAGCCGCCTTGGATCATAAAATCAGGGATTACACGGTGAAAAGTCAAATCATTGTAAAAGCCATTTTTGGCCAAGTTCACAAAGTTGGCTACCGTGACCGGAGTTTTGTTATCAGTCAAATTGATATTGATATCGCCTTTGTTGGTTTTGATGGTTGCTTTAATTGCCATAAGATGTTCTCAAAATAAATAAACAAAAGCCATATATTAGGCTTCTTATGTGAATAATCAAGTGTCATCACTGATTTGGTGATTGAAGCCCCTCCTTTTTTGAACTATGATGGTTATTTTCTTTTTCGGTAAATTAAATGAAAAACCTGTTCGTTTTGTTGTTGTTTTCTTTCAGTGTGCCAGCTTTTTCTGATATTTATTCAGACATCAACAACATCGAAAAAAACATGCTGGAATGGCGCAGACATTTACATCAAAATCCAGAGCTCAGTAACCGAGAATTTAAAACCTCTGCATACATTGAAAGCCACCTGAGATCTCTTGGTATAGAAGTTAAAACCAATCTGGCTTTTACAGGTGTGGTAGGTATCCTGAAAGGTGACAAGCCAGGCCCGACATTGGCATTGCGGGCTGACATGGATGCCTTGCCTGTCAATGAACAAGTTGATTTGTCTTTTGCCTCCAAGGTCACCGCGGAATATCGTGGAGAAACCACTGGCGTTATGCATGCTTGTGGTCATGACACTCATGTAGCCATTTTAATGGCAGTAGCGCAATTATTCAGTCAAAATAAAACCGATTTGGCTGGCACTTTGATGTTTATTTTTCAGCCAGCTGAAGAAGGTGCTCCTGATGATGAAGAAGGTGGTGCGGAACTGATGTTGGAAGAAGGTTTATTCAATGACTTAAAACCTGAGGCTGTTTTTGGCTTGCATGTCACATCCAACATGAATTCGGGATATGCAGCTTTCAGAACTGGCCCGATGATGGCTGCCGTAGATGATTTCGAACTGAAAGTTATCGGTAAGCAAGCGCATGGTTCCCGCCCTTGGAGTGGCATTGACCCCATTGTGACTTCAGCACAAATCATAAATTCAGTACAAACCATCGTATCACGAAGAACCGATGTCACCAAAGCCCCTGCGGTAGTCACTTTTGGCGCAATTAAAGGCGGTATTCGCAACAACATCATTCCAGATGATGTCACCATGGTTGGAACCATCAGAAACTTTGACATGGGTATCAGAAATGACATTCACCGCCAATTGCAACATATCATCAGTCATGTCGCTCTGGCTAATGAGGCAGCGGTTGAATTCAAAATCAACGAAGGTTACCCGGTTACTATTAATGACCCTGACTTAGGGGTAAAAATGCTGCCATCTTTGAAAAAAGTGTTTGGAGCTCAAAAAGTTATTGATCCTGGGTTAATAACTGGGGCTGAGGACTTTTCTTTTTTTGCCAATGAAGTGCCTGGTTTTTACTTTTTTATGGGTGTGACACCTATCGATAAGGATGCAAAAACTGCTCCTACGAATCACTCCCCACATTTTTATGTAGATGAATCTGCGTTACTTAACGGAGTCAAGGCATTTGTGCAGTTTGTACAAGATTATTAAAAACACATGTTCACAAACTTGAAAATAAACGTTAACGCTATTAATGTTCATGCTTAAATGCCATAACATCTATGAGAATCAAAGGAATAACTATGAATAAACTTTTCAGTATTGTACTTTTATTTTTTTGCACCACATCAGCATGGTCGTTTGAAGAGGTTGAAGTCACACCTGTCAATCCAAATGGTTGGGAACCAGCCAACGTAAGAAATGATGGTTTGGTGGAAATGAATAAGGACCGCCCCCTGTTTGGTGATGGTTCGCTGATGTTTTTTACCGACACCCAAACCGCAGGTCAAGACAAAGCCGACTATCAATTGGTCTGGCAAACTTCTACTGGTGCCATTGACTTTCCCCAAAGAACCCTTGGCAATGTATCTGCGTTAAACTATGCCTGGTTCCGAGATTCAGCAAGTACAACAACAGATCATTTCATTCCAGTATTCCGTTTGTACTTCTATGATGATGCGGGCACTCTTGGTAATGCTGCTGATGATGTTCTGGGGTTATTGATATGGGAAGGTGTATACAACGGCTTAGGCACTCCTGTTGAAGACAGCTGGCAGATCATGGATATTTTTGATGGGAAATTTTGGGTTTATGTGTCCCAAAGTGCTCAAGGTTCTGGAGTGATTCAAAATTACAATGCCACCCTCGATGATTGGATCAATGCTAATCCCCAAGGTCAACCAGGCGATCCACAAGTGAGCCTTTCAGCCAATACATATATTTTGGGTGTTAATGTCGGAGTTGGCTCTGGTTGGAACAATTCGTTTTTAGGTTATGTTGACACAATCAGGGTGGCTTTTGGGGCCAGTGATGACACCTTATTCAACTTTGAAGTCTGCCCGTTATTTGTACCCAATAATAATCCAGATGTGATTTTTGACGATTCGTTTGAATGTTTTAAACGTTTTTAGAACACTGTAAATCAGCTTAAATCTAACTTTTATACCAATATAAATTTTTTTTAGTGATGGTTTTATTATCATCACGCCTTAATTGAGCACTGATTCTCAATTTATGGCGTTTCTTAAAGATTTTTCCACTTTTTTCAAACGACCAGTGGTTTTTGCCGAATGTACGGGTAATTCACATTAATTATAGGATTACCATGAAAAAATATTTGTTGATTTCAATTGCTTTATTGGCAAACTGTTTCTGTGCACAAGCAGCTTTCTTTTTAGTAGACCGTTTTGAAGATGCTCCTGATACCATTCCAGGAGATGGATTTTGTGTGGGTCAAAACATGGTTGGCGACACCTGTTCTTTACGCGCTGCCATCATGGAAGCAAATGCTACGCCTGGAGCCGATACCATTGGTGTTCCCAATGGCACATACGTACTATCCTATCTGAATCAATTACAATCTGACCAATATGAAGGTGATCTGGATATCACTGATGAAGTTAGCATTGTCAATGCTTCAGAGGGTTTTACCATAGACGGTAATGGCACTAACCGGATTTTTCAAATTCATACAGGTGGTAATTTAACATTAATCAATGCCACTTTAACCAATGGTGTTGCTAACACCGAAACCATTTTTCAAGGCGGTGCAATCAAGGTTGAAATTGATGGATCACTAAGCACAAATGAAGTCATTTTCGTTAACAATTTAGCCAACCGAGGTGGGGCTTTGTTTAATGATGGCACGGTTGTCATTGAAAACTCTTATTTTCATCACAATGCAGTAACCGATGAAAACATCCCTATTAACTTAGATTCAGTTGGAAGCGCTATTTTGAATCGATACATTTTACTGTTTGCAACCAGTACAGTCAGTCACAATGGTGAATTACTCAGCAACCCTAGTAATGCCCCAATGACAGCAGCACAATATGCCTTGCACTTTAATCCAAATGGTAATAACGCCGATGCACCAGTGAGCTTTATCTTTAATTCAACCATTTCAGATAACGGCACTGGCGGCATCAGATCTGACCGCGGCATCACTGACATCAATCAATCCACCATTGCCAATCATGAGGTCTACGGTATTCGTTTTCATCGCAATGAAAATATTCAGTACCAAGATCAGTTACAACTGAAATTCAGAAAATCATTGATAGTGAACAATGGATTTCAAGACTGTAATGATCCTTGGGTATATCCTGTCACTGAAGTTGATTTAATTGACAATTTTAACGCCAGCACCGATGACACATGCGGTTTTACTGGTAATGACGATTATGAAAATTTAGAAGATCCTATCAACGGCTCTTTACATCATTGGGGTGGATTTGCACCTACCTTGATGTTAAAACATGATTCTTTGGCGGTGGATCACGCCAGTGATGATTGTACAGATCAGGATCAAAGGAATGAAGACAGACCTTTGGATGGCAATAATAACAATGTTTCTACTTGTGACATGGGTGCATTGGAATTCAACCCTGACACTGACCCTATGTATTCTGACAGCATTTTTAAAAACAGTTTCGACCCCATGTTTTAAGAGGGTCTATCCCTCCACATAAAAAACGTCGCTGATTGACCACCCAGATGGGTGGTCGCTTTTTTTAAACTTGCGTGCCGCCTACTGTTAATTTGTCAATCTTCAGGCTGGGTTGACCTATGCCAACTGGGATGCTTTGCCCGTCTTTGCCACAAACGCCCAAACCTTGGTCAAAATCCAAATCATTGCCGACCATACTAACTTGCTGCATCGCAGCAGGACCGTCTCCAATCAAGGTGGCTCCTTTGACCGGGTAGGTGACTTTGCCATTTTCTATCATATAAGCTTCAGATGCTGAAAAGACAAATTTTCCATTGGTGATGTCAACCTGACCACCACTGAAATTCACCGCGTACAAGCCTTTATCGACTGAAGCAATGATTTCTTGTGGATCATACTCACCACCCAACATGTAGGTGTTGGTCATCCGAGGCATGGGTAAATGGGCAAAAGATTCACGACGACCATTACCAGTGGTAGGAACACCCATCAAACGGGCATTGAGTTTATCTTGCATATATCCACGCAAGATGCCATTTTCAATCAACACGTTTTCTTGCGATTGTGTACCTTCATCATCAATATTTAAAGAACCACGTCTGTTTGGCAAGATGCCGCTGTCGATGATGGTACAGGCCTTTGAGGTTACTTGTTGCCCTATTTTGCCAGAAAACGCCGATGAGCCTTTACGATTAAAATCACCTTCCAAACCATGTCCAACCGCTTCATGCAATAACACCCCTGGCCAACCAGCCGCCAACACCACTGGCATTTCTCCAGCTGGTGCTTCTTTGGCCTGCAAGTTGATCAAGGCGCCATGCACTGCTTGAGCCACAAATTGGTCTGCATAACCAGCTTTAAAAACATCATGTAATAAAATGCGACCACCGCCACCAGCATACCCCATTTCCATACGACCTTTATCATCAGTACAAATCACCTGAATACTGAGTTTAACCATCGGTCGTATATCCACAGCAAAAACACCATCGGTTGCCGCTACCATGATTTCTTCCTGTGATGACACCAGCGAACACACCACTTTTTTGACCCGGCTGTCCCGCTTTCGAGCCATGACATCCATTTGGTTCAACAATTCAATGATGGCCTGGTTATCTACGCCTGTCAGCACATCTTGAGGCGTATATAACTCATGAATTGAGTTCGTTCGCAGGTTAATACCCTGATGGTCAGCATGAGAACGTGCAATACTTCTGGCCGTCTTAACTGCTTCGGAAATGCTTTGTTTATTCAAGGCATCAGTGTAAGCAAAGCCAGTTTTTTCACCTTGGTTAATGCGAATGCCTACACCACGATCGATACTGTGTGATCCTGATTTGACTTGTTGGTTTTCCAAAACCCATGATTCCAATCTCGAGGATTGAAAATACAAATCAGCAAAATCACCACCTGTGGCTAAGGCATCACCTAGCATCAGCTCAAGGTCATTGACTCCCAAACCACCCGGTTCAAGAAAGGTCTGACTGATTTGAGCCAGGCTGTTTTGCGGATTGTTTTGACTATTTGACATTATTTTTGATGTTAATGAGGTAAGTTAATAACATAGAGGCAATTACATAAGTCACAAAGTAATAAACCCCAATTTGTAAAGTGGCATCAGTAGCACCACCTGATTTAGTGGTGAAATAGGTCACCAGTATTGCGATCACAAATACATCCAACATCGACCATTTACCAATGGTTTTGAGTATTTTGATGCTTTTAGTAGAAAAATGTAAATTCTGACTGAACAAAATCACCAACATCATCAGTGATTTCAACACAGGTGTTAATATGGTAAAAGCAAAAATAACCACAGCAATCACCGTTTGCCCAGAATCGTATAGCTTTTGTAATGCCGACACAATGCTTTTGGATTCAAACTGAAAGACCGACTGCCCCAGCACAGGAATGTCCTGATAAGCGACTATGGCTAAAATCGGTGCAAACCACCCCGTCATTAACGCAATGACTGTCACCATTAACAGGGCAAACAAGGATATTTTGGACTGTAAAAATCCATGCAACATAAACATCAACACCAAAGTAGCAATAAATAATTTGGTGTATTTGTAGGCCAGTTTGTCATGATTCTCAGCTTTTAACTTGATTTCATTCAATGCTTCGAGGTCTTCGGTGTGACCCGAGTACCAACCAAAAGTGATGGTTTCAAGAACGTTTTTGCTTTTGGATTTTATATTGTCTGACATTGATAATTTTTCTGACAATTCTCCAATGCGATGCTCATAGGCCAAAGACTGCCCCCAAGATTCATATGCCAGGTACGCACAAAAGCCGACCACAATCAGTAAATAAAGCGTTTGAAATAAGGTGTTTTTATTCATCGGTAATCAAGTCTATTTGCGGCTCATCCCAAGTGCCAGTCACACGATAGATGATTTCATTTTTATTTTTCAATTGTTTATCAAACAATCCCTGTACCAGGAAACCAGCAGCCGCACCAACTGGTCCACCAGCAATGGCTCCGATGGTTGGGAACGTTTTGCCTATTTGAGGCCTGACAGTGATGGTTTGGTTGTAACTTTGATCGGCAAACCCCACATCACCATTGATGTGAATTCTAGCAGAAGATGCCTTAATCAAGAAATTATCTGTCGAAGCTACGCCCTGATTAATCACAAAGTGTCCTTCCATGGAACGAAACAACAAACCTTCAGCTAACACATCACGAAAATCCAAAATCAAACGACGTGGCAAATTGGTCAGATTAAACAAACCCAAAACCCGCCCAAAGCCCGGTTTTTGATCTAACACTTGCCCTTGACCCAGTTTTATATCCAACTCGCCATCAATTTTTGCCATATCAAACTGACTGGGAACATCATCCCAAACTGCATTCATTTTTATCAGCGTTTGGGCATTGGTGATGGGTGCATTGAATCCAACAGTTTGCAAAAAATCTGCAATTCGTTCTGAAAACATCACCACATTGAAATTAGATTGTCCCAACCGACCTACTGATTTATGCCACTCACCTGATACATTAATTTCTGCCATCTCAGATTTAATACTCAGCAATTCAACGATGATACCATCAGCGACATTACGCATTTCCATGCGTAACTCACCCAAAGGAATACCAAGATAACTGAATTCATCCACCCAAAGGTGAATATCCGGCACTTTGGAACTGTGGTTAGTAACCACCACTTCTCCTGCATCATTGGTATCAATCCAGTTTAAATGTTCAAACTGCGCCACCACACCTTTTCTACCTAGGTCATCTGCAATTTCCACCAAGCCTTTTATGGCTGGACTTTCAATCTGAATCACCAGACTGTCTGTTGAACGTCGTATATCCAAAGCCACATCCTTGAAAGTTCTGGACATAAAAATCAACCTTTCGATATGCAAAGACACATCATTGAAAGGCAGCGATTGTCGCTGATTTTTTTGTTGAGTACTTTCTTGCTTTTTGGGAAGTAAAGTTAACCATTCATCCAGATTCACTTCATCAATGTCACCACCAAATGGGTTAGAGTTTTCTTTAGGCTCATCAGGATTGAGAAAATTCAATTGTGATAATTCATATTGACCTTTATTAGACTGAATCGTGGAATTAATCTTATCGGCATAACTTAATGCAACTTCTGACTGGCTACATGGGATTGAACACTTGATTTGCAATGTTTGTGGTTCATCGGTTTTTTTATTCAATGGCGCTGGTAAATCAATACTGACTCCGGTTAAATCAGATTCTGCTGTCATGAATAATTCATCTTGTTGATCCTGGATGTTAATGTGCCAGGTCGATGCCCCTTGAATGGGCAACTCTGTGTTGATTTTATTCAGTAAATAACCAGCATCAAGCACGCCATCAAGGTCAACATCAATTTGTACACCCTCAGCTGATTTGGTAATGATATGGCCATTCAATGTAACTGCCGTAGAATCTAATGCCGCTGGTAAATCCTTGAGCATCAATTGGTAACCCACTAATTTGACCGAACCATTGATATCATCCAACGTTAAATGATCTGTCGAGAATGTGGTGTTATTAAACCTGATGTTACCATTGGGTTTAAATGCCTGCTTTTCTTCTGACTTTAAGGGAATGTCGAAATTTAAATCAATTTGTTGTTCCCCTTTTAAGGAAATTTTATTACTTAGCTTAATGTTTTCAGACAATGGTGATTGATTCAAATAATCTAACACCTGATTGTTCTTGGCATAAGCTGTCATATCAACCGTTATGATGCCCTCTTCTAAAGAAGCAATATCAACCTCACTGGGCGCAATCCTTAACCCTTGAGTTACAGCCTTTTCTACTGACACATGCACAGAATGTTGAGTGAACAAGGCAACCGCATCAATGGCTTCCACAATCGGCCAATCAGGTCTGAAGCGGTTGGCAGTTTCCTTAACGTACGCCCTTGAGATAAAGGCTGCCGCACCAGTTTTGAACAGTTCTGGCACCAAATCACCCTGAACAAAAACAAACCCTTTTTCCACATATCCAGCCAACAAACTGTTGTCTAACCAATCCAATGTTTTGGGTTTCCAAACATTGTGAGGCCAATATTTCCAAAGCTTGTTAACTGTCACATCAGTAACTTTACTGGCTAAAATCAGGGACTTGGTATCGGCCAGATTCATTTGTAACCAAAGAGCCAGGTTGAAGTCTACACAATCACACCAGAATGAATTGACTTGCAGTATTTGACTACCGGGCTGCATTGAAAAGTCAACTTGTGCTGTCAATTCCTGCCAGTTTAAAACACCACGAAAAATAGCTGGAATGGCTAAGTAACCCACACTGCTGTCAATCCTGAGTTTGACCTGTTGATTGTAAAAATCAACCTCGCCTGCCAAACCTTTGACATCAATATCATTATGTTGCAATGCCAAGTTGGCAAATTGTGCATGTGCCCACGTCATTTGCTTACGGGTATAGTCATAAGTCATTTCAACGGGGTTGATGACTCCCTGCAACTGATCGAGCAACGCTTGTTTTTCTGGGCTTTGAGGCTTCACTTCAGCCTGAACCCTGGCCAAAAACTCCAAAGGAATGGTGTCGATTCTGAATTCACTGACATCACCTTGTCGCTGTCCCCAAAAATCCACGTTGGCAAAAGTTTTGTCATTAATTCTTAAACGGTCAATGCGCCAGTGACTCAGCCAATTCTTGTCATCACCTTGATGATTGATGCCTAATTGAAAAGACCAGGAATTGTCGACACTTTGCCATTTAAGCAGCCCCACCGAAGAAACCACATAACCATTTTTTGCTTCTAACCACACTTCACCATCTATCTTGCCCTCGGGCAAAACCACATCTTTAACTAAATCCTTAAGCTGAGACAAGTCAAACTGATTAAAAGCTATATGCCAACGTGCATTTTTACTCAAAGTTTTGGTTCTTGCTGAAATACTGCGAACCACAATATTTTGATCCCGGTTTTCATTATGTATCAACAGTCTGAATGCCCGATTGTCCTGATCCTGTTCCAACAAAAAATCAGCAATCAGGCCCTCAAGTAAAACATCACCTTGCTGATTGGCCACATTCAACAATAATTCATTAACTCGCAAAGAACCAGACGCCAGTACCCGATCCAACATTTCTGTAAATTTCGCTTCATCTTGTTCATCATTGATGGTGATGGTCGGACCATCAGTCGAATGAATCATGTCCAATTCAGCCTTATTGATGCTTAAATCAATCCCAGTTCGTCCACCAGGTATCAATAATTGATATACATTAATCGATAAACTGGCAGCTTCCAGAGTTATGGTTTGTTTGCCGCTTAGAGATAAGTTTTTGAGTGAAAAATAAGGGCCATAACCATGCCATGAACCCTCAACTTCATCCACTTCAACTACCAACCCCCATTGTTCTTCCAAAAAAGCTTCCAGTTGTTTTTGATATAATGACTCAAAAGGCAACAGTAAACTCAACAAACCCACACATACGCCAGCCAATACGATCAACAATGCGAGTAAACCGCGCAACTTAACCCACAGTTTAAATAGCCAATGATGTTTTTTGGTTTTAGTCATAACACAGGGACTTAGAACAACACCACATCATGTTGGTGTCTTTCGTAACTGTCCTCGGCCTGAAAACTGATGCGCTTACCCAGAACTTCCTCCATTTCGGCTAATGTTTCTGAGTGCTCATCAATGATGTATTTGACCAACCTAGATGAACCAATCACCATCACTTTACTGGCTTTGAATTGCTTCACTGACCGGGTGATTTCACGAAATAGTTTAAAACTGATGGTTTCAATGGTTTCTATGCTCCCGTTACCACCACATTTGTCACAGGGTTCACACAACAAATCATTAAGATTTTCAGTGGTGCGCTTGCGGGTCATTTCTACCAAACCTAAACCGGTAAATCCTAAAACATTGGTTCTGGCGCTGTCATTTTCTAGATACTCCTCTAGCGTTTGTAGCACCTTGTTTTTATGAGATTTTTCCAACATATCAATAAAATCGATAATGATGATACCACCGATGTTGCGTAATCTGAGCTGTCTGGCAATGGTTTGAGCCGCTTCCAGGTTGGTTTTAAATGCAGTGTCCTCAAGCGATTTATAGCCAACAAATTGGCCAGTATTAACATCAATGGTAGTCATCGCTTCATTTTGATCAAAAACCAAATTACCACCAGATTTTAATGCCACATTCTTGCGGATAGAACGATCAATTTCATCATCAATATGAAACTGGTCAAATAAAGGACGTGTCAAGTTGTATTCCACCAAAGCACCACTCCAATCAGGGGCAAAATCATGCAAGAACTGATTAAGTTTTTGGTAAATTTCATGAGAATCAGTGGTGATTTTAGTCAGGTTTTCATTAATTTGATCCCTGACAACTTTTTTGCTCAAAGCAAATTCACTGTAAATCAGTGAGGGAGATTTTGACGTTTTAATGGTGCCATCTATTTGTTGCCACAGACGTTTCAAAAATCGCCAGTCATGATACAAGCCAGTATGACCAACCAGCTCAGCATTGGTTCTGGCAATCAAACCAAAATCCTTGTTATCTCGATTGATTTTGATTAACAGTTCAGTCAATCGATCACGTTCAAGGTCATCTGTTATACGCGCAGAAATGGCTGTCAAAGCTGGAGAATTGGGCAACATCACCAAATAGCGACTTGGAATACTTAACTGGGTGGTAATACGGGCACCTTTACTGCCAATTTGATCCTTGTAAACCTGTACGACAATATGCTGACCTTCATGTAGGATTTTACTAATTGAGCCTTCTGCCACACCCTTAGCTTCTACATGTTGTTCGACAATATCAGAAACATGGATAAAAGCGGCCTTTTCCTGACCGATATTAACAAATGCTGCCTGTAACCCTGGCAAGACTTTTTCTACAGTACCTTTATAAATATTGCCAACGATAGAATGTTTTTTGTCCCTTTCTAACCAAACTTCTGAAAGCATGCCCTCTTCTACCAGAGCCACCCGGGTTTCAAAACCATTGCTGTTGATTAAAATTTCTTTTGACATACCACACTCATTTTGCCTACGATGTTTTTCAGAGATCTCTTTTAGACATCTAACGGAGTTATTATATCCACTTTCTTAAAAAGTTGTGTGGTCTCATAAAGTGGTAAACCCATGATGCCCGAATAGCTGCCTTCAATTTTCTCAATCCACATCGCCGCAAAGCCTTGTATGCCATAAGAACCTGCTTTATCCATAGGTTCTCCGGTGGCGATATAGGCTTTTATTTCTGCTTCGTTAATTTTTGCAAACTTTACTTTGTTTTGATTCACCACACTCAACGTTTCCCCTTGGTAGCTTATAGCCACAACGGTGATGACTTGATGTGACACTCCCGATAAACTTTTGAGCATATTAAAGGCAGCAAGTTCGTCACTTGGTTTTCCCAAAATCTTTTGCTGTAAAACCACCGTCGTATCAGCGGTTAGAATTGGCAATTCACTTTGAATCACTGTTTGCGCTGCCTGAGCTTTTGCCAAGGTAATGCGCTTGCAATAATTCACGGGTTTTTCATTGTCAATCGGTGTTTCATCCACATCAACCGCCTGACATATAACTGACCACCCCAACTGCTCAAGCAACTGTTTTCTACGCGGTGACTTAGAAGCCAGTATGATTTGGGGAACTGATGAACTCATAACGGTTATTCTCGATGATAAGGGTGGTTGTTGAGCAGGGTGTAGGCACGGTAAATCTGCTCAGCCACAATTACCCTCACCAATTGATGTGGGAATACCAACTTTGATAATGACCAGGTTTGATTGGCTATATTTTTGATGCGTTGATCAAGTCCATCGGCACCACCTATGATGAGGTTTATATCCTGTCCTTGCATCTGCCATTCAGCCAATTGTTTGGCTAGATAAGCTGTATTGATGGCCTTACCATGTTCGTCCAACGCAATGTTGTGTGCTCCAGGCTTAAGGTGTTTTTCAATAACATCGGCTTCCTGAGATTTGATTTGTGGCACAGAAAGTCCCTTTTGCCGTGATACGGGGCTTAATTCTAGAAGTTGAATTTTTAAATGATTGGGCAGACGCTCATTGTAAGTCTGAAAGGCCACATTGACCCATTCAGGCATCTTATGCCCGGGCGAAAGCAGGCTGATGTTCATTATTCAGGGCTTTCTTTGATATCCCAAAGGCCTTCCAAATGGTAAAACTCACGAGCTTCATTGCTCATCACATGTAACACTGCATCACCACAATCAACAATGATCCACTCATCTGAGTTCATACCTTCGGTACTCAACACTTCAAAACCATGCTCATTAACTGCTTCAATGGCCGTTTCTGCCAAATGACGCATATGTCGACTGGAACTCCCTGTACAAATAATCATGTAATCAGTGACCGAAGTTAAGTGACTGACAGGTAATGAGGTGATTTTTTGCGCTTTGGACGAATCGACTGCTTGGAAGATGACTTCTGAGATGGAATTGAGTTGTTTACTGTTCTCTTTGATTTCTTGCACTAATGATATAAATGTTCTAAACACCTGCATTTTAACATGTAAACAAAATATGAATACAGCTTTCTGCTTGTTTTCACCTTTTTGCTTCGAAAATAACACTCACTTCAAAAGCAACTTTACAAAAATGTTCCAAAAGTGTTATTCTCAATCAAGGGGAATTCTTAAATCAATCTTTCAGTTTACCCATGGCTTGAAACATTATTTTTAAAGCAATTGAACTGACCAGAGTCATACAGAAAGTCCTCAAAAAGTGCAGACTCAAATAAATTGGGTATTCGCACTAAATAACATCGATAAAAAATAATTAAGGGGTTCATCAAATGTTAACAAACACAGCCAATCGTGCTTTTGGGTTTCGTTTATTTTCCATTGCACTGTT
>JAGRJR010000130.1 GCA_020442635.1 Lysobacterales bacterium
GATAATTTCAAGATAAGCTGCTTTGGACTCTGGTAGCAACTGACCTCTGCAGAGTTCATCAAAAATGATTTGGTTGATGATCAGCCTGTCTGCTGAATCCGGTATGAAAGTGTCTATGTTGTATTGCTGTTTAAGGCGGCTGGCATAGAAGTTTTCTTCCATGGTGAAGCGTGTTCCTAACAAACCTATTTTGCTTATATTGTGGCTTTGCAAGTCTTTACCCACTGCATCGGCAATATGAACTAATGGTATATCGATGGCTGAACCGATACCTTCTGCCAGCTTGTGTATGGTATTGGTGGCTATCACCAAACAATCGGCGCCTGCTTGTTGTAATTTCTGGGCGTGATTAAGCAATGCTTTCTCAATCGCAGACCAATCATTTTGTAACATCATGGCTTCCAAAGGGGCAAAATCAACACTGGATAGGATGATTTGGGCAGAATGCAGACCGCCAAGCTGTTGATTGATGGTGCGATTAAGTTCGCGGTAATAAACCAGTGTGCTTTCCCAACTCATACCGCCGAGTAAGCCTATGGTTTTCATTTTTTCCAGCAGTAAATACGCATGGGTGGAATGTTTTTAAACTCTATAGTTTTGTAAATGTATTCACCAAAAACGGGTTCTGCCAACTTACTGACATGATCACGTAACTGATAGGCCAGAAAAATTCCGCCTGGTTTCAGTGCCTGATAAATAGAGTTTATGATGGCTTTATCCATCCCTTTCGGTAAAGTGGTGAATGGAATGCCGGAAATGATGACATCCGCTGAGCCCCAATCATAGTCTTGCATAATTTCCTCAAGATTTTGAGCCCCTTTATTGCTGACTGATAATCTTTTGTCATCAATGGTTTTTTCAATGTGCTCAATGAATTTTTCATTGATTTCAACAGAGATGAGATTGGCATCATCCTGCATGTATTTGAGAATGCCTTTGGTGGTACCTCCTGTACCAGGCCCTAACTCCATGATGTGCTTGGCATCACTCAAATGCGCGCTTTTAGCTATTTGCTCAATCAACCAGGGAGATGAAGGCATAAAATAGGCCACCTGCATGGGTGATTTGATGGCATGTTTTAAAAACAGTGCCGAATCTTTGAGTGTGTTTCTTACTTTTTTAGTCATGCGCTCAATTGATCTAGCAGGAATGAGAGGATTGTATCACGATTGATGTTTTCAGAATTCATATCAGTTCGGTTGCGATATTCCACCTCATTGGCATCTAAAGCACGATCTCCAATAATGACCTGATGCGGGATGCCTATCAGTTCGAAATCTGACATCATAAAGCCTGGACGAACTTTTCTGTCATCTAAAATCACTTCGACGCCTTTGGCCAATAAAGCTTCATACAACTCATCTGAAGCAAGACGAACCCGTTCAGATTTTTGATAATTCATCGGTAGAATGGCCACTGTGAATGGAGCGATGTTACTTGGCCAGATGATGCCTTTATGGTCATGGTTTTGTTCAATGGCAGCAGCCACCATTCGGGTGACGCCCATGCCATAACAGCCCATTTCCATGGCTTGTGATTTTCCTTGCTCATTCAATACCACAGCATTCATGGCTTTTGAATATTTATTACCTAATTGGAAAATATGACCCACCTCAATGCCTCTGGCCACTTGTAACGTGCCTACGCCATCTGGACTGGGGTCACCCACCTGGGCATCACGCAGGTCTTCTACTGCATGGTATTGAGCATCTCTTTCCCAATTAACTCCAGTTAAATGATAATCGGTTTTGTTGGCGCCACATACGAAATCATGCATGTTTGCCACAGTGCGATCAATAATGATGTGACAATTCAAATCTTTGACCCCAATCGAACCAGCATCACAGCCGGCAATTGCTTTGATTTCATCATCATTAAGCATTCTTAATGGTGAAGCCACAGCTGCTAAATTGACTGCTTTGACTTCATTGAGGTTATGATCTCCACGCACCACCAATGCGACGGCTTGTTCAACACCTTCTACCAATAAGGTTTTTACGGTTTGGGTTTTTTCCAGACCCAGAAAGTTAACCACATCTTCAATGGTCTTTTGACCAGGAGTATGTACTTCAGTTAATTCAGCTGATGGTTCCGCACGCGTTTCAATCAAACTAACCGCCTCACATTTTTCCAGGTTGGCAGCATATTCGCCGCTGTCTGAATACATGATGGCATCTTCACCTGAATCTGCAATGACATGGAATTCCTGAGAACCAGAGCCACCTATGGCTCCTGAGTCAGCCAATACACATCTGAATTTAAGTCCTATACGAGAGATGATGTTGGTGTATGCCTGTTTCATGGTCTCATAGGTTTGTTCCAGTGACTCCTGTGACATATGGAATGAATAAGCGTCCTTCATGATGAACTCTCGTGAACGCATCACACCAAACCGTGGCCTGATTTCATCACGAAATTTGGTTTGAATCTGATAAAAATTAATCGGCAATTGTTTGTAAGAGTTGATCTCATTGCGCACAAAATCAGTAATCACTTCTTCGTGGGTTGGACCAAAGAAATAGTCACGCTCAGCACGGTCATGAATGGCCAAAAGTTGTCCACCAAAATCATTAATTCGACCAGTTTCTTCCCACAACTCTTTGGGTTGAACCGCTGGCATCAACATTTCCAAAGCACCCGCTGCATTCATTTCTTCACGGATGATGTTTTCAATTTTTTGTAATACACGCAAGCCCAAAGGTGCCCAAGTATATAATCCAGCACCGAGTTTACGAATCAGGCCTGCCCGAATCATCAGTTGATGTGAAACAATTTCAGCGTCTTGTGGGGTTTCCTTTCTGGTGACTAAATGAAAAGCCGAAGTTCTCATAGTTGATATCTGCTTGGATCAAATAGCGGTATCTTAACTGATAACGACCATCAGTGCTGGTGTTTTATTCCCTGAAATCGCCACAATAACTGTTAAAAGCAACAGCATTAAAGGATTCTACAGAGCCATCACTATTAAGGCTTTGAATTTGCAGGTCATCGGTAAAGGTAAATGTTTCGGTTCCAGTTAAGGTGACTCCTGTATCTGTGTCAGCTGCTGTGAAAAAACCGTTACCACCATTGGGCCGATAAATATCATTAATGATTTGTTGATCATTCAGCCAATTACCTGATGATAAGTTCATCACTTGCCAGGTAGGTTGGGCCAATTGGTTTTCGTCAAGTACCACACTTTGGTTTCCCGCTGGATCGGTAATTTTTTGGTAAGTGAAATCTGCCACAAACCACTGTATTGCTCCGTCCGTTTGAAAAACCACGGGAACTCGCCCTTCTGCTTTCTCGTTGGGGTTATCAAAAACCAAGTTTTGCAGAATGCAATGAGCCTCTCTGGTTTGTTCTGTTGCTACAATCGGCTCTAACTCAACCTGTTTTAACACCCCATAAAAAGGATTATTCTGATAAAACTCCGGACTATATAAATTGGTAAGGTCGGAATTGTTTATGCTTCCAATCGCATCATCAGACATATCAAAACTGTAATTTAGTTTATTTTTAATCAACTCGCCCTGTTGATCATACAGCCTGGATTTGGTTACCATGCCAATAGGTCGCAATGACACCCCTTCTGTGCTCAAATCACCGGTTGGATACAAAACGACATATTGAATTTGATCACCATTTAATGGATGTGCCTGCTGTAACACAAACCATGTTGGTCTGCCATCAGGCGTTTCAGTAAACACTGCTTCGAAATTCACCAATTGTGCATCTTCACTGTTTGGATTTTGTACCAGTGTTTTGGTAAGAACACCCTGTCTTGGAACCGCTGGATTGTGCCAAATACCATCCATTTCATGGCTAGGAAAATAGGGGTTTTCTTCATAGGCTGCGGGTTTGGCATGGATGTAATAGACATCCTGACCACCTGTATAAGTAGCGGTATAAGCGACATGTGCGCCACCATTATCAGAAACAATGTCGATATAATCACCCATTTTTCTTTGTACGGGATAGCCGAGGCTGTGATTAAAAAGTGGAGCTATGGCCTGGTTTTCGGAAAAAGTGAGACCACCATCATAAGAGTAGCTGTAGAACAATTCTGACATCGAACGAAAGAATTGAGTGGTAGGTGCATTTCGGGTATCAAGCCACACCATGTCAATCCGGCCATTGGGAGCCACGCCCATGGTGGCAAACCACTGCCAATCTATCTGGCTGGCATCCGTGTTGATTTTTTGGGGATTTTGAAAACTGATACCATCATCTGTACTGCGAATAAAATGAACATCCAGAGGATCACTGCCAAACCCATTGATTGAACTGGCAACATAAACATTGCCTCGTGTGTGACGTTCCGATTTATCAGTAGCCACCCAAACCTGACCCAACAAGCCTTCAGGATTGATGGCTCCTGTGAGCATGGGACCACCTAAATTCAAGGGAGTGACCTGAATAAATTCTGGAAACATTTGTGATAGGGGATTATTGGTTTTAATTAAATTCAGATCGCCATAGGTTAAGCCATCACCATAAAGCCCAGCCATATAAACTTCTCCATCAAAGCCTATCGCCACCGTTCCATACACCGGTGATTTAGGCATTTGAATAGGGCTTGAATAACTCATGCCATTATCAACAGAATAATTAAAGCTCTTTGGATAGTGGTTATTTCCTGCCAAATTCCAAACAGCATAGACATTACCACGATTACTGCTGTCTGACTGATCAATGGCATACCAGCTTTTATCTCCACCAATAGCATTTACTTTATCAATCCAGGTAACACCCCCATTTATGGAACGCCATTGGTCCACTCGAAAAGTATCATCATCCTGTAGTCCTGGTTGTCCATTACTTTCTTTTACTGCCAAACTTTGATAAAAGAATACACCATCTGCATTGGCTGCCAAAACCGGATCACTGCGAAATATGCCAGGTTCTAAAGGACCAATATTGTGCCAGCTTTCGCCACCATCATGGGTATAGGCCAACCCCGCTTCACGAAAACTGCTATTGGTGTTGTTGAACTGACGCCAGCCAATTACAATTTGTTTGGGGTTTAGAGGATTAACTGCAATCGAAGGTTCATTAGCAGCATCACCTAATATATTTTCCCCCACATAGTTAACATTCACTTGGTGGCTTACAAAATTGCCCACCTGTACCACACGTTTTTCATCACTGAGTTTTGAAACTGGCATATAAGGTAAAATGGAGACGGTTTTTTGCTTGTTTTGATTCCAAAGTTCATGTGGCTGCGAAAGGTCATTGGCTGATGATATACAGGTAAAGCTGGAAAATAAAATGAATAGTAGAAGCTTCAGCATGAGTATTATGAAATGATTGTAATCAAACTATTATATCTTTCGTATAACGCTGTGTAAAGATACCATCAATCGTTGGCAGGTGAAATCAATCCTAATTGTGTCGCAGCCAGCGCAGCTTCGGAACGTGAGTTAATGTTCAATTTACGGTAGATGTCTTTAACATACCCATAACAAGTGTTGGGTTTAATCGAAAGCAACTGCGCAACTTTGGGCACTGAAAACCCTTTGGCTACCAGAGTGAGGACTTCAGTTTCCCGATTGGTTAACTGGTTATCTTTTGGAGTGGGCTGAAAAAAATGTAATAATTTATTGGCGATAGCTGGTGATATTGGATAATGGCCTTTGCTGATACCACATAACATTTGGCTGAGTTCTTGTTTCGATTGATCTTTAAGGATGTAACCTTTGGCTCCTTTTCTTAGTGCACTGAACACATGTTGGTCATCATCAAAAATGGTGGACATGACTTTAAGACAATCAGGTTGTTCTTTTGCTAATCTATTGAGTAAATCAATGCCACTGCCATCGGGTAAACCAATATCAATAAGCGCCAGGTCATAGGTTTGTTCGTCAAGGGCTTTATGGCCCTCTTTCAAAGTGCTTGCTACGGTAATCTGTGACTTTTTAAAAGCCAAATTTAAAGCTTGATAAATCCATTGTGCAACGTGAGGAATGTCTTCAATCAACAAAATAGTTTTCATATTTTCAACGCCAGTTCAAT
>JAGRJR010000131.1 GCA_020442635.1 Lysobacterales bacterium
CCCCAAACTCACCTTTGGGCGCTTCTACAGCTGAATATACTTCTCCAGCTGGCACGGTATAACCTTCAGTAAACAATTTAAAATGATGAATCATCGACTCCATATCCTCTTTCATCATTTCACGGCTGGGCGGAGCCACCTTGTACTCGTCAACCATCACTGGACCAGGATTGTTTTTCAACCATTCAACACACTGTCTGATGATACGTGCTGACTGAGTCATTTCTTCCATTCTTACAAGAAAGCGATCATAACAATCACCATTAACACCGACAGGGATATCAAAATCCACCTTATCATAAGCTGCATAAGTTTGTTTTTTACGCAAATCCCAAGCAACCCCAGAACCTCTAAGCATTGGACCGGTAAATCCCCATGCTTTTGCTTGTTCTGGTGAAACCACACCAATGCCAACAGTTCGTTGTTTCCAAATTCGATTGTCTTGTAATAACGTGCGGTATTCATCCACTTTACTTGGAAAGTCTTTGGCAAAAGCTTCAATGAAGTCTAACAAACTGCCTTCACGCCATTCATTGACCATCGCCAAATCTTTACCCTTGGTCCATTTACTTTCAGCATATTGAGGCATGTGATCTGGCAAATCACGATAGACACCACCAGGACGATAATAAGTTGCATGCATTCTGGCACCGGATACCGCTTCATACATATCCATGCACATTTCACGCTCACGGAATGCGTACAGAAACAATGCCATAGCACCCAAATCAAGACCATGGGTGCCAATCCACATCAGGTGGTTTCTGATGCGAGTAATTTCATCAAACATGGTTCGGATGTATTGTGCCCTGATAGGTGCTTCAATGCCTAACAATTGTTCAATGGCACGGACATAAGCATGCTCATTACACATCATCGACACATAGTCCAAGCGATCCATGTAACCAATTGATTGATTATATGGTTTGGATTCTGCTAATTTTTCTGTCCCACGGTGCAACAAACCCACATGTGGATCTGCATGCTCCACAACCTCACCGTCCAACTCAAGAATCAAACGCAACACACCATGTGCAGCAGGGTGCTGAGGTCCAAAATTCATGGTGTAATTTTTAATTTCAGACATTATGACGCCTCCTGGTTATTCTTTTGTTCAACATAACGGGAATCTCGTCTTATGGTTTTAGGCACCAGCACTCGTGGTTCAATAGTCACAGGTTGATATACCACACGTTGTTTTTCTTCGTCATAGGTCACTTCAACATTGCCAATCAATGGAAAGTCCTTTCTGAATGGGTGACCAATGAAACCATAATCTGTCAGAATTCTACGTAAATCAGGGTGTCCTTTAAAAATAATGCCGTATAGATCAAAAGCTTCACGTTCAAACCAATTTACACCAGGCCAAACATCAACCAAAGATGGTACCATTAACATACCCTCATCAGGCGCAAAACACTTAATGGTTAATCTTCGGTTATATTTAATAGATAACAATTGCGCAACTACTGCAAACCGGTTGGGTAACGACTCTTCACGTCGTTCTTCCCATGAGAATCGTCCGGGTCCTTTACTTTTGATACCTCGGCTAAAACCAGTTGATGATACGCCCTCGGTTTGCCATTCAGCTTCACCATAAGTGAGGTAGTCAACGCCGCAAACATCAATACATTGCTCAAATCGAAAAGCTTCATCGTCACGCAGTTTTTTTGCGACTTCTACCCACAATTCCAAGGGAACGGTACAAACCACTCCTAGTTTTGATTCTGTAATTTCCAGCTTGTGTTCTGCAAAATGCTCAACCAATTCCTTGGTCAGTTTAAATTTATAATTGCTCATGATGTTCTGGCGATGGTGTTGGTGCGTTTAATTTTCTTTTGCAATTGCAAAATACCATAAATCAAGGCTTCAGCCGTTGGCGGACAACCTGGCACATAAATATCTACAGGTACGACTCGATCACAGCCTCGCACCACCGAATATGAATAATGATAATAACCGCCACCATTGGCACATGACCCCATTGATATCACATATTTTGGTTCCGGCATCTGGTCATAAACTTTTCGCAGTGCAGGTGCCATTTTATTAACCAGAGTACCTGCTACAATCATTACATCGGACTGTCGTGGAGAGGGACGAAAAATCACACCAAAGCGATCCAAATCATAACGAGAAGCACCAGCTTGCATCATTTCTACTGCGCAACAAGCCAAACCAAAAGTCATGGGCCACAGTGAACCGGTTCTGGCACCATTAAGTAATGCATCAACAGTGGTAGTCACAAAACCTCTATTGCCTTCCACACCTTGGTCAACCACCGGTTGAATGATGTTATCAACTACTCCCATTCCAATGCTCCTTTTTTCCACTCATAAACAAAACCAATGACCAACAAGAACAAAAACAAAAACATGGAAACCAAACCAAATGGCCCTAATTCTTCTAAAACCACTGACCAAGGAAATAAAAATGCGATTTCTAAATCAAAAATGATGAAAAGGATGGCCACCAAATAGAACCTCACATCAAATTTCATGTGCGCGTCATCAAAGGCTTCGAAACCACACTCATAAGCTGATATTTTTTCGTCTGTTGTCTTGCGGGTACCAAACAACAAACCTAAGGACATTAAAGCAATACCTAAAC
Organism: Lysobacterales bacterium; assembly: GCA_020442635.1. Taxonomy (GTDB): domain Bacteria; phylum Pseudomonadota; class Gammaproteobacteria; order Xanthomonadales; family Marinicellaceae; genus Marinicella. The sequence continues at coordinate 2,611 of JAGRJR010000131.1, forward strand.
CCGTTGATACTGCCAAAAACATTAAAATTGGAAAGTATGGAGCTATCATTAAGCTATCCCCTGTTCAATTTAAAAATATTGGTGCCGAAGGCCGGACTTGAACCGGCACGACCGATGGTCACTACCCCCTCAAGATAGCGTGTCTACCAATTCCACCACTTCGGCAAATTTACACATTCAATAATGCGCTTTTTAATTTTAATTACTGATCACCGTCATCAGAGTCTTCATCAGACTTATCAACGGTTTCTTTAATTTTTTCTGCAACTTCCTCTGCAGCATTTTCTACTGTTTGAGCTGCCTGATCAGCAGTTTCAACCATCACATCTTGTGCATCAGTTGCAGCATCTTTGATGGCATCGCCTGTTTGCTCAGCAGTTTGCTGCACTTCATCACCTGCTTGTTCTACTGCATCAATGACTCCAGAAACGTCAATCGCACCATCTCCTTCAGGAACCATAGCAGGTTCTTGATTGTCAGAATCTAATGTGCCAATAACGCCCAAATCCTGATTGGCTGCTTCACCAGAAGCCGCATAGGTATCTCTGGCGTCTATGGCTATCAACATAGTGATTATGAAAAACAAAGTAGCCAGAATCGCAGTCGACTTGGTCAAAAAAGATCCAGAACCTTTTGCACCAAAAACAGTACCCGACGCACCACCACCAAAAGCTGAACCAGCTGTAGCTCCAGGACCTCGTTGAATCAAAATAAAAATGATCAGGGCAACTGCCACCAATACCTGAGCAATGTTTAAAAAGTTAATTGTCATTTATTAATCTCCTTGTGACAATTTGTCCGCTTCTTGACAAATAGCCATAAAATCTTGGGCTGTTAATGAGGCACCTCCAATCAGTCCTCCATCAACGTCTTGCATCGAAAAAAGCTCATATGCATTTGAACCTTTACAGCTTCCTCCGTAGAGGATGCGGATGCGGCGCGATATTGTATCATCATTTAATGCCAATTGAGAACGGATAAATTGATGAACTTCTTGCGCTTGTTCAGCAGTGGCTGTTTCACCGGTACCAATGGCCCAAACAGGCTCGTATGCCAGCACGCCCAGCCCCAATTGCTCGATACCAACCAAGTCCAGAACCGCCTGAATTTGCGCCCAAACCACATCAAAAGTTTGATTCGACTGACGTTCAAGCAATGATTCACCCACACATAAAACCGGAGTGAGACCATATTTCAACGCCTGAGCAAATTTTTTCGCCACCTCTTCATTACTTTCACGGTTCATCACTCGACGCTCGGAGTGACCAACCAGCACCATATTGCAGCCCAAATCAGCCAGCATTTTGCCGCTGACTTCACCGGTTACTGCACCATCGTCATATTCACTGAGATTTTGCGCACCACACAAAACTTGTTCAGGCTTGGTATTGATCACTTCATGCAAGTGAATATACACAGGAAATACCGCGACATCATAGTTCATCTTTGACGGCAGCATTGTAGCGAGACTGGTCATCATTTCCTTGACAAAGGTCAAGGAACCATGCATTTTCCAATTACCCGCCACCAATAGTTTACGATCACTCATCGTCCGTCTCACCAATCTGATCGGTTTCCTCATCGTCATCTAAATTAACGACTTTGGCGATACTGACCAATTTTTCTTTGTTGGCCAACCGAATCAGTGTGACACCTTGAGTATTACGACCAACCGTTGAAATACCATCAACAGCAGTTCTTACTAAAGTGCCACCATTGGAAATCAACATAATTTGATCTTCTGGCAAGACTTGGCAAGCACCAACCACGGCACCATTACGCTCGCTGGTTTGAATAGCAATCACGCCCTGTCCTGACCTTCTGATTCTTGAAAACTCTTCAAGCTTGGTTTGCTTACCATAACCATTCTCAGTACAAACCAAAACATTACCTTCTTCCGCAACAAACATGGAAACCACCTTATGACCACCTTTCAGTGTGATACCACGTACACCCCGTGCAGTTCTGCCCATCACACGCACATCATTTTCATCAAAACGAATGCATTTGCCTGAGCTTGAAAATAGGAATACGTCCTGATTACCATTGGTCAATTCAACATTAACCAGGTAGTCATCGTCCAACAAGCCTAAGCCAATGATGCCGTTGGCTCTTGGTCTTGAAAAATTGGACAAAGGCGTTTTTTTGACCACGCCTTTAGCAGTAGCAAAGAATACAAATTTATCTTCGTCATATTCCCTCACTGGCAATATGGCTGTAATTTTCTCATCTTTATCCAGAGGCAAGAGATTAACCAATGGTTTACCTCGAGCAGTTCTGGAAGCCATCGGCAATTCATAAACCTTCAACCAATAAACCTGCCCTTGGTTACTGAAACACAACAAGGTGTCATGGGTATTGGCAATCCACAGTCGTTCAATGAAGTCTTCATTCTTCATAGCAGTGGCTGATTTACCTTTACCGCCACGGGTTTGCGCTCGATACACATCAACCTGCTGCATCTTGGCATAACCTTCATGAGACAGGGTGACCACCACATCTTCTTCAATGATCAGGTCTTCCATGGTTAGGTGTCGCTGTCTGTTCATAATAACAGTTCGACGCTCATCACCAAAATTGTCTCTGATTTCAATCAATTCATCTTGTACGACTTCCAGAAGGCGATCCGGATTGGTTAAAATTTCCAAGTATTCTTTAATAAATTCAATGATTTCTTTGAATTCATCAGTTATTTTATCCTGTTCAAGACCTGTTAAACGATGCAGTTGCAAATCCAAAATGGCTTTAGCCTGAATGGGTGACAATTGATAACCATCTTCAAAGAAACCGTATTGATCGTCCAAATCCTCTGGCCTACACATGTGTGCATCGTTATCCAACAAAGCAGCAATCAAAGAAGAATTCCATTTTTTATCCAACAATTTATCTCTGGCCTCTGTCGGATTTTTCGATTTTTTAATTAGTTCAATGATCTCTTCAATATTGGCTAATGCCACAGCCAAACCTTCTAGCACATGAGCGCGATCTCTGGCTTTTTTCAACTCGAACAAAGTCCGGCGAACCACGACTTCACGACGATGTTTAATGAACTCTGTGAGGATTTCAATCAGGCCAAGCGTTTTGGGTTGCCCATTAACCAAAGCCACCATGTTGATACCAAACACGGTCTGTAATTGAGTCAACTTGAACAATTGATTTAACAACACTTCAGCCACTTCACCACGACGAAGTTCGAACACTATGCGCATGCCATCTTTATCCGACTCATCACGTAAAGCTGAAATACCTTCAATTTTTTTCAACTTGACTAACTCGGCCACTTTCTCAATTAAACGGGCCTTGTTTACCTGATAAGGGATTTCTGTAACTACAATGGTTTGCCTGCCAGTTGCT
>JAGRJR010000132.1 GCA_020442635.1 Lysobacterales bacterium
AAGTTCCCTCAACCAGAATTTTTTGGGTACTGCCAACCATTTCCTGACTGATTTTAGCAGCCATTTCATTGATGGTCGCCTGTAATCTTTGTAATCGAGCCTTTTTTTTTTTTTTTTAAACCAGATCTGGCATTGAAGACGCTGTCTTTCCCGGTCTGGCAGAATAGATAAAACTGAATGATTGATCAAAACCAATATCTTCTATCAGTTTCATGGTATCTTCAAAATCTTTAGCAGTTTCACCAGGGAAACCGACAATAAAATCTGAAGACAGACTGATGTCTGGTCTGACCTCACGCAATTTTCGGATTTTTTGTTTGTATTCCAATGCTGTATGTCCGCGTTTCATCATCGATAAAATACGATCTGAGCCACTTTGTACCGGTAAATGCAGGTAGTTAGCTAATTCAGGCACGTCACGAAATGCCTCAATCAAACCATCGGTAAATTCAACCGGATGGGAAGTGGTGAAACGTATGCGCTCAATACCATCAATCGCTGCCACATAATGTATTAGTAAGGCCAGATCGACCACATCACCTTCATGAGACATACCTCTATAGGCATTCACATTTTGACCCAAAAGATTAACTTCTTTGACCCCCTGTTCAGCCAGTTGCATGATTTCTGACAAGACACTGTCCAATGGCCTGGAAACCTCCTCACCACGGGTATAAGGCACCACACAGAATGTACAATATTTGCTGCAACCTTCCATGATTGACACAAAAGCAGCAGGACCTTCCTTTCGCGGCTTAGGCAGGTTATCAAATTTCTCAATCTCAGGAAATGAAATATCAACTTGTGGCTTTTGTTGTTTGTTTCTTTCCTCAAGTAATTCAGGCAAGCGATGAATGGTTTGTGGCCCAAACACCAAATCTACATAAGGAGCACGCTTGATGATTTCCTCACCTTCCTGTGAAGCAACACAACCACCCACACCGATAATAACACCAGGTTTGTTTTCCTTGATTTTGCGCCAACGACCCAATTGCGAAAAAACTTTTTCCTGAGCCTTTTCACGGATTGAACATGTATTGATTAAAATCACATCAGCTTCTTCTTCAACATCAGTGATGGTTAAACCATGTGACTTTAACAGCACATCCTGCATTTTGTCAGAATCGTATTCATTCATCTGACAACCGTGTGTTTTGATATAAATTTTACCGCTCATGATTATTCTTATTAATTCTATCCACTAATTGTACAATGATTTGTGCCGTTAAACCCCAAATCACATCACCCTGATAATCAAACACATAATAATGTCGTTCACCCAATGGTGTTTGCACTTTGTGTTTTACCCTGTTATTAATGTCTTCGAAAAAGGCAAATGGCACACCAAAGGCTCGATCCACTTCGTTTTTATCGATGCTTAAATGGCTTAAGTCACTGATTTCACCCACAAAGGGAGTCACATGAAAACCGCTGATTGAGGTTACACCATCTAAAAAGCCCCAAAGTTTAATGTGCTTCCTGGGAATACCAATTTCTTCAAAGGTTTCCCGATAAGCTGTGTGTTTGATGTTTTTATCTTGCTGTTCGTAACCACCACCGGGGAAACTGACTTGACCAGAGTGGTGGCGTAAATCGCGGTTACGTTGAGTCAATAACACCCAAGGTTCATCCTGTTTCCAGTAAAAAGGAAATAACACGGCAGCCGCCCGCTCCATTTCACCTGGAGAGCCCTGCCACAAGCGTTCATCAATCAAATCTTGATTGAGGTATGGCTTCACTGTCTTGCTAAATTCTTTCATTTCAGAAAGCAAAAAAAGGCAAGTCTCTCAACTTGCCTCTTTGCGTTTTGCTTTTTAATACTACTTATTTGATTTCAAGTAAGTGTACATCGAATACCAAAACTTCATTCGGGCCTATAGGACCTGTCCCTTTTACACCGTAAGCCATTTCAGGTGGTAAAAACACTTGCCATTTATCGCCAGCTTTCATCATTGGAATCACTTCTCTCCAACCAGCCATGCCAACTTGTTTCATGTCCATTTCCAAAGGTTGGCCATTTTTATAAGTGCTGTCAAATTCCTGATAATTATCATATACATCAGTACCAATCAGTTTACCACTGTAATGAACCACAACTTTATCATCCAAGGTGGCATTACGGCCTTTGCCAGTTTCGATCACACGGTATTGAATGCCTGAAGCCAACTCTTTGATCCCTGTTTTTGCACGGTTTTTTGCCAGAAAATCATCACTGCGTTCCTGATTTTTCTTTGCCAATTCCAAATATTCTTCACGTTGAAACAACTGCATTTTTTGTTGGTACTTGGCATATTCCTGAGCCATGGTCTCTTTATCAACTGATGGATCCTTTTTCGCCGCAGCTTCTCTTAGACCTTTTACAGCTTGTTCAACATCCACCTCAAAGTCACTGCCTTCACGACCAGCCATTTGCAAGCCCATGCGGTAACCAATGGCGTAAGAAGCGGCAGCTTTATCAAACTTAATGTCTGAGCTCTTTGGAACTTCTTGATTATTTTGTGCGGTAACTGCAAAAGTTAATACCAAAAACATCAATGTTATAATTTTTTTCATTCGTAACCTCTTAACAAAATCAGCGGCGTATTGTACGCCACACTATAGACTTAAACAAGACAGGCAAGGCACTAATAAGTTCAAATTTCAGTCCGCTTTAACCGAATTGACACATCAATTAACAAATTCTTCATGTATTGCTATAATTTCATTTTCTTAAATCACTGAAATTACCATGTCAAACGTCTTATCTAACTTAGAAAACAATATCCTGACCATCACCATTAACCGACCTGACAAGCTCAACGCCCTCAACCAGGCCACATTGAGAGAGTTAAATGACATCATTGAACAAGCGAAAAATGATGATGAAACTGCTGTAATTATTATTACGGGTTCGGGAGAAAAAGCCTTTGTTGCTGGTGCGGACATATCTGAGTTAGCTACCACCGATGCCATGACAGGGATGCAATTTGCCCGTTATGGTCAAAGCGTTTTCAACAGCATCGAAAACTGTGGCAAGCCTGTTATCGCGGCAGTCAACGGCTTTGCTTTGGGTGGTGGCTGCGAATTGGCTATGGCCTGTCACCTGAGAATTGCCTCGGATAACGCCAAATTTGGCCAGCCTGAAATAAAACTCGGTGTCATCCCTGGTTTTGGAGGTACACAACGTTTGACCCGTTTGGTTGGCAAAGGCAAATCCATGGAAATGAACCTGCTGGGCGATATGATTTCTGCATTAAAAGCCGAACAAATTGGCTTGGCCAATCTGGTGGTTCCTCAAGGTGAATTAATGGCTACTGTCAACAAAATGGCACAACAACTAGCCCATTCTGCCCCTATTGCATTGAGCATGACCATTGATGCCATCAACAAAGGTTTAGAGTGTTCTTTGGCCGATGCTTTGGACTATGAAGTCAAAGCTTTCGGTATTTGCTGCGCCTCTGAAGACAAAAACGAAGGTACCTCGGCTTTCCTTGAAAAACGCCAGGCAAAATTTACTGGAAAATAAACTTTTATCATATCTACCAAGGGCAGGACCTTGCCCTTGGTATTTAATACTAATTAGCTTCTGCGAACTTTACTGTAAATGTAGTAAATAACGGCTAAAAACACAGCCACACCACACCACCAGGCACCACTGAATGTCAGGTAAGGAACCATACCTTGAAAACTCACTGCAGCAACCGCCACCAAGACGCCCATCAAGGCTTCACCGGTAATCAGGCCGGAGGCCAGTAACAAACCACTGGATTCTTTGATTTGTTGTTTTTCAGTAGTTTCATGCGCTGATTTTTTCTTCAAAATATGTGCCAAAACGCCACCAATAAATATGGGAACTGATAAACCCAAAGGTAAATAGACCCCTACTGCCACCGCTAAAACAGGAAAGCGAAAATCAGAGCCACGCTTTTCCTGAATCTTGTCCAAAATGATTAAAACTACGGCCAAAGCAAACCCGATGTAAATGAAACGCCATTCAATACCTGCACCAAAAATACCGCTGGCCAATGCTTGCATCAAACCAGCCTGAGGAGCTGCAAGCATGCTGGCATCGGGATTGATGGGAGAAACCCTGCCTATCCCATATCCTTGATCGAGGATGTTAAGTACAAATGGAATCACAAAAGCAGCAGCTACCACACCAACCACTTGAAATATCTGTTGCTTCCAGGGTGTCGCACCAACCACGTGTCCACATTTCAAATCCTGCATATTATCGCCAGCAATGGCAGCAGCCGAGCAAATTAACCCAGCCAGAAAAATCACTGCTATTGGCCCTAAAGTAGCAGCCACACCTTCATTACCCATCAATTGCAATAAAATCAATGCTGAAACAATGACTGTGGCAATGGTAACCCCAGAGATTGGGTTATTGGAAGATCCCACCAAACCGGCCATATACCCTGCTACAGAAGCAAAGATAAAACCAAAAACCAACATTAAAACAGTCATAACAACCGAAATAATAGTGGCATCAGGATAATCCCCCAAAGCATTTTTAAAGATTAAAAACACCGGAATAATGGCTAATAGCACGACAAGACCCACAAAATGAATCGGCGTATCAAACTCAGTTCGCGGTAAACCGCCACCTTCGCTTTTATTGTCTTTATAGGCTTTGATGCTGGCCGCTACTCCTTGCCACAAAGGTTTGGCTAAGCTGATTAGTGACCACAGCCCACCCACCATCATGGCACCAACACCAATTCGACGACAATTTTGCCATGACTGGCCAGCAATTTGACCCCATTCGGATGCACTGAGTTCAGACATGGGTTTTGCTGCATCAATGCCTGTTGCCAGCATAATCGCATCACTGTTAAACGCCCAGTTCAAAGGCACACCGATCAAAGTACCAATGACACCACCCAAGAAAACCAAAAAAGCAATGTTCAAACCAACGATATAACCCACACCTAACAATGCAGGACTTAAGGTTACATCACCCATAAATAAATATTTACCACCAAAAAAAGCTTTAGTAGCAGCCACACCCGAAGCCAGCACTCCCAGTCCTGACTCCAACAATTTAACCAGGCCACCGATCAAAGCACCTTTCACTAAAGTGGCAAATCCAGCGTCGGCAATGTGATTTTTGATTTTTTGGCTGCGGTCATTTTCTATACCACCGGTCTTCAACACCTCAGCAGTCGCCACACCTTCAGGAAATTTAAGTTTGGCTTCGACGATTAATGCACGACGCAACGGAATGGTAAAAGCCACACCCAGAACACCACCGACTATCGCTATTGCTACCATAGGACCATAATCATAACCCGCCCAGGCTTTCATCATCACCAGGGCTGGTATGGTAAAAATTATGCCAGCCACCAACGACTCACCCGCTGAAGCTGCCGTTTGTACCATGTTGTTTTCAAGAATGGTGGATCGCCTGAATAAACGCAACACGCCCATAGAAACTGCGGCGGCAGGTATTGAAGCCGAAACTGTCAGTCCCACCAATAAACCAATATAGGCATTGGCTGCTGCCAATACCATTGACAACAATGCACCCAAAATCAAAGCTTTAATTGTTAATTCTGCGATGTTTCGGTCAGCACTAACCACGGGTACATCAACCACTTGCTGTTTTTTCATATTTCCACCTGAATTTGATTATTTTGAGCAAATAATATAACACACAATCAATGATAATAATTCTTACTCTTAAACCACCAATTTTTAGAGAGTTGCTGTCGCCGTGCCGATTAGGCAAAGCATGAAATCATGGTGGTTTGTCAGAGCAAAGAAGCCTTTTGTGAGTGACCTCATTTGCGCGAGGTTAAATGCAATGTCTGCCGTAGTCACTTTCACTTGAGTTTGGAACAAAAGTGAATGAAGACCCAAAGATATTCCTTGTTTATCATCCAAAAGTCTAATGGCTTTGCTCTCTACAATATTCGACAATTAAATGTCATCGCTGTTAGGCATTATCATGAACAAGAACTACCAGGAC
>JAGRJR010000133.1 GCA_020442635.1 Lysobacterales bacterium
GTATTAATGATGCTAACTTTTAAATTGGGCATTTGAGCAGCGAATAGCGACCACTCATCTGAGAACAAAGCTTGTGCTGTGTTGTGATAATAAATCAAGTGAATGTCTTGTGCCGTTTGCGTGACTGAACCTTGTTGGATGAAACTTCTGAAAGGGGTTATGCCACTACCACCAGCGATAAATAACAGCGGTTCATTCGGTTGGGTTAACAAAAAACTGCCTTGTGGTTTACTGATGGTTAATTGATTACCCGGTTTAATGGTTGAGTTCAGATAGTTAGTTACCTTGCCCAGATCTTGTTTGCGAATGGTTAATTCAATCAAGCCAGTTTGTTGATAGTAAGCCGGTGAGCTGGAAATGCTGAATGTGCGGTGGTATTTAGCACCATTAATCTCAACAGTGATTGAGATGTGTTGACCCGCCAAAAACTCAGGCCACTTGTTTTGTGGCTTTAAAATCAAGCTGAAAACATCTTGGTTTTCTTTTCTGATTTCAGTCACAGTCGCTTGAAAGCCTGTGGCCTGCCATTGGGGGTGAAACAGTTGTAACACCGGCTCCAAATAAGCTTTGACACTGTTGTGTTGAGTCAGTGTGCGAGTTAACCAATTGATTCGTCTTTCAGGCATTGTTTTTTCAAGTTGTTTGAGCGTACAAGTGTACTCTTAAATAACTTGAATGCAAGCATAACAATGTTTATTTGTTAACATATCTTTATATATGGTTATTTGGAAGTGGTTTTTAAGTACGTAAAGATAACATTCGTACGCCTAATAATTGATTGGCTTGCATTATGAACTGATTAAAACTGCTATCTGATCAAGGTTGGAAACTGGGAAAATAATCGACTATGGGTTTTTGTCTCGCATGCTGACAGCCCCTTCAGCGATGTACCTTAATTGTTCGATGGCGCGGTTTTCCAGGGCTTTTCTTTGCTTGGGTTTACTGGCTATGGATTCTGCGCCGGCATTGAAAATAACTGCCACCATGGCCTCGGCTTGTGCATAAGCTGAATCGTGTTCAAAGCCCGCATTTTGAATGTAGTCGGTAAGTTCAACCACAAAGTATTGAATCTCACGTGCCACAGCAACCCGAAGGGCCCGGGTGGTGCCAGAACGCTCATGAAACAATATGCGGAAAATATTGGGGTTGGCCTGGGTGAATTCCATAAAGGTTTTGACTGAAGTCGCAATGACACTGCCTTTCTTCGACAGTCTTTGTCTGGCTTTGCGCATCACTTGCCGGAGAGCCAGACCTGATTCATCGACCAAAGTTAATCCAAGCTCTTCCATGTCTTTAAAGTGTCTGTAAAAGGAAGTCGGTGCAATACCTGCTTCTCGAGCCACTTCACGTAGGCTGAGGCTGGCAAAACTTTTGCTTTCACTGAGTTGGCCAATGGCGGCATCGATGATGGCCCTGCGCGTGCGTTCCTTTTGTTGAGAGCGGGTAGTCAATGTTGGATTGTCAGTAAAAAAAATTAGAATAACAATTGCTGCAAGTGTTGGCAACTTAAATTACAGTTTGCTGGTTCAGCATGCTGATTGTCGGTGTCAATGTATTTGAGTATCAGTTAAAATGTGGCTTTACAAAAAAATCTATTTTTGCATGTCCATCTATAATCAAAACAGTGAATATCCGCAGGGGCGCGTTGAGTATTTAACCGTAACATCTGATCTACTCAAGGCAAACCCATTAGGAGATCCTCATGTCAGAACAGTCCCGGTATATTTGCCACCTGGATATGATGCATCCAATGCTTATCCGGTGATTTATTATTTGGCAGCATATACCAACAGTGGACAGGGAATGGTTGAATGGCGTGCTTTTGGTGAAAATTTCCCAGAGCGAATGAATCGCTTGATTGGCGAAGGTCTGATGGGGCCAAGTGTGGTGGTTTTTCCAGAGTGTTTTACTCGATTGGGCGGTAATCAGTACCTCGATGCACCAGGCATAGGGCAATATGCCAGTCACATTCATCAGGAGTTGATTCCATTGATTGAGCAACAATATGCCATCAAAAAAGGTTCCGAGCATCGGGCTGTTTTGGGTAAATCATCGGGAGGATTTGCGGCCATTCGTTTTGCCATGGATTTTCCAGGTATGTGGGGAGCGATAGCCAATCAATCGGGTGATGCCGGATTTGATTTGCTTTATCAGCGAGACTTTCCCGCAGTGGCTGATGTGTTGGCTCAATTTGATGGTGACTTGAAGAAATTGGTTAAGCGTTTTTGGAAGTCAAAAAAAATCATGGGTTCGCATATTTTAGCCTTGATGCATGTTTGTATGGCAGCGACTTATGATGAAGCCAATGTGGATGATTGGGTCTTGCCCTTTGATCTGAAAACCTGTGAATTAGACCAAACGCGATGGGGACGGTGGTTGGCTCATGATCCTGTTAATCGTGTTGACACATCGGTAACTGCTTTGCGTCAATTAAATGGCCTGTTTATGGATTGTGGTTTTCGAGATCAGTATTTTATTCACTATGGCATGCGACAATTGTCTCAAAAGCTTGAAAAAGCAGGAATCGAACACACTTACACAGAGTTTAACGGTACCCATTCAGGCATTGATTACCGACTGGATGAATCACTGCCCTTTTTATACGAGAAAATCAAATGATTAAAGTCACTGAGTCAGCAATTGAATTTTTAGCTGGCGTCATTAATGAACAAGACATAGACAACTTGCACCTCAAAGTGGATGTGCAGAATCCAGGTACGCCAGCTGCTGATTGCCACCTGGGATTTTGTGAGGCTGATGAAATGGATGACAGTTATGACATTCAGGATTTGGGTCCTTTCAATCTATATGTAGCCAAAGCAGATGAGGCTTATTTTGAAGAAGCTGAAATTGATTATGAAATTCAGGGTGCCAGTGGTCAATTAAACATCAAAGCCCCGAAATTAAAAGGTCAGGAGCCAGATGAGGGCGCGCCCTTGTTTGAAAGGGTCAGTTATTTCATTGATGCCACCATTAATCCCATGTTGGCATCGCATGGTGGCCATGCGCGTTTGACAGCCATTGAGGCCGATAAAGCCTATATTGAATTTGGTGGCGGTTGTCAGGGCTGTGGTATGGCGAAACAAACATTGTCTCAAGGTATGCAATCTCAAATTACCAATGCATTTGCGGAAATCAATCAAGTGTTGGATGCCACAGATCACGCCTTGGGTGAAAATCCTTACTATTGATATGAACACAGAAAATAATCCGCATATTGTTGACGTCACCATGGATACCTTCATGACGGAGGTCATTGAAAAGTCCAAAGAAATACCTGTATTGTTGGATTTTTGGGCAGATTGGTGTGAGCCTTGTAAGAATCTAACTCCTATCTTGCATGACATCGTAGACAGCCATCCAGGTCAAATTTGCCTGGCAAAAGTCAACACCGACCAGGAGCAGATGCTGGCACAACAGATGGGTGTGCAGAGTCTGCCAACTGTCGCTTTGTTGGTAAACGGACAAATAGTTGATAACTTTATGGGAGTTAAGCCCAAAAGTGAAATTACGGCTTGGTTGAGTCAACATGTGAGCTTGGATGTTAAGCAAGAACCCCAATCAGATGAAGGTGTGCAACAATTGATTGATGCTGGGGAGTATGAAGCGGCGTTGTCAGCCTTAATGGCTTTGCCAGCTGAGCAGGCTGTTTGGCAAACGATAGAAGTCCATTTGTTGATGGATAATGTTGACGCTGCACAAAAACTGTATGATGGTTTATCAGATGAGCAATTGAAAATGCCTGAGGCCGACCAGGTCAAAGCAAAATTGCAATTGGCCAATGTGTCGGGAGATGAACAAATGGCTGCATTCAAAGCTTTGATAGCCCAAGGTGCGGTAGAAGAGGCCATACAAGGTTTGTTGGCAGCGTTACAAAGGGACCTGGGCAATGCGGATGTAAAACAAATGTTGATTGCCTCATTTGGCCTGTTGGGCGATGCTAAATTGGTCGCTCAATACCGTCGAAAAATGGGCAGTATCTTGAATTAATGAGGATAGGTTAAAATGAAATATTTATTATTGGTGTTATTGACAATAGGTGCGTTGAACGTGAGTGCTGAGCAGCAGAGTTATTTGCAACAGGCCAAAAAAGTCGGCGAAAACGTCTGGATAGGACCGCAACCCACAGAAAATGATTTCAATGAATTTGCCGCAGAAGAAGTGACAGCGGTCATCAATACCCGCACTCAAGCAGAGATGGAACAGCTTAAGTTCGATGAATCACAAGCGTTGAAGCAATATGACATCGAATATGGATTGGTTGAGATTGGCAAAGGCCACGATTATTCTCCTGTTAAATTAACAGAGTTTAATGACTTAATGGTCGCCAATGAAGGCAAAAAAATGGTTCTACATTGCCGCTCTGGACATCGGGCCAGTCAATTGTATGCTGCCTGGCTGATAAAATATAAAGGTAAAACAGAAGCTGAAGCATTGAAGACCATACAATCAGATGAAACTGAACTCACTGATTCAATGAAGGCGCTGTTAGATCAGTAACGATAGTGAGCATCTATGTACCGTGAATGGGCGTGGTCGGTTTTATCTGGCCCCCTGTTTTATCCAAAGCGGTTGACTGAAGTCAACTACCCTAAATATCTGACTCTGTCTTAAATGCTAAAAAAAAGCCGATTGGTAATCGAGTTAAATTATTTTCACAACAAAAGTCCAAATCATTTAAAATTTGGGCCTTAAATTAATCACGGATTTCTTTTCACATGAAAGTCATTACACGTTTTGCACCCAGTCCAACAGGCTATTTACACGTAGGTGGGGCCAGAACCGCCTTGTTTTCTTATCTGTATGCCCGCCACCATGGTGGCCAGTTTGAATTACGCATAGAGGACACCGATACTGAACGTTCAACAGAAGCTTCTGTTAATGCCATTTTCGAAGGTATGGAATGGTTGGGTTTGGAATATGACTCGGAGGTCAAATACCAAAGTAAAAATTTGGCACGTTATCATGAGGTGATTGATCAGTTGTTGGAAAACGATCAGGCGTATTATTGTGATTGTTCCAAAGAAAGGTTGGATAAAATCCGCGAACAACAAATGAAAAGTGGTGAAAAGCCGAGATATGATGGCAAATGTCGCGAATTGGGTTTGAAAAAATCAACTGACACCATCATCAGGTTTAAAACACCTCAAACGGGTGAAGTGAAATTCAAAGACCATGTCCGTGGAGAAATCACGGTTGCCAACACCGAGCTGGATGATTTGGTCATTGCTCGCGCCGATGGTATGCCTACTTATAACTTCAGTGTGGTGGTTGATGATGCGGATATGGGCATTACTCATGTCATTCGTGGTGATGACCACATCAATAATACCCCAAGACAAATTAATATCTATCAGGCATTGGGTTTATCTGTTCCTGAATTTGCTCATGTACCGATGATTTTGGGTGATGATGGTGCCCGTTTATCCAAACGTCACGGCGCGGTCAGTGTGATGCAATACAGTGAAGATGGTTATTTGCCAGAAGCGGTGTTGAACTATTTGGTACGTTTGGGTTGGTCTGCAGGTGATCAGGAGTTATTTACCAAAGAAGAGATGGTTAAGCTGTTTGATTTGTCAGGTGTTAACCGGGCACCAAGTTCGTTTAATACCGGTAAATTAAATTGGATTAACCAACAATACATGCAACAGGCAGACTCTTCACGTCTGGCTGAATTGTTACAGAAACGTTTGGCTGTTTTAGGTGTTGTTTTTGATGAAAACATCGATTTGCTTGCTGTCGTTGAGATGTTCAAAGACCGTGCTCAAACCATCAATGAACTGGCTGAGATGGGACTGTTTCTGTTGCAACCAATAACAACTTATGATGAAAAAGCAGAAGCAAAGGCTTTTACTGAATCGGCCATAGCGTCTTTAAAAGCTGTCATTGACAAATGTGAAGTTATTGATGATTGGTCGAATGCCGATTTACATCAATTGATTG
>JAGRJR010000134.1 GCA_020442635.1 Lysobacterales bacterium
TCCCGGATGAATTGACTTGTATATTGTAATTTGGGGGCGGTGGAGCAATGATATCAATCCTTTTTTGGTAACTTCTGTAACTTCCTCCATAGGTTAAGCTTATGGTCAGAGGTACATTTATATCAGTAGTAACAGTAGGTGCGGTATACCGTCCATAACTATTTACTGATCCCTGTCCTGAATTATTCCAGTTAAGATCTCTATTTATTGAATCTGAATTTGCAGGTACTGTCCCACTATCACTTCCATCAAAGACTACTGTTCCATCACTAAATGTTATCTGTCCGTAATATTGATGGGTTTCATTAGAGTTTAACTCTGCATCACCTAATATATTCAAGGATGAAAAAGTCAAGTTTCCTTCGGAAACTTGAATAATAGATGTTGAACATGAAGTTGTTAAACCACTACCTTCAAGTTTTGCGTAAAGTTCCACACCATTACCAAAATCAGCAAAATCTTTTAGGGGCAACCAATATCTGTAGCGTATAAGTTCACCCGAAGACTCAGGCGGGTAAACATTATCAGAAAATATTTCATCATCAAATCCAGTGTCTTCTTCATAGAATTTTATTGTGCTTAACAAAACCCAATCAAGACCACTAATTTTTTCAATAATAAGCTCAACTGGTACTAAATCATTGTTCGATAATGTTGAATTTGGGCTTCTGAGGTGAATCTGATACACTCCTCCACCATTATTACCGTTACATGTGTTACTTGATACAAAATTTGGATAGTAATCCGCAATACTTTGGTATGAAATTAAAAGTAGAAGACATGCTGTTAATAGATTATTTTTCATAGACTACCAAACGGTTTTGTTGTGTTAACTTTCATAAAAAACAATAATATACATTTAGGTTTACAATTCGTCTTTAATTTATCATTTTCAGTCAAATACATCCTTTTTTCGATAGGTAGAGGGTAATTGTTGTGTAATCGCTTTAAAAGTCCTGGTAAATGACGGTAGGTTTTTAAACCCACATTTGTTTGCAACTACACTTGGTTTATGTCCAGCTTTCAACAATATTTTTGCCTGATTAATGCGATAGTCTGTGATGATTTGTTTAGGCGTTTGGTTAAAATGTTCTTTGCACCATCGTAAGAGTGTACTACTTGACATGCCCATTTCTTCATTGAGCATATCTACATTGAAGTTGTTTTTAGTGTAATTATTTTGCAGAATTTGAGTCAATTGATCTGTTTTTGATTTTGGTGAAGCAATGTTGATTTGTTGGCTGTTTGGCTCAAACGATTGACTTTTTTGTTTGGCTATATTTTTTTAATATCAAGCAAACTTTTTATTTTTAGTTTAAGTTCGTCAAAGTCAACTGGTTTTCTGATGTGGTCGTTGGCCTGTAACTTTAATGATTTTAATTTGTAAGTCTTACTATAAAACGCACTGAGAATGATGACCGGTATATGTTTACAGCGAGGTAGGTTTTTTAGCTCTGATAAAAATTGATGACCATCCATGTCCGGCATTTTAATATCAAGCAATATCAAGTCGGGCAAATCGTTTTCAACCACTTCCAATGCCTGTAAACCGTCGCTTGCTTCAATGATTGCGTAATCTGCTTTTAGGTTATGATAAATGACATGCCTTAGGTCTGCACTGTCTTCAACGACCATAACCCTTTGTTTTTTGCCATGTTTCCAATTAACTACTTTATGATCTATTTGGCGTTGATCTTCTATGCATTTGGAGAAATGAAGTATGAATTTTGTGCCAATGTCTGTTTTTGTATCAATAGTTATGGTTCCTTTATTCAGTTGAACCAGTTTTTTAACAATATTCAGCCCAAGGCCTGAACCTTTATATTTTTTGTGGTGATTTGCTCGATAAAAACGATCAAAAATTCTTTTTTTATCATCTGTTGCTACCCCTGCTCCATTGTCTTCGATTGTTAGTCTGAGTGATTTCTTGAATTTTTGTGCTTCAATGGTAACTAAAGTACCGTAGCCGGCATATTTGATGGCATTGGATAATAAATTATCAATAATTTGAGAAAAGTGTTGTGGATTGCATTTAATCACTGATTTCTGTGGAATATTAAATTCAACCATCATTTGCCGCTTCTCAAGTTGTTCCTGATATGTTTCTGACACTTGTTTGGTCATTTGATACAAGTCGACTGTCTCGAATCGGGTTGGATTCATGTTTGCAATATTTTCTAAAAGCAACAACTGATCAGTTAATGAAGTTAATTTATCAAGGTTATTTGAAATTATCTCAAGATGTTTTAAATGCTGCGGTTTATCAGTGTTTTGTATCAATAAATCTGTAGGCCCTTTGATTGCACTGATTGGTGTTCTCAACTCATGTGACACATCAGCGAGCATATCTTCTTTCCTCTGTAATGCTTCATTTAATGCCTTGGTTTTCTCCTGAACCTTTTCTCGCAATTCCCTTTCTTTGCGGTTTTTTTCTTGCTGTAACTGTTCGTTTAACGAATCTCTTTCTTTTAAATTTGCTATACGCTGCCTGATTTCATTTTGGTAATGTGATATCAACTCTGTGTGATAATGCTCAATGCAGTGATTTGATTGAGCATAAGTCTTAGCAAAAAGTCTGGTAACAGTTAAACCTGTTAACCACCTGAGCCTGTTGAAGAATGATGCAGGTTTCCAAATAAACTCTAATATTGTATGACCGCCTGCAGAAAAATCATCTTCAAGTACGTTAATTTTTACATTGGGAAAACCAACTGTCTCCCAGACACCTTGATACACTCCTATATTTTGTAGGGTTACTAATTCTGTGTGGCAAAAATTTGAATGATATTTAAGTTTGATGATACCTTTACCATTTTTAAAATTAATCAGCTCGACTTTTTTGGTTTTATTAAAAAAAGCATTGATTTCATTAACTTTTTTTGCTGTTTTAGCAGGGCCTAGAATATGAAGCATACCAATAACAGTGATATTATTTGAAACACTTGAATTTTTGATTGAAAACCTGCCAACATCCTTCAAGTTAATACCGGCTGCGTCTATATTCTGGAATAATCTGAGGTTTATCTCATTGTTGTACCAATTCTCTATGTTTTTAAAATACGAGATATCAATGGGTTTGCCTTGATAAAAATATTTTTGTGACCGTAAATTTTTGCCATCAAGAATTTGATCAAATATTCTTGGTAATAAATCTGATCCATAAAACCTTAAGATATATTCAATGATTGCTTTAGAATTTCTAGCGCAAACGTGCCTATAGGTATTTTCGTCTAAATTGATGATTTCCATTTATTGTTCTCCCCCCTACAACAAATATACCACATCGCTTAATTTACTCTAAAGGTTTTGCGCGTGTGCATATTGCCAAACATTTAACATTAACACCTTCGATGTTTTGGGATTTGTGTCCTGAAACCCAATAGCCAACGCTTAAAGCTGAAAGAAAGAGGGTTAAAATTAAAGTGGAGGCTCCTGAATCCGAGCCAACAATGAATGTCAGGTATCTTTGCCATATCGATTGGTAGACCAATGAAAATAGACCTGTCAGTAAAACCGTAAAATAAATGATTTTTATAATTATTTGCTGAGGCATTTTTTGTTATTGATTTATATAAAGAGTGGAAAAAACAGTTGTACCATACTGTAAAATCCCTTGATGAACTTTTATCTTACGATATATTCAAAGGTGCTGCCACCTCACTTGACAGTAGAGTTAACACAGCTGGCGATGAACAGTGGTCTAAGTTCTGATAAAATGCCGGGTCTTTTTTTAACATCTAATTGAGATGTACACACTGCAGCAATTACAAAAAACCTATTGGAAAAGAGTTTCAGGTCTGGCCTTACCACTGGCGTTAGCCGAATTTCACCAGAACCATGACGGTTTGATTCTGGTGCTGACTGATTCAGTACATCACAGCCGTATCCTTGAAAAGGAAATCAAACTGTGTAGTCTACAACAAGCCGCCCATGTTTTACATTTTCCCAGTTGGGATACTCTGCCCTATGATGTGTTTTCACCGAACCCTGACATTGTTTCGGAGCGCATGGAGTTTCTGTCACGGATCAGCACCGTAAAACAAAATGCCATTGTGGTAATGCCAGCACAAAACCTGATGCAAAAAATCCCCAATAAAGATTTCATTGTCGGTCGCAGTCTGAGTTTAAACACTGGCGAAACATTTGATCTACATAGATGGCGTGCTTTGTTTGAAAAAAATGGTTATATCCATGTTAATGAAGTGCGTGAACCTGGTGAGTTTGTGGTGCGAGGCGGCGTGCTGGATTTATTTCCTATGGGAAGCCAAGATGCATTTCGTATTGAGCTGTTTGATGATGAAATAGAAACCATTCGAATATTCGATACCGACACCCAACTCACCATCAAGGAAACCTCAAGCATCCAAGTAATGCCGGCCAATGAGTTTCCTTTTGATGATAAGGCCAGGGAGTTATTTTTAAGTCGCTTTAGAGACTGGTTTGATGTTGATACCCGAAAAAACACCCTATATCAGGATGTAAGAAAATCCATTAAGTTTTCAGGAATTGAACAATATCTTCCGATGTTTCATCAAGAACTGACAGATATATTTGATTATTTGCCTGATGATACCGTATTCGTGCATTGCCACCAAACCAAAGCAGTACTCAACACCTGGGAGAAACAAATCAAAGCACGGTATGAAGACCGCTGTCATGACATTCAACGCCCTATCCTTGTGCCCGAAAGGTTATATCTTGATGCAATAACCACAGCCGATGATTTACATCGATTTAAAAATATCTGGATAAACCCAAAAGCCGAAGAATCAGAACAACTAGATTTTCTGGATTTTAACAGTCAACTGCCGGTAAGGTTTAATGTAGAAACTCATGCTGATCTGGCTACTTTTTGTGACAAACAAACTCATCGACTCCTGATAACAGCAGATTCTGCAGGACGACAAGATTTAATAGAAAATAAATTAATTAAAGCCAATAAAAAATTCAAAATATTCAAAGACATAAAGTCATTTATTCAAGCAAAAAATGAGAGAGGAATTTGTATTGCTGCGATAGAAAATGGCGCCCTGTTAAAAGACCTTGATTTGTTAATAATGGACGAAGGTTGCTTGTTTGGGCAACGTGTCAGCCGCAATCAAAAAGTCAAAAAATACAAAGCCAACCCTGAAGACATCATCAGCAACCTGACTGATCTACATCTGGACTCGCCTATTGTGCATATTGACCATGGTGTGGGCCGCTATCGCGGCTTGAAAATGATGGATTATGATGGCGAAGCAGAATACCTCGAAGTCGAATACTTGGGTGGAGACAAGCTATTTGTTCCAGTATCTTCGTTACATTTGGTGTCTCGTTATTCTGGTGCCAGCGAAGAAAACGCGCCTTGGCACAAACTGGGCTCAGAGGTTTGGAGCAAAGCCAAGCAAAAAGCTGCCAAAAAAGTTAAGGATGTGGCAGCAGAGTTGCTGGCACTTTATGCCAAGCGTGAAGCGGCCGGTGGTCAATCTATGCAAGTCAATGAAAGTGACTATGCACAATTTTGTGAGGGCTTTCCTTTTGAAGAAACTGATGACCAACTCAATGCCATCAGCGCCGTCATCAAAGACATGCAGGCACCAACTCATATGGATCGAGTGATTTGTGGAGATGTGGGTTTTGGTAAAACTGAAATTGCATTACGAGCAGCATTTATAGCTGCCAATGAAGGTAAACAAGTGGTGCTGTTGGTGCCAACCACACTTTTGGCCCAACAACATTATGACAATTTTCTGGATCGCTTCTCACCATTTCCTGTCCAGGTAGAACTATTGTCTCGATTTGTCAGTAGCAAACAAACTAAAGAAATTTTAAAAGCCTGCGAGACAGGCCAGGCCGACATTGTTATTGGCACTCACAAATTAATCCAAAAAGACATTAAATTCAGCAACTTGGGTTTAGTTATCATAGATGAAGAACAGC
>JAGRJR010000135.1 GCA_020442635.1 Lysobacterales bacterium
ATTTCTTAACCAGTGGAGTTCGACAGTTAAAAGCCGATGTGGGCAATGGAGAGTACACCATCTTAGATACCCATCCGGAATTACAATCCTGTCGAATTACTGGAGTCAAGTGAATTCCTTACTTTTACCAAAAGAAAAATCACAAAAAACTAATTAGTTAGTCAGCCCTGAAAAAGTCCATCCTGGCCTTTTTCAGGATCGGTCTAAAAACACTTAACCGCAAAAGTGTGATTTTGCTGATGTTTTAAGACCTTACTTGAGCCTTTCGGCTCAAGGTGGCACTTCCCTGCGCCACATTTAATTGACCTACTATCTGCTAGGCTTTATTTTTATTGACCAGATCATCTATCAGTTGTAAGTCAGTGGCATCGAATGTGGGTATCGTTGGATACTGACAGTTCATTTTCTTTAGCCTTGATTTAATAATGTCAGCGCATAGGGTTCGCATTTGGTCTTTGTTGTCAGCAGGAATCACATACCAGGGCGCATTGGTGGTTGAAGTTTGTTTCAGCATGGAATTAAAGGCTTTTTGATACTTATCCCATAATTTGCTTTCCTTGAGATCGCCGGTGTTGAATTTCCATTGTTTTTCTGGAGTGGCATAGCGACTGATAAAGCGGCGGTGCTGTTCTTCCTGGCTGACATCTAGAAAAAACTTAATCACCTGGGTGCCTGAAGCCACCAGATGTGCTTCGGTTTGATTGATGAAATCAAAACGCTGTTGCCAGAAAGCTTTGCCTGGTTTTTTATCAATACCTTGACCTTTAAGAAATTCAGGATGTACTTTGACCACCAAGGTTTCTTCATAATAACTGCGGTTGAATACGGTCATATGACCTTTGGCTGGAAATTCTTTGTAACAGCGCCACATAAAATCATGAGCAGCTTCAAGTTTACTGGGCGCTTTGAATGAGGTCACATTAAAGCCAGCAGGATCACAATACTTGAAGACATTGTTGATGGTGCTGTCTTTACCTGCTGCATCCAAAGCCTGGAAGATGATAAGAACTGCCTGTTTACCTTCAGCTTTCAAGGCAGCATGGTATTTGGCCAACGCTTTGGAACTTTTTTTAAGGTTCAGGGCATTGGTACTGATCACTTCATTGATGTGTTGCTGCGTGGGACGTGCCGAATTGTTGTGGTGTATAAACGGTTGGAACTTTGGCATAATAGCAATCCTGGTAATCAAATTACCTCATCATATACAAAAACCGTACAGGAATAAATTCATGGCGATAAAAAAAGTTTTATTTGTGTGTATGGGCAATATCTGCCGTTCACCAACCGCTGAAGCAGTGTTTACTCGTTTGGTAAAGGACAAAGGTGCAGAACAGGAATTTATGATTGATTCAGCTGGCACACTTTCCTATCATGCTGGCTCTAAACCTGATCATCGTTCTCGTCAAGCGGGTAAGAAACGCGGTTTGTTGATGGATCACATGCGAGCCAGACAAGTCACAACAGAAGATTATGAGAAATTTGACTGGTTGGTCGTTATGGATGAAGACAACAGGCGAAACTTACAACGCATGTTTCCCAATATACCACAGCAAAAAGTGTTTTCAATGATGAGCTTTGCGCCAACAACAGGTTATAGTGAAGTTCCAGATCCTTATTATGGAGCAGGTGATGGCTTTGAGTTGGTACTGGATTTACTCGAAACAGCTTGTGAAGGATTTTATGATTTTTTGTGCCAACAATCATCGACCTCGCTATAATGCAGCCCCTGAATTAAACCAGAGTATCAGTTGTGAAATTTGAATTAAAAAAACAAGATGGCATGGCCAGACGTGGCGAATTAACTTTCGACCGAGGTACGGTACAAACCCCATGTTTTATGCCTGTTGGCACCTATGGTACTGTGAAAGCCATGTCTCCTGAAGAAATCAAAGGCATTGGCGCTGAAATTGTGTTGGGGAACACCTTCCATTTAATGTTGCGCCCAGGTACGGATGTGATTGAGTCGCATGGTGATTTGCATGATTTTATGGCTTGGGATAAGCCGATTTTGACCGATTCTGGCGGATTTCAGGTGTTTTCATTGGCACAAAGCCGCAAAATCACTGAAGAGGGTGTGACTTTTGCTTCTCCTGTTGATGGCTCAACGGTATTTATGGGCCCGGAAGAATCCATGGAAGTGCAAAGAAAATTGGGCTCTGATATCGTGATGATATTTGATGAATGCACCCCGTATCCTGCGACCCATGAAGAAGCCAAAGTGTCTATGGAATTGTCTTTACGCTGGGCTCAACGCTCTAAAGACGCTTTTGCAGATAATCCCAACGCGTTATTTGGTATTGTACAAGGCGGTATGTATGAGGATTTGCGGCAAGTGTCTGCCCAAGGTTTGATGGACATTGATTTCCATGGTTTTGCCATTGGTGGTTTGTCGGTAGGTGAACCCAAAGACCTGCGAGAAAAAGTGCTCAAGGCGACCACGCCGATGCTGCCCAAGGATAAACCAAGGTATTTAATGGGTGTGGGTAAGCCAGAGGATATTTTAGAGGCTGTGTTGTTGGGTGTGGATATGTTTGACTGTGTGATGCCAACTCGCAATGCCCGTAATGGCTACCTGTTCACTTGGGATGGTGTGGTTAAAATCCGCAATGCCAAACATCAATTTGACACCGAGCCATTGGATAAAGATTGTGGTTGTTACACCTGTCAAAATTTCTCCAAGGCTTACCTCAGACATTTAGATAAATGCGGTGAAATGCTCGGCTCACGTTTAAACACCATTCATAACCTGTACTTTTACCAGGAATTTATGCAAAAGATTCGTGATGCGATTGAAACTGATACATTGGCTGAGTTCGCAAAAAACTACTATGCCAGAATAGAGGCCATTTAAAGCCAAACAATAGCATTTGTATCAAACAATAAAATAGCAAAATTAACTTGAATCAATCGAGGCGTTTATAAAGCCCTTGTTTTTTGTTTGATTGGGGGAATAGCTGAGTTTTTAGTGAAATGCTACCACCAAAGCTTTGGATAGGCTCAGCTTTGTTATTGGGAGCTGCTATATTTATTCTCAATAAAGAAAAGCAAGTTAAATCTTAATAAATCCAGTCTTGTACTTATCCGTAAGAAAATAGTCTAACCTATTGATTGATTGATTAATTAATTGATTTGGGATAATATTTCCATATAAATATTTTGACATGGACAAAATTATGGGTAAATTCTCAAAACCAATCTTAATTCTTTTTTTAGTAACCAGCATTAATGTATTGGCTCAAAATGAATTAATTTTTGAATCAGGATTTGAGTTTATTCCCAGGCTCAACGATACAGGCATAACATGGGGTGGAAATTATTCTTCAGGCAACAATGCTACTTGTACCAGTAATATAGCCTCACCGCAAGATTGTCATCAAGGTCGAGATGCCACCCATAATGATGATTCGGATGGTCATGCCGGTTTTAGTTTCACTAAGTTAGATGCCAGTGGCAATGCACTACCTGCTTCTGCAACTCAATGGTCATGCGTAAAAGACAATGTCACAGGGTTGATTTGGGAAGTTAAGACCGATGATGGCGGGATACATGATAAAGATTTAACATACAGATGGGGTGGAATCACTCGCCAAGGCAATTATGGCACAGAGTTTTATGATGATTGGGATGTATTGGTCAATGGTAGCAATAATGAAAATCTCTGTGGTTTCAATGATTGGCGTGTACCAACAGCTCAAGAGTTGATGAGTATTGTTAATATTGGCCGCGCTACCCCAAGTATTGACACCAACTACTTCCCAAAAACGCGTACTTCGTCTTTTTGGTCGGCCTCGCCCCTTGCCTATGATTCGAACTGGGCGTTGGTTGTCGGTTTCGTCAGCGGCATTTTCTACTTCGACGACCGCAACAGCTATAATTATGTGCGGCTTGTTCGATAAAAGCTGAAGGCTTTTTAGGTGCTAGGGGCTAGGGAAGAGGTTCTAGGATCTAGGTTATAGGTTAGAGGAGCTAGGTGTAGATATGAGGTATAAGGATTTGGAGGTTTGGCGGAGGTCGGTGGCTTTGAGTGTTGAGGTTTATCGGGAGTTGTCTGGTTTAAATGATTTTGGTTTTCGTGACCAAATGACTCGTTCTGGATTGTCTGTTCCGAGTAATAGTGCTGAGGGGTATGAAAGAGAGTCAAATAAAGAGCTGATTAGGTTTCTTTATATCGCAAAAGGCTCATGTGGAGAACTGCACACACAAACCATTATTGGTATGAAAATTGGATATTTAAAACAAGATATGGCTACAAAGTGGCAACAAGAAACAAAAGAAATCTCCGCCATGTTAGGCGGTTTAATTAAAAAACGCAAAGCGTTTTCAGGTGCGAGGTAATAGTTTATAGGAACTAGGTAAAACCTAGAACCTCCTAGCACCTATAACCTAGTCCCTAGAACCTAAAGAGGTACTTTATGATGAAATACATAATTACAACATTAATATTATTTACAAATTTTACACTTGCTCAACAGATTTGTACAACAGAAGCAGAAATCCCGTCAACAACACCTGATAGTCGTTTTACCGATAATGGTGATGGGACAATATCAGACAATGGTACGGGCTTGATGTGGCAAAAATGTCAATTGGGTTTGTCAGGCAGTAGTTGCAACATTGGAAGTGCGACAGACCATACTTGGCAACAGGCTTTAGATGAAGCTGAACAAAGCTCTATTGCTGGATACAATGACTGGAGGTTGCCAAATCATAAAGAGCTCCTCAGTATTGTAGAGCATCGCTGTTACAATCCTTCAATAAATACCACCTATTTCCCCAATACGAGTAATTGGCTTTTTTGGTCGTCCTCGTCTGATGCCTATTATCCGAACAGTACGTGGTACGTCATTTTCGACGGCGGCTTTTCCTACAGCAACCTCCGCAGCTACTATCGGCATGTGCGGCTTGTTCGTTTCGGACAGTGATTTTGGTTTTTTGATAAGTAGAAGAGAAAATTAATCGTACTAGCGGGAGCAAGGCAAGTTCTGTGATACTAATCCCAACAAAAAGGTTGTAAATTGTAAGCATGCAAAATATATTTTTAATAAAATCAAGGAGATTTTAAAACATGAAAAAGAAAAAAGAGACATTACATCACAAAATCATTATTAGTTTTCCAATCAGAGGGGTCAGAGTAACTGATTTATATATAACCGTTTGATTTAATCAAAATGCTACTCAACAACTTGATTGATAATTATTTTGTTGGCTAAAGCCAACTACCCATTTTAGAGAGTCTGTTGTTGACTATTCTGGTTGGCTAAAGCCAACTACCCAAAATTCTTTAAATGAACGGTAGGTTGGTACAGAACGAAGTGAAGCCCAACATGTGATGGTTGGTTTAACATTGGTGTTGTGCTTCGTGTCACAGTACCAACTTGCCAGAGTGAAATAAATATTTTCATAAAAATATTATCCAAACCAATATATACTGAATTTTATCATTGTCACTCTGTAAGTGTGCAATTCTTAGCATGTCTCATTACCATTAATTACTAGATATAATGATATTAGAATTTGACTATGGCTTATGTGTCAATAAAGTGTATGTATGGTTGGGTTCGAATGGGATGTAAAAAAGAATATCATTAATCAAAAGAAATGTGTTCAGAGAAATGTGTTCAGGACAGGCGTCCCGATATGTTTCTTGATATTCCTACAAGGTTTTTGTCTTAATAACTTTGACCACTTTGCCCATTGGTTCTATTATTATTTGCAGGCCTTTATTGACCGTTTGGTTGAGCTAAAGTAACTTTCATTTTGAGTCCATTAAAATCAGCCCCATTAAGAGCGTTGATAGCATCTTGAGCGACCTGACAATTTTCCAATTTAACGAAAGCTAAACCACGAAAACGCCCTGTTTCTTTATCAGCTATAAAATT
>JAGRJR010000136.1 GCA_020442635.1 Lysobacterales bacterium
TGCACCAAAAATTGGCTCAATTCTTTGACCATACCTGATGGTGTGGGTCGGCCATTGATCCATTGCTTGCTTCTGCCTTGTTGGTTAAAAGTCCTTCTGATAACCAATTCATTTTCAGCATATAAATCTTGTTGATGCAGCCAATTGGTGGCTTGGCTGTTAACATCGATCGAAAATGTAGCAATGATCTCACTGTCATCGGCAAAGGGTCCTATCGTTTGGGTGTCTGCTCGATTGCCCAGGGCCATTGAAAGTGCCCCAATGATGATGGATTTACCTGCGCCAGTCTCACCTGTAAATACTGACATTTTGTTATGAAAATCAATTTCAAGTTCGTCGATCAGTACAAAATTTTTGATGTACAGGGATTGCAGCATAGGTGTTTGAAAATTCTTGTTATAAAGGTCAGTAATTTTAACCACCGCGCCTTGAATTGTCATCTGTAATCACTATATCTGAGCCATTATTAATTAGTATGCATGATTATGACTGAGGAAAAAGTAAATCAAGTTGAAGAGCAACTGGAAGCAAACGAAGCAATTGATGTCACTGAAAGTGATGATTCCACTGAAGAAGAAGTGGTGATTGCTGAGTTGGATGACAATGAATTATCGGCTTTGGAACAAATGCAGGCCAAAATTGAAGCGTTGCAAGCGCAGCTCGACGAAAAAGAAGCCATCATTAAAGAAAAAGACGAAGAAGTTTTGCGTGTTGTGGCTGAAGGCATGAATTTACAAAAAAGACTACAACGTGACCTGGATAACACCCGTAAATTTTCTAACGACAAAATCATCAAAGCCATGATTCCAGTTATGGACAGTTTTGATAAAGCGTTAGAAGTTATTGGTGATGACAATTGTGAAGTGACCATTGATGCCATGATTGAGGGTACTCAAAATACCCAAAAAATCTTCTCAAAAGTATTAGAGGAGCATGGTATTGAAATTGTTAACCCTGTTGGAGAGATGTTTGATCCGGAAATTCATGAGGCCATGTCTATGCTGCCATCTCCAGATCATGAAAAAAATACCATCATCAATGTATTTCAAAAAGGTTATCTGCTCAATGGGCGTGTTATTCGCGCTGCTATGGTAGTCGTGGCTCAGTAGCTTGAAAAATATTTACGAGACCATAAATACTGGTTATCGATTAAGAACAAATTTTAGAGGTTAAAAAATGTCAAAAGTAATAGGTATAGATTTAGGAACAACCAATTCCTGCGTCGCGATTATGGAAGGCAATGACATTAAGGTTATTGAAAACTCCGAAGGCGACAGAACAACACCATCTATCGTGGCTTTCACTGAAGAAGGTAAAACTCTGGTAGGTCAATCAGCAAAACGTCAAGCGGTGACCAATCCCGAAAACACCTTATTCGCCATCAAACGATTGATTGGTAGAAAAATTAATGAAGATGTGGTGAAAAAAGACCAAGACATCGTTCCTTACAAAATCATTGGCGCGGACAATGGTGATGCATGGGTAGAAGTTCGTGGTAAGAAAATGGCACCACAAGAAGTTTCGGCTCGTATTTTGGAAAAAATGAAAGCCACTGCTGAAGATTACTTGGGTCAAGAAGTAACACAAGCTGTGATTACAGTGCCTGCTTATTTCAATGACTCACAACGCCAAGCAACCAAAGATGCCGGTAAAATTGCTGGTTTGGAAGTCAAACGTATCATCAATGAGCCAACAGCGGCTGCTTTGGCCTACGGTATGGACAAAAAAGGTGGTGATCGCACCATCGCAGTTTACGACTTAGGTGGTGGTACATTCGATATCTCAATCATTGAAATTGCTGATATTGATGGCGAGCAACAATTTGAAGTATTGGCCACCAATGGTGACACATTCCTGGGTGGTGAAGACTTTGATAACAGAGTCATGGACTATTTAGTCGATGAATTTAAGAAAGACCAAGGCGTTGACTTGAAAAACGATCCGTTGGCTTTACAACGCTTGAAAGAAGCCGCTGAGAAAGCCAAGATTGAATTGTCCACTTTGGATCAAACTGAAGTGAATTTACCTTACATCACAGCCGATGCTTCAGGTCCTAAACACATGAATGTGAAAATCACACGTTCTAAGTTGGAATCTCTGGTTGAAGGCTTGGTTAAAAGAACGGTCGCTCCTTGTGAAACTGCCATCAAAGATGCCGGTGTTTCATTGAGTGAAATTTCAGACGTGATTTTGGTGGGTGGTCAAACCCGTATGCCAGCAGTACAAGCGATTGTTGAGCAAACTTTCGGTAAGAAACCACGTAAAGACGTAAATCCTGATGAAGCAGTGGCCATGGGTGCTGCGGTTCAAGGTGGCGTGTTATCTGGTGACGTGAAAGACGTGTTGTTGTTAGATGTGACACCTTTGTCATTAGGTATCGAAACTTTGGGCGGTGTTATGACCAAACTGATTGAGAAAAACACCACGATTCCTACAAAGGCTTCGCAAGTGTTTTCTACAGCAGAAGACAATCAATCAGCGGTAACTGTGCATGTGTTGCAAGGTGAGCGTGAAGTGGCCAGTGCCAATAAATCTTTGGGTCAATTCAACCTTGAGGGTATCAATGCTGCTCCACGTGGTATGCCACAGATTGAAGTGACATTCGATATTGATGCCAATGGTATCATTCATGTATCGGCCAAAGACAAAGCTACTGGCAAAGAACAGCGCATTGAAATCAAAGCAGGTTCTGGTTTGTCCGATGAAGAAATCGAAGCCATGATTAAAGATGCTGAATTGAATGCAGAAAAAGACAAAGCGTTCCATGAATTGGCACAAGCCAGAAATGGCGCAGATGCTTTGACCCATTCAGCCAAGCAAATGTTGGAAGAGCACAAGAAAATCATCGATGACAGTGAAAAGTCTGCCATTGAAGCAGCTGTTGAAGAAGTTGAAAAAGCCGCCAAAGGTGATGACAAAGCAGCCATTGATGCAGCAACTCAAGCCTTGCAAACAGCCGTTCAACCTGTGATGCAAAAAGTGGCTCAGGCTGCTCAGGCTCAACAAGGCGAAACTTCAGCTGAAACAGATGCTGCGGCTGGTGACAGTGATGTGGTTGATGCTGAATTCGAAGAAGTCAACGACGACAAGAAGTAAAACGAATGAATGAAGTTATCGCTTCTTTTGCATCACAAAAACCGTGATAACTTCATGATTTAATCAGGTGTTTTCTGACAAGCTTTGCTTGCCAGCCCACACCATAAAAGATTCTTACCGCCAATGAATCATTTCACTGGCGGTTTTTTGATAATTTGTGAATAGATAAATATGGCACAAAAAGACTTATACGAAATTCTTGGGATTACTAAGTCTGCTACCCAGGCAGAGATCAAGAAAGCGTTCAAACGAACAGCGATGAAATATCATCCTGATCGCAACGCCGATGATCCGACCGCGCAAGATAAATTCAAAGAGGCGCAAATGGCTTATGAAATCCTGAAGGATGAACGCAAGCGTCAAACTTATGACCAATATGGTTTTGATGCCGTCAGCGGCCAGGGCGGGGCAGGTGGTCCCGGTGGTTTTGGTGGTGGTTTTCAAGGCGATGTTGGTGATATTTTTGGTGACATTTTCAGTGACATTTTTGGCGGTGGTCGACGTGGTGGTCGTTCTGCCGGTCCTCAAAGAGGCCGCGATGTACAAATTGACATGACGGTTGAACTTGAAGAAGCCATTAATGGAGTTAACAAGGAAATCAATATCCCAACCATGGTGGCTTGTGACCCATGTAATGGTACTGGCTCAAAAGATGGTCAAACCAAAACCTGTCAAACTTGTAATGGCATCGGTCAGGTCAGGATGCAACAAGGCATGTTTTCGGTACAACAGACCTGTCCAGATTGTCGGGGTAAAGGTCAAACCATCAGTAACCCATGCAGTTCCTGTGGTGGTCAAGGCCGTAAACAGGAAAATAAGAAGCTCAATGTCAAGATTCCTGCTGGTGTGGACGAAGGTGACCGTATCAGACTTTCAGGAAAAGGAGAAGCGGGGCCGCAGGGTGGTCCTGCTGGAGATTTGTACGTTGATATTCATGTCAAGCCACATAAGATTTTCGTCCGTGAAGGAGACTCTTTGTATTGTGAAATGCCCATCGATTTCAGTACAGCTTGTTTAGGTGGTGAAATTGAAATTCCAACCTTGTCGGGTAAAGTAAAATTAAAAGTCCCTGCTGAAACGCAATCAGGCAAACAATTCCGTCTACGTGGTAAAGGAGTTAAATCAGTACGTTCACACAGTACCGGTGATTTATATTGTAAAGTGAATGTGGAAACACCGGTTAATTTATCCAGTGAACAAAAAGATCTGATTCGTGATTTGGAAAAAACCATCAAGGCTGCCGGTGATAAAAACAACCCGAGAAAGAAAGGTTGGTTTGATAATGTAAAATCATTTTTAGATAAAATGACTGGTTGAAATTATTAAACTAATTCAATAACATAAAAGCTTGTTCTAACATCATGTTACAACAAGCTTTTTTTATTAAGGAACTAAAAACATGCCACAAACCATCAAAATTATTATTTCAGGTGTCACTGGTCGTATTGGTCGAAGGGTGCTTAAAATGGTGTTACAAAATCCCCAATTCGAATTGATCGCTGGACTGGTATCACCAACAAGTGCTGATTTAGGTAAAGATTTGGGTTTCCTTTTGGATGGTGATATGACTGGAAAAGCTGTGGGTGTAAGAGCAATCGAGTCATTGGCTGATGTTAAGGCTGATGTGGTGATTGATTTTGCCTTAGCCGATGGTTTTGATGAGCTGGTGGACTATTGTGTACTGACCAACACGGCATTAGTCAGTGGAACAACTGGGATAAATCAAGCCAGTTTTGATCGCATCGGGCAAGCCGCTAAGTACATTCCATTGTTGTGGACCTCAAATTTTTCCTTGAACGTACAGATATTTAAGAACCTGCTGCAAATATTAAAACAAACCAATCCCAAAGGTGTATTTAAAATCACTGAAACACATCATATCCATAAAAAAGACATGCCCTCTGGAACGGCCATTTCATTGGCACAAGCCATTGAACCCAGCAGCAAAATGACCAAATTAAATGACAACACTTTTAAATTGGGTCAAGTTAATATTGCTGCCTTTCGTGAAGGTGAAGTGCCCGGCACTCATGAAGTGATTTGTCAATTAGATAATGAAACCATCACTTTGAAGCATGAATCGCATGATCCCGGTATTTTTGCAGAAGGTGCGCTCAATGCAGCTTCCTGGATTATCGGAAAACCAGCCGGTTATTATGATTTGAATGCGGTTTTAATGGGATGATGTAAGTTCTTAGAATAGTTTAGTTGCTGCTTGAAACACCAAAGCATGCCTTTGAGCCAATGCTTTCTGGTCCTTGTCGTAACCGCCACCGATAACTGTAGCCACTGGAATATTGTGTTGTTTGATCATGTCCAATACCAAAAATTCTCTGGCCTTAATACCATCGAAGCTGATATCAAAATAGCCCAGACCATCCTTGCTATAGACATCCACACCTGCATCATAAAAAATCAAATCAGGTTGTGACATATTTATGG
>JAGRJR010000137.1 GCA_020442635.1 Lysobacterales bacterium
CAGCTTGGAAGAGATCGCCGAAAACGACTACAACCTCAACATCCCACGCTATGTTGATACCTTTGAGGAAGAAGAACCGGTGGACTTAAAAGCCGTTTCAATGGAGTTAAAGCAATTGGACAAAGAACTGGATGAAATCAATAAGGACATTCAAAAGTTTTGTGATGAATTGGGGATTGGGACGCCGTTTTAGCAATTAACAATGAACAATGTGCAATTAACAATAAGGAATAAAAACTCGACATCTCGACTAAGCGAAGTGTACACTCCCCCGTCATCTCGACTAAGCGAAGCGCTCACCCCCTTGTCATATCGACTAAGCGAAGCGCATGGAGGGATCAATGGATAATGTAAAATTGGTGCCAGAGTTGAGGTTTCCGGGATTTGATGATGATTGGAAAAAGGTAAATTTAAGTAAGGTATTTAATATTACAGCGGGGGGCGATATAAAAAAATCGCATGTAAGCCACATTAAAACAAGTGAGTTTCCCTATCCAATTTATGCTAATGCTGAAAAAGCAAAGGGATTGTATGGTTTTTCAAATATTTTTAAGGTTAATGAAAATGTTATTACTGTAACAGGTAGAGGGGTTAATATTGGAATAGCTCATGCAAGAGATCATAAATTTTACCCAATTGTTAGATTGCTTATTCTAAAACCGAAACATGATATTGATATTGTATTTTTTGAATATTTGATAAATCAAATCAACTTATTTATTGAAAGTACAGGTGTGCCCCAACTAACAGCCCCTCAATTATCAACTTATTCAGTCAATGAACCAACTTTAAGAGAACAACAAAAAATCGCCAACTTCCTCACCGCTGTGGATAAACGCATCGGCTTGCTCAAACAAAAAAAAACCGCCCTAGAAACCTACAAAAAAGGCCTGATGCAAAAGATATTTAACCAAGAAATCCGCTTTAAACCGGACTCCAACAGTCCCCTCTCGAGAGGGGTCAGGGGTGTGTCAACAGGGGTGTGTTCCATTCAAAACTCAAACAATTATCCTGACTGGGAAGAGAAGTCTTTCATTAGCTCTTTCCCTGTTGTTACAAATGGTTTTGTTGGTACTGCGACGCCACACTATAGAGAAACAGGAATTTGCTATATTCAAGGCAAAAATATTAAAAAAAACAGCATTAATAATAAGGGAATGATTTTTATTAATGATGAATTTCATACAAAGCAAAAAAATTCACAACTAAAAGAAAATGATATTTTGATGGTTCAGTCAGGTCATGTTGGAGAATGTGCAGTTGTATCCAAAGATTATGAAGATTCTAATTGTCATGCTCTTCTAATTGCTAAACCAAATAACAGTTCTGATTCAAAATTTATAACTTATTATTTTTATAGCTTTTTGGGTAGAAAATCAATTTGGAAGATATCTATAGGTAATACTGTTAAGCATATTCTTGCAAGTGATCTAAAAAAGATTCAATTATCATTTCCTTCTTTGCAAGAACAACAAAAAATAGCCGATTGCCTATCCGCAATCGATCAATCCATTAACCAACTAACCAAACAAATCAACCAAACCACCCAATTTAAAAAAGGGCTACTGCAGAGGATGTTTGTGTGAGTCGAAAGTTTGATAAAAGTTAAGGGGTCAGCCCCCTTTTTATTTTTATC
The DNA here is from genome assembly GCA_020442635.1 of Lysobacterales bacterium. Classification (GTDB taxonomy): domain Bacteria; phylum Pseudomonadota; class Gammaproteobacteria; order Xanthomonadales; family Marinicellaceae; genus Marinicella. Next base: position 1,637 of record JAGRJR010000137.1, read on the forward strand.
AACAAAATTAGAGAGGAAAATATAAATGCAAAATGATACCTTTAATCAGTTCTCAGGACTGAATCTAGTGATAATTTTAGTTATCTCAATTGTTATGGTTGTTCTTACAATAATTGATGTGGCCTCTATGGGAAAGAATAACCACAAAGACTTTAAAAGTACTTTGGTGAGTATTGGGATTACAGGGACTTTTGTGGGTATTTTTTTAGGACTTTGGGAATTTAACACTATTGATATTAAAGGTAGTGTACCAAAGCTTTTAGAAGGAATGAAAATAGCTTTTCTTACAAGTATTTTGGGTATGATTATTGCCATTATATTGACCATATGGCAAAAATTGAAATTCAGTAATATAGCTTCTGATGAAAACCCTATGGCAGGAATGGAAAGTAAGTTGGATAAACTGTCTTCTTTACCTGAGTTATTTACTGAAAATATTGATCAAATTAAAAACTTCAGAATGGAAAGTAGGGATGAACAACTGAAGTTAAGAGAGATTATGACGGATGAGTTCAAAAAGTCCAATGAAACTCTAGAAAAGGCATTAGACAAACTTTCTGAAGGTGCTACAAAGGAAATCATTACAGCATTAGAAAATGTTATCAAGGATTTTAATAATAACCTGACTGAACAATTTGGAGAAAACTTCAAAGAATTGAATCAAGCAGTAAAGGAACTTGTACAATGGCAAGATAATTACAAGGAACATGTGGTTCAAACTGAGAAAAGAGTTAATGGTTTGATGGTGGAAGTTGAGCTGTATAACAATCAAATAGCCAAAGTTACCCAACATGCCGAGACCTTCAAACAAATTAACTCAGACCTTGCTCAAATATTAACTGCCAACAAAGAAAGCAGTGAAGAATTACAAAAAGTCTTTGCTAAAAAGTGGGAAATCATTAGTAAGCTCAATGACAGTATTAGTAGTTTTGATAAAGGCATTGAAGATGCTTATAAAGGTATCGATAAATTAAGCAAAAACATTAAAGAATCAGTTACTGAACAATCTAAATCATTGACTGAAATCAATGAAGCATTGAAATCTCAATTACCTGAGTCGTTAGGTCAATTGGAAAAGACTTTAGTTGGATTAACCGAGAAGTTTGGAAAAGATTATGGCGCTTTTTTGGAAAAAGTAAGCCAGTTAACTAAGGTAGCATAATCATGCAGGCAAACAGAGAGTGGATCAGTATTTCTGACCTCATGGCTGGTTTGATGATGGTGTTTTTATTTATTGCAATTATTTTTATGATTCAAGCTGAGTCAGAAAAAGAAGCCATTGAGAATATAGCTTTGACTTATGAAAAATCAAAACAAGAACTTCACCAGGCCCTAAAAGATGAATTTGAAAAGGACTTGGAAAAATGGGGAGCTGAGTTACTTCCAGACAGTACCATTCAATTTCAAGAACCAGAGGTTTTATTTGACAGATCAAGCGCTTCGATAAAAGTTAAGTTCAAAGAAATACTGGATGACTTTTTCCCTAGGTATATCGAAATTTTAAGTTCTGAACAATTTAAAGAAGAGATAGATGAAATCAGGATTGAAGGACACACGTCAAGCCTTTGGCGAGAGGGCACTGAATTCGAGGATTCATATTTACTCAATGCGCAGTTATCTCAACGCAGAAGTTACAGTGTATTAGATTATGTCTTTAGGTTAGAAGCTACTAAATCTAAACAGAATTGGATGAAATCAGTGTTAAGAGCCAATGGTTTGTCTTTTGCTAAATTAATTTTTGATGATAATAAACAGGAAGACTTTAATAAATCAAGGCGAGTAGAGTTTAGGGTTGCCACAAAAGCAGAAGAGAAAATCTATACTATCTTAAAAGGGGTTGGTGCATCAAATTGAAAATTACTAAATTCCTAAAATTAACTGAGATTGTATTGTCACTGGGAGCCGACCCAGGTATTACAAAGCTTGATGCTCAATTAAAAGCTGGTGAAGTAGATGTAGATCATGAACGTTTAATTTATGGTGATAATGGTGTTTATTATTTACGTGAAGACGGCGTTCTTACTAAAGTTTTGGTCCATATAGTAGATAAAAGTATTCGTTATGTACCTGAATACTTGTTGTTCGTAGCTGAAAAGAACAATGATTATAACTCTGTTGAATTGATTCAAAATTTTCACAAGTATCATATATTAGGCTGCTCAACATTAGAACAAGCGAAGTCCCAAGGTTGGAGAGACAAGTACAAAATGTCTAACAACACAAATGGTATATTCATGTATAGACTACTGGAAAATAACCTGGTAAAAATAAAACTTGATAATCAAAAATTAAACTGTTGTAAAAACTGTATTAAAAAATACGAATTAACAACAAATAAAAAGTTTTCACTTGAAGAATTTATGTCTGAAGGTTTAACTATGGCATTAAATGCAAATGAGTTTCAGTCAAGTAAATATGCTAAACCTAATATTTACTCAAACGATTGGGATCAAATTTCGAATAAATATAAAAATGATCAAAACTGGATTTGTGAAGGGTGTGGTATTGATTGTAGTTTAAGTGAATTGAAAAGATATTTGCATTGTCACCATAAAAATATGGATAAATCTAACAATAGGTATGCTAATTTAGAAGCTCTGTGTATTAAATGTCATTCTGAACAACCTGGCCATTCACAATTAAACAACAACCCTGATTTATTGAGATTTGAAAAATTAACAAAGGTATATAAAGAAGGTTAATTTAATTCAATTAAATTAATCCATTTTTGAGGCAAATACATGATAATTCAGAAATTTAAAAAAAGGAATCAATGTGGTCAGAGAAGTTGATTTTGAATAAGGTAATCATCCCCTTTAAAGATAAACAAACAAAGAGAAAAATAATTGAACAACATAACCGCCATAGAAAACCTCATCAAAGACCCAAATCTGCGCAAATTGGAGTCTCAATTTGGTGGTTTTAATGAAAGTGAAGGCAGACAACGGTTTAGCATTCAATTTAATTGGGGTATTACCGAATGATTATTAATTTGAGAATCTGATGTTAAAAAGAATAGAGCTAAAAGGTGAGCAAAAGAAAGTGTTGTTCCTTCCTGCTGAAAATCCAATTCAAATTAAAGGAGTAGCAGGAAGCGGTAAAACTACGGTAGCATTATATCGAGCGATGCATTTGTATGAAACTGGTGCAAATATGTTTAAGGATACCAATATTGCTATCTTTACTTATAACAAAACACTGTCAGCTTATATTGAAGCATTATTGCCCGAAATACAAAGCGACAGCCAAAAAACAAGAAATGATTTTAAAATAAATGTTACTAACTTTCATAAATGGGCATTTCATTTTATTGGTTTAAAGGGCAATCAAACCTTAGATCATTGGACTCGAATAAAATACATAAATGATATTCGCGTTCTCTTAACGTCAAGTGAGAGTAATGTATTAAATAAAAGCCCTGAGTTTTTTTTAGATGAAATTTCATGGATAAAAGGTAAATTGTTTAGTGATTCTACTGAATACTTTGAGGCGCCAAGAGTTGGAAGAGGAACATCAGACCGAGTAACTAGGAAAGATAAAATAGTTATTTGGAATGTATTTGAACGTTATCAAAGTAAATTGAAAACTTTAAATAAAGTTGACTATGATGACTTGTATCCCGTCAGCACTATGTGGACCATTTAGCCCAAATTACTAAGAGATAGTTTTGGTTCATTGTAAACTCTAAACACAGGAGAAAACAATGAAAAAAACTAAAGCAGAAAAAACCGTTAGAGACATTCGTCGCAATACACGCAGACACTTCTCGGCAGAAGACAAAATCCGGATAGTCATTGAAGGCT
>JAGRJR010000138.1 GCA_020442635.1 Lysobacterales bacterium
ATGTATTTGGTGTTGTGTGGTGTTTCTGCAGGTCTGGACGAGGCACATTAACCCAGATAAGAGATAATTGCAGGTTGTAATATTTGCTTGATTCGAAAAGAAACATAGAGAGGGTTCGATTCCCTCTCCCTGCACCAAGTTTCTTTTCTTTTTCCCCCGCCTATTATTTACTTTTGTCATGCGAGTTTGCAAGCCATAAAAATTGAGTTTGGATTGGTGTTGTTAAACTTCCCTTTTTCCTTTTACTCATTTCATTCCACCTCAATCTATCAGTCCATAGAGTTAACAGATATATAAATAAAATTAAAAATAAAGATAGCCGTTTTTCATTAATCCGTTGTCTGGATTATTAAGCCGTTTGATAAAATTAAAATTCACTTAAAACTGACTAAATTTACCTTTGAAATTCACCCGGAACTGACTAACTGATATTTATCGAGATTAAAGCTTACTTAGAACTGACTAAATTTTTTACAAAGATTTGCGAGTTTTTCACGAAATTAACTCAAAGCTGAGTAAGTTTTAAACAATGGCTTTGGAACTGAGTTAAAACTGACTATTTGAGTTTGTTATTTGTTGTAAAACTCACTCAAAACTGAGTAATTCAGCTGTGGATTTCCTCTGGCTCACTTGGAACTGACTAATTTCATCTCTGGAACTCACTTGGAACTGACTAATTATTTTGGGTCTGAGGCTGTATCAAAAACCTTTTTATCATCCATGTATCTTTGAAAATCATGAGTAGTCTGGTATTGATCTCTCATGGGCTTGATAACAGGTTTTCATTGGTTATCAATTCGATGCTGTTGAATGTTTTTGTTGTGAACATTAAAACGGTATTGTTCTTCCCTGAAGGCTTTGGTTGGAAACACGGTGACCTTGTAGTCAGCCAAGGCTCTTCTGTTGGTCTCAGGGTTGATTGAATACTTTTTCTCAGCGGTGTATTTCTCAATGATATAGCCACAGTCTTTGAGTCACTCATCAATCTTTTTGATATTGGTAGTGATTAAGTCATGCTGTAAAACTCCTTCTTCTATCAAGGTTGATAAAAGGAAGTGATAACCGTTAATGACATCAACCTGTTTGAAACGATAGGATAAACGCATAAACAAACTACGCCCGAAACTGGTTTTGACTTTCATAAACTCAGAATAATTAAATCCACGCCAATCCAGTGCCAGAATCTTTTTGGAAATGAGTTTGTTAAATGTGATGTATAACTCCGAATGTAAGGGGTTTTTTCTGTCGTTCTTAATGGTAAGGTCTATGGGAGAGAAAAAGCTGTCTAAGCCGTAATTTTTGCTGATATCACCTGATAATTGATAACGCAATCAGGCAAGGATTGAAATACCGTCTTTGATTTGCTCATAGCTGTAATTCTTGCCCATGCTTTTTAATTCTTCCTTGATACGATAAAAGGTCGTGATTAAGCCAAACTCTTCGGTATTGATTTGTTCATCATTGATAAAGAACCCCTCAGAGATAGAAAGTTTGTGTAAGGCGTATTCAACAAACTCAGCAATCACGGTTTTATAATAGGCTTTTTTATGAGTTCCAGAACTTCAATCATTCACGCTAATATTGGCAGGTGATATATCCAGAGTGTATGACACTCATTGATAAATCCCTTGTCTTGTCAGTACAGGTAGCGAACCATCTGGATTTCTGAGTTTGGTTTGTTTCCCGCTAAAGACATCGGGCAAGGTCTGGTACAGTTCCACACTATTGGAATACTGATTGGAAACCATCATTTTCCAGAGTTCCAATTGAACTGGCTGATTTCACTGATCCGCTTTGGCGGTTCTCATGTGTTTGTCTTTATTCAGAATTACTTTTGTTGTCATTTTTTATATGGAATAAATAATGAATTATTACTGTCTCATTATATTTAAATTGAATTAATTGCAAATAAGAATCATTAGAAGTATTCGTTGAATATATCATTCATAATTTTTTCAAACTCAGATTTACTTAAGCTTTTTTTACAATATTTGACTACTCTGGTTTTTCTGGTTTTTCCATATTTTAAAAGTGATATTTCATAGTTTTGACTATTAAATGTTGTATTCAATTCAAACATAGTTTTATCATTCAATCTACATTCCCATAAGCAAGCGTTGCTATTAGAAGTTTTTAGTTTCCAATTATATTTTATTTTGACTTTACCAAATGCATTTCTGATTTCTCTAACATTTTGAAACCTCTTGTTTAAATCAATATTTAAACACTTGTTAACAATTCTTTTTAATTTATTCGGCACATGAGGTAAGTATTTTTTTCTATTAGGAAATTTGCCCTTAACGATACCATTAATTAACAAATCTTGACTTTGGTAACTGCCCCACTGGTCATTTATATAAGCATCGCCATTGAGCAATCTATAAAGTGTTACTCCAAACATGTATATATCAGTCTGAACAGTTGCTTTGTTTTGTTGTTGGGATAGTTTTTCAGGAGGAAAATGTTTTGTGTATATTTCTTTAAATAACGATTTACCGTCTTTATCTGTAATACTTGATAAGCCAAAATCTGATAGTTTAAACACATTTTCATTTTTTACTAAAATATTTCCTGGTTTAACATCTAAGTGAAAAATATGCTTATTGTGTGCATATTCTAATGCATGCAATATGCATTCAGATATTTTTAGTACCTGCTTAGTAGTAAGTATAGTTTGAGAGTCTAATTGGTCTTGAACGCTACCATTTTGAAGGTATTCCATATTTATTCTGAAGCAATCTGTAAGAAAATCGGCATCATAAATTTCTACGATATATTGGGACTTTCTCAAGTACTCAAGCACAGATGACTCAAATAAATTTTTATTTAGTTCATTTGCTAATTCTTCTTCTTTCTTACTTTTAGGATAAATTAATTTTACAGCTTCTTTTCTATTTGAGAGGTAGGTATTTTCACAAAGATATACTACCCCATAATTTCCTTTAGATATTTGCCTTAGAACTTTAAATTTATCAGGGATATCTATTGTCATATGTGATTTTTAATTAATTTTAGAAAAACCAACCCATCAGCTAATTTATCAGATTTTGCTATTTGATAGTCATTTACAATTTGAAGCATTGTTTGTGTAACAAGAGATTTAAACTCTTTTTGGGGAATTGAAAGATACTCTCTTGTTGATTTTGGTGTTAACTCTAATATATCTATGCTGTTTCTATAACAAAAAAGATTTAGCATACTGGCATTTGCGAATCCTTCTTCGTCCTTTATTGTACCCCTGTACTTTTGTGGTGATTGATAAGCTAAAACATCGGGTGAGTATCTTGTTTTTATTTGAAGCAATTCATCCAAAATCTTATTGTATTTTTCACCCCTTGATTCACAAGAATCTAGAGATATTTTTTCTTTTTTTCCTAGTACCAAGTTACCATGATTAATATCACATTCTAAGAAATTAATTGTTTCTTTTTCAAATCTAAATAGTATAACTTTCATAAAAATTTAGTGGGTGTGCATCAAATACTTCCATTATACATTAAATCAAAAACAAACAGAAATACTATTCCATTGATAGAAATATGCTTTTAGGAATCATATAATCTATATCTTATGCCTACTTCAGTATTTTAGATAGTGGAATTGCCCGAACATTTACAAAAACTGATTCCGATAGCCGACTCGATGGGCGTGGCACTTTATCAGCGTTTTTCAGAGGAAGAAGCCACAGATTTTCTGAATGTCTCTGAATCTTCCCTCAAACTTCTCAGAGGGCAAGGCGAGATTTCATTTATCAGTCTGCCTGATAAGGTGGAATATTTTGGTTATCAGCTTTTGGAATATCTGATCGGAGCAGTTCATTCAGCCAATCAATCCAAGCCACAAAATACAAGCAATGACAGAATTATTCGAGCTAAAGAAGTTGTTGAGATGACTGGATTATCCAGAACCACCATCTGGCGAATGGAGAGATACAAAAGCTTTCCTGCTCGTGTATCTCTGGGTGGTAATAGTGTCGGATGGAAACTCAGTGAAATTCAGAAGTGGTTATCAACTAGAGAGCAGCTTTGAATTTTTCTTTCTCCTTATCCAAATAATCAGCCCACCATTGCATCATTTGAGTTCGTTCAGAGAGGTATTCCGCTTTGTTGTATGCCCCTCTGACTTTGTTTCTGTCTTCATGGCTGAGTTGTTTTTCAATGTATCGGCTGTCAAAACCATTTTCGTTTAGCGTGGTTGAGCCAAGATGCCTGAATCCGTGAACAGTCATGCGACCACGAAAGCCCATTCTGTAAAGTGCAAATAGCATGGCGTTTTCACTGAATGGTTTGTTATAGGGTCTTTTCATTGTCGTAAAGACAAAAGGAAAATCGCCTGTCAGCTCTTTTAGTTCCAAAAGCAGGTCAATAGCTTGGGCAGGCAAAGGCACAATATGATCCCGTTTCATCTTCATTCTATGGGCAGGAATAGCCCATAGCTTATCATCAAAATTAAATTCATCCCAAGTGGCATATCTGATTTCACTGGTTCTTTGCAATGTATAAAGAGCCGTCCATAAACCCACTTTTGTTGGTAAGTCCATAGCAATTGTTTTCATTGCCTGAATGAGTTCGGGTAATTCTTGTAGCTTTATGTTGTTAAAGTTCTTCCTGACATGGCTTTTTAATACCATTTCAATTCCCTCTACAGGGTTGCTTTCAATAATTCCTAACACTTTGGCATATACGAAAATACCATTACAGCGTTGTCTCAGCTTTTTCAGCATTTCTAATGAGCCACGACTTTCAACCTGTTTAAGCACAGATATGATTTTCTGAGTCGATATGGTATGAATCGGCTCATTGCCAATATAAGGGAAAATATTGAGTTCCAGTGTTCGGGTAACTTCTTTGGTATGGCTTTCTGTCCACTTAACAGATTTTAAATCTATCCAGTTTAAAGCAACTGCTTTGAAGTTATTCTTTGACAGGTTGATTTTTTCTTTTCTTTCTGTGGATGGATTAACACCATTGGCAAGCAGTTTTCTGGCTTCTTCAACTTTCTCTCGGGCGTTGGCTAAACCAATTTCAGGAAAAACACCCATAGAAAGAGTCTTTTGTTTGCCATCAAAGCGATAATGAAACCGCCACCATTTTGAGCCATTGGGGTTTACAAGTAAAAAAAGTCCCTTGCCATCACTCAATCTGTATGGCTTTTTTTCAGGTTTAGCGGCTTTTATAGAGCTAATATTGAGTTTATTTGAAGCTGTCATTAGTGGTAACCTATATTGTTACCAACAATGTTACCAACAATCAAAGTGAAATGCAATGAGACAAATTGAAACAAACTGAACAGACAAACCGCTGAAAGCCTTGTAATATAAGGGTTTTGATTGAAAATTAGAACAGATTGAAACGAGTTGAAACAAGTAGATGGTGCCGGCACGCGGAGTC
>JAGRJR010000139.1 GCA_020442635.1 Lysobacterales bacterium
CTTCAGGCTTTTTAGCTTCAGGCTTTTTGGCTTCAGGCTTTTTGGCTTCAGGCTTATTTGTTGCCATTGGTGAAGTGGTGCCATTTTGTTCTTTGACATCTATGTCATCGATGGGTCTTTTCTTCATCGCGCCAGAGGGTACTACGGGTTCCTTTTTAGCGGCTAAGTCGGCCACACTGCCCAACGGACGAGTCATTTTATTGTTTACTGATTTATTATCAGGGTCCTGATTGACAGTATCAGGCTTGTTTTCCTGTGGTTTCTTTTTATTTTTATTCCCATAGATGGATTTTCCACCTTTGGGTTTGGAATTGACCGGTGTTTGTTTGGGTTGCTGATTAGTCTGATTAGCTTGAGCATTATTGGCTTTGCTGGGTTTGTTTGGACTGGATTTTTGTCCACTGGTTTGTTGATTTTGCTGCGGGTTTTGCTGTTGCTTTTTGGTTTTTTGGCTTTTTTGCGGTTGCGCCTTTGTTTGTTGGTTGTTTTTATTGGCAGCTGTACGCGTGTGTGGGTGCTTTCTGTTATCGGGTTTATGTTTGCCCTGATTACGTTGGCTGTTTTTGTGATAAGGCTTTTTATTGGTCGCTTTCTTTTTCTTGCTATCTCCTTTATTGGAAAATAAGCCCTTAAACCAGGAAGTAATGGCCAAAGCAAGCGATCTTTTGGGTGCTTGTGTGGCCGGTTTAACCATGCTAAGTGCTGGTTGTTCTTTGGTTGGTGCCGGTGGGTCTAATGAAACAGGTTTATGACAGTCTTCCGGTTTAACCAACTTGATGGAGTCAATGCTGATGTGAGACTCATTGGTGTTCAACCTTTGTACGTGGAAATCAGGGAAAGATAAATTGTCATTAGAAATCACTGAGACTTGCACGTTGTGGCGAGTTTCAAGTTCTGATAATTCTGTACGCTTTTCGTTGAGAATCTTATTGGTGATATCTACCGGTGCTTGAATGATGACCCTACCAGTTTTGGGTTTAATCATCTCTTCTTCTGTTAACCGGATAATTGAAATCACCAGTGATTCCATAGAGCGAATGTAGCCATGACCACCACAGGTTGGACAGGTAATCTGGCTAGAGTCTGATATGGAGGAGCGTAATCGCTGTCTTGACATTTCTAACAGGCCAAATTTTGAAATTTTACCAATTTGTACACGGGCTCGATCTGATTCTGCTGCATCACGCATGCGATTTTCAACCTCTCGTTGATTTTTGTGGTTACGCATGTCAATGAAATCAATCACCACCAAACCGCCCAAGTCGCGGATTTTTAACTGTCTGGCAATTTCATCGGCGGCTTCCAGATTGGTGTTAAGGGCTGTGGTTTCTACATCTACGCCTTTAGTGGCTTTGGCTGAGTTGATGTCGATAGATAATAATGCCTCGGTTTGATCAATCACCAGTGCTCCACCTGATGGCAATTTAACCTCACGTTCAAATGCAGACTGAATTTGACGTTCAATTTGATACCTTGAAAACAATGGTGTGGTGTCATTGTAGTAAGACAGTTTTTTCAGGTTATGCGGCATGACCTGTTGCATAAACTCTCTGGCTTTTTCGTAAGATTCTCTGTCATCAATCAGAATCTCGCCAATGTCTGGTTGTAAGTAATCGCGGAGTGCTCTGATGAATAAATCGCTTTCCTGATAAATGAAAAATGGTCCTTTTTTCTGCTCGGCGGCTTTCTGTATGGCTTCCCAGACCTGTTGTAGGTAATTAAAGTCCCAATGTAATTCCTCAAAAGTTCTTCCCAAACCTGCCGTACGTATGATGACACCATCATTCCCCGGAATTTCCAGTCGACGCATGATGTCTTGTAAATGAGCGCGTTTGTCACCACGGATTTGTCTTGAAATGCCACCTGCTCGTTGGTTACCTGGCATATAAACCAGATAACGTCCTGCCAGCGAAATGTAAGTTGTGAGCGCAGCACCTTTATTGCCCCGTTCTTCCTTATTGACCTGAACGATGATTTCATCGCCTTCTTTCAAAGCTTCACTTATGGTTGGTCGACCTTTCCCTTTGGTGGTTCTGCAATAGGCAGGGCTGACTTCTTTGTAAGGCAAAAAACCATGCCTTTCTGAACCGTAATTCACAAAACAGGCTTCTAAGGAGGGTTCTACTCGGGTTATTTTGGCTTTGTATATGTTGCCTTTTTTGCGGTAATGTCCCGCTGAGTCGATATCTAAATCGTAGAGTTTTTGTCCATCGGCAATCGCCACACGAATCTCATCCGTATGCGTTGCGTTGATTAACATTCTTTTCATCTTGTTTCCTTTGTTTTCTAAGGAACGATGAACCTTTTCAGTGGTGCCAAAAGCGCATAACCATGTATGTTCACAGATCAAAAGTGCGGTGAACAATTGTTGTCGATATCGCAGTTATCCGGTACTGGCGTGTGTTTTGCCTATCAACCTTCTTTACTTAAAACTACTCGCGGTGATGTATCGCTTATCGATAGGTGAAATCATGTTTTATTCACCTGTTTTCATGTTATTTTTGACTGAATTGGTTTCGTTCCATTCAGTGGTGTTTATCATCAATCCTATGATTCTTTGTTCCAGTCATTTTTCTGTCCTTGGAACTAAACATTTATTAATCGTATAATCACTGGTTCTATACTATCAGAACCTTTATTTTGCTTTGCAAAAGGCTTTTTTGAAAGCCGCGCAAGATTTTAACACTATTTTCGTGGATTCGTATAAATATCTTTAAAAACAGTCTAATATGAATAAAAAACCCATTTTTACTGTTACGGCCAATGATGTAGGGCAGCGGTTGGATAATTTTTTATTCAAGCAGCGTAAGCATCTGGATCGCAATCAATGGTATAAATTGATGCGTAAAGGACAAATCAGAGTGAATGGTAAGCGGGTTAAACCTTTGTATAAGCTAAATCATGGTGATTTGGTGAGAATACCGCCGAGTGTTTTTTTTGTTGAATCTGAGGTCATTACGGCCAGTTCGGAGCAAATAGCTTCCCTTTGGCAAAATGTTATTTTTGAAGATGAAGACTATCTGGTTATAGACAAGCCTGCCGGCTTGCCTAGTCACACAGGTACAGGCCATGAATTTGGTTTGATTGAAGTGGTTAGTTCTAAATTCGGGTATGAATCAGTGCAGTTGGCACACAGGTTGGATAAAGACACCAGTGGTTGTGTATTACTGGCCAAAAACAGGCAGGCTTTGTTGAAATTTCAACAAGCCATGAAATCGAAACAGATTACTAAAAGGTACTTGGCTGTATTGGATGGTGTTTTGGAGCAGAGTTTGGTGGTTGATCAGGCGCTGAATACTGATAATCGGGCCAATAACATCCGTACTGTCGTGGTCAGTGAACTGGGAAAACCCGCTCAAACAACTTTTTCGCCGATTAAACATAATAACAAATACACCTTGGTCTCCTGTGAAATTCAATCAGGCCGAACACATCAAATTCGGGTGCATGCACAATTTATTGACATGCCTGTTTTGGGTGATTTTCTTTATGGAGAAGCTCGACCTGATTTGGAAAGAAAGTTGTATCTACATTCAGAATTCTTGGCCTTTTTAGACCATCATTGGCAAGCCGATACTCCTGAAACTTTCACACGGATCATGGGGTGATGCTACCCGGATAAACTGCATTTCAAATTGCGTAAAGCCAATGTTTACGGTATGCTGAATATTTGAAAGACCTTTGTTTGACTCGTGATCAAAGATAAAAAGTTTAAAAAAGTAACACTCTGCGTTGAAAAACTTGTCGATAATGGCGTATTAACTGCATTTTCCGCCTTGATTGGTACTTTTTTAATTCTTTTTCTCAGTTGCCCAGAGTCAAGTAAAGGTCTCTTTGATTTTATGCTTTGCAACTGAGCTAATAGTGATTATTCAAGGGGGTGAGTATGAAAAAAATATTGTTATTGTTATGTTTGTTTTGGACTGGAATGGTTTCAGCTGGTTCCGGATGGAGTGGCTGGCAAGTCAATGAAGTTTATACAAATCAAACTGCTTCGGTTCAATACATAGAGCTGGTCGCCGATGCCTCCTCCAATCAAAACATCAGTGGTTCTTGGATTCACATTACCACTGATTTTGATACTCACTCGTTCCGTGTTACAGAAAGTTTTAATGGCGCTTTCCATTACCTGATCGCCAATCAGGGATTTGCTCAGTCGCCAGGAAGTGTGCCGCCCAATTTGATTGTTCAAGGTCAGTTATTTGATCCTGCCTCAATGACTTTGCAAATCACTTTGGACAATGATAACTACATATTTGACCCGTTGGATATTCCAGATGATGATTTTTACGCCCTTTATTTTGATATGGGGATAGGGGTTAACACTCCAACCAATGCTGCAGGAAATGCAGGTCAGCTTTATGAAAATCCGATTTTTCAAAGTGACTTTGAATTTTGTGGGGCTCCCATTTTGCAATTCAGAGATTGGGACAATGATAACCATGGCAATGCATTTGATTCATTATTGGCTTGTCAATTAAAGGCTGGATATGTCGAAGACAATACTGATTGCAATGACAACGATTCGAATATTTACCCTGGTAACATAGATAATCCTGACTTGGCTTATATCGACAGCAATTGTGATGGCATTGATGGCGACCGCAATAACAGTATCTTTGTGGTGTCAGGTGCCAGCGGTTCGGGTTTGACTGCTGCTGATCCCACAGGAGACGCTTATGCTGCTCAGCAACTTGCGTTGAATAACAACAGAGCTTGGGTTTTAATTGAAAGTGGCGTATATCCATTTGGAACGGTGAATGATGCCAATTTGTTGCCTGGCGTAAATTTGGCAGGTAAATACATCAATGATTTTGAAAGTCGTTTTATAGATCCAATTAATTTTCAGACGCAGTTAAGCACGCCATATCATGGGGCCAAAATAACCGCTGGCGTCAATGGTCAGACCTTTCAGCATATTAGATTCGGTGGAGGGGGAACACCAGCCAGTGAAACTAATTATGCGTTGACCGTTCAGGACTCTGATATCAGCTTACAAAGGGTCTTTTTAATTGCAGCCAGTGGTGGTGATGGAGCAGATGGTGTCCCAGGTTCAATGGGGTCAAACGGCTCAGATGGCTCTTTTGGCGGAGCAGGGGTTGAGAATGATGATGGGTTCAGTTGTAGCTCGGGTTCCGCGCC
>JAGRJR010000013.1 GCA_020442635.1 Lysobacterales bacterium
TAACCGGTTGAATGTCACCACTATTTCACCGAGGGAATCCTGCTGAACCGGCTCAGTGTAATTACAATTCAAACAGGCTCCATCTTTGAATTTTTGTAATTGAGCCTGAACTTTCCACATGGCTCCTTCACCTGTTGCATCCTGCAATTCACCAGAAAACAAAGACCAAACAGTATCGCCATCTTCATCATACCCAAAATAATAACCCAGCAAAATATTATTTTGGATATCAAACAAGAACCCTGAGCCGGATTGTTCAGGGTTAAACCATGAGCCCTCATAGGGTAAAGGATGCGTTACTGCCTGCTCACAGTCAGGGCAAGGTACAGGCGGCCCCATTTGTGCATTTAACTGCGGTAAAAACAGCAACAAAAATACGACTAAATTGCTTCTTGATAAAAAAGTATTATTGGCACCCATTGATATACACTCCTGTCACCTGATTAGAAAAACCACTACATCCTCCTTCATTACATGCTTTAACCCGTCAATAAGCTGTATGACTGTGATTGACAAATAGTGACTGTCCAAAATTATTAAAAAAGCCCGCATGATTGCGGGCTTTGGAATATGAATTTGGCGTTATAACTATTCAAACCCATCCTCAAAGATAATATCTGGATTTGGATTTTCAAAAGCACCTATATCACAATCAGCAGTACCATCGACATTACCATCAATTGGCCGATTCTTAGCCGTCTGGTCTGTCACTGAAGCGCAACTGGCTGCTGGTACCGCATCTATTGCAGGGCTACCAGTTACCAGAGCATGGGTTGGTGTAGCTCCACCATTATCTGACAATGTCGTATCCACAATACCCGTAACATTTGCTTCCGTTGGCACGATATCTGAGGCTCCTATTGTGACACCAACAACACCTGCATTATTATTAAATCCAAATAGGTTAAAATCATCAACAGTGACTGTTCCCCCTGAAGAATAGACTTCAGAACCTGCAGTGCCCGTGTTACCCGAAACTATGCTCTGGGAAATGGTTATTGTGGATGCATCATTTGCGATACCACCGCCTGCAACGTTCGAGGTATTATCAATGATTGTCACATTGGTTAAGCTGATCGTTGAGCCATTTCCATAGTCCGTGTGTGAGATACCACCACCACGATTGACAGAAGTGTTTCCACTGATGGTAGAATTGGTCATGTTCAGACTGACAGCACTGTCATAATTTCCTACATATATGCCACCACCACCAGCTGTACCTGACATGGTGTTATTACCACTTATGGTTGAATTAGAAACAGTTACAGTACTTGAAGATACAGTTAAACCTCCGTTATAGTAGGCAGCAGCAGCTCCATATGAATCATTATTTTCAATCACAGAATCTGTGATGCTGCCAGTTGATCTGGTGAAATTTATGGCTCCTCCCAGATGTTCACTGAATGTGGATCGGTTGATATGTAATTGTCCATCATAGGACCTCACACCGCCTGCAAAGTTTCTATCTACAGTACTTGAAACACCATTAGTTACAATAGAATCATTGATTGTTAAATTACCCCCGGCTTGTACAGTAAAAATACGACCAGTATCATTTCCGTCAATCACAGAACCATTACCATTAATCGTAACTTCTGTATTAATGGTACCAGTAGGGGCTGCTAAAATCAGATTCCCATCAATTGGTAATTCAAGCACGTCCGCGCCTGAACCAGCGGAACAACCTCCCGTCGCCGTGTCAGTATCAGCCGCCGTAATTGCATCGTTTAAAGTACATGTAGTACCATCAACATTAATGGTAGCAGCATGTGCCCCAGCTGTAAGCTCAAGCAACAACGCCGAAACCAAGGCTGTTTTTTTCATATTTAGAATTTTCTTCCTCATTTTCACCTCTTTGTTATCTAAAATACTTATGTACAGTAACACAAGCTAAATTTGTGCACAATTAAATGTCATAAAACTTGCGCATTTAAGCCAATGCTTTTTTTATTATGACCAATTCTGACTGCCAATTATTGGGTTGTTTTTTTCTTAACAGTTTAGCTGTTGGATACCAACGACTGCGCTCACCCTCTAAACCCCAGCGCCAATCAGGGTTTTGACAAAGCAAAATCCGGGTTTCCTTACCCAAAGCAGCAGCGAGATGTGCAATGGCCGTATCCACTGAAATCACCAAATCCATTTGATCCACCAAGGCAGCTGTTCTGGCATATCCTGGCAGTTCAGGCTCTAAATCAATGACATTATGCTTCTTCAACAAATCCCTCTCTTCCTGAGTGATGGGCATTTGCAAGGAGTAAAATTGTGCATCAATGCCTTCCGTTACTTTCAATAGTTCAACCAATTCAATTGAGCGGTTTTTATTATTGATATGGGCAGGAGCACCGCTCCAAGACAAACCAATTTTGCGGTTGCCTTTAAGTTCACTGACGACCACTTGAGCAGGCACATTCACATATCTTTGTGGTGCCAGAAGGTTTTCCAGATTGACACCCAAATATCTCGGGATACTCAACAATGGAATATACACATCAAACAAATCCTTGCTTAACGCCCCTGGAATCCGACTCTGGCTCACACCCGGTATTTCTGCAGCCAGCGCGGCCAAATTCTCAGGGCCAAAATAGATGACTTCTTTACACTTTTCTGCCAACAAAGGTAAAAAGCGCCAAAACATGATGTGATCACCATTGCCTTGTTCTGAGTGAACCAATATGGTTTTATCAGAAATGTCTTCTCCTTGCCATTGTGGTTTGTCACATTGGAATGCCACAAATTGTGGTGTTTGCCAGCGCCAGTCGTACTCTTCCCAGCCTTCCTGATATTGACCTTGTTGCAGTAAAAGCTTCCCTCGGTTGAAGTGAGCCAGGGCATGTTGTTGGTCGGTAGCTATTGCTTGATTAAACCATTGCATAGCCTTCTCATGATCAAGTTTTTCCACATAGGCATGCCCCAGTGAATTCATGGCATCGGCATTATCCGCATGTTTAGACAAAACTTTTTGTAGTTGTTCAATGGCGTCATCCCAACGTTTCGCATCCAGCAGACAAACACCATATTGATGATTAACCACCTGATGGTCTGGAAAATGTTGAAGAATGTCTTGATACAATTTAATGGCTTCATCTAACTCACCATTGACGTGCGCTCTACTAGCAGCCTCCAATGGCGCTTGTACCGGATCAGCTGGTGCCAGATTCTTAAGGACTTCATCTGACAACTCGTAAGAATTGGGCAAAAATGGACTTTGTGTATCCAGAATAGCGGTGAACTGATGGGGTAAGACCTTAACTTCGAATACTTCCTGAACATTACCGGTAAAGACTAAAAACGCTACGATTTGGCCATTGGTGGTATCGACTACCCACACCCCGCTTTGACGCTCCTCTACCCTTTTAGTCAAAGGTAAACCTGCAAATGTTGAACTTTCCCTGATTTGCGACAAACCAATGATGGCATAACGATCGATAAAGTCCATACCCCGGGCAAAACCCGGCAATTCAGCCACCACCTCTGGGGCCTTACCTGGCTCCATACGCATCAATTGGCCCGAGCCCGATGACAAGAACCACAAGGCATTGTTGTACCATCTGGGAGAATGTGGCATGCATAAGCCATCCACCATGACTTCATTGGTGGTGATGTCCATAATTTGGCCTCCAGATATTTTGTTCTTGCGCCAACCACCTGGCTCATCTGAAGCGCCCAGCATACTGACATACCGTGGAATGCCATCACGAAAACCCAGACCATTGAGGTGACAACGATCGGTTAAGTCATATGCAGTGATAAAAGGCGGTCGCCATTCTGGCTTGAAACTGTGGTCATTATCCAAAGTAGCCAGACAAGACATCTTGGTGTTAATGAACCACAATTTATCAAATTTATCATAACCCATTTCATGAATATCAATGGCACCCGTTATGTGTATTTTTCTGGGTAAGTAACAAGCGTCTACTTGGTCACCTTGTCCGACTTTTAGACCCACCGCAGCCAAATTTCTGAACGTGGTGATTGAAGCCGAACCACCAACCACCAATTCATTGCTGCGCGTTGCCATACCCATAGGTCGATCAAAAGCCATAAAATGAGTATTCACACCTTGTCCTTGTGGCCTCACCACAACCAATTGGCCTGCTTGATAGGTACTTACCAGTATATTACAACGCCCCAGGGTTAATAATTCACGAAAAGATTCAGTTGATTGGCTGGAAAAGGTTTCGGTCATAGGTAAGCAATTTATAAAACCATTCATTATGCCATTGAGCCTTGGCAAATTAAAGGCAAAAAAAAGCCCGAATGAACGGGCTCAGTTTTCATTGTAATATGTTTATCAATACTTAACGATTTTCTGATGAATGGTACCAAAAATATTGTGACCATCTTCATCGGTGATTTCTATTTTCACATCATCGCCAAAACTCATGAATGGTGTTGAAGGTTTACCATCAGCAATCACTTCCAACACACGCTTTTCTGCCAGACAGGTTGAGCCTTTGCTCATGTCGTGGTTGGCAATGGTTCCTGAACCAATGATGGCACCAGCTGATAAAGGCCTGGTTTTGGCAGCGTGAGCAATCAACTGAGCAAAATCAAATTGCATATCAACACCACAATTAGGCTCACCAAACCATTCACCATTCAACCAGGTTCTCATGGGCAAGTGAATTTTATTATCACGCCAGGCATCACCCAACTCATCTGGTGTCACGAAAAATGGTGACAAAGCGGTACGTGGTTTGGATTGCATAAAACCAAATCCTTTGGCCAGCTCTGCCGGAATCAAATTACGCAAAGACACGTCGTTCAAAATACACACCAACTGAATGTACTGACCGGCTTCTTCAGGTGAAACGTGCATCGGCACATCTGAAGTGATGACCGCAGCTTCAGCTTCAAAATCGATACCATATTCTTCACTGACCACATCAATGTCCTGATTATGTGCCAAAAAACCATCACTGACCGCCTGGTACATCAAAGGATCTTCCAGAAAACTTGGTGGCATGTCTGCACCTCGAGCACGTCTTACGCGCTCCACATGAGCCAAATAAGCACTGCCATCCAAAAATTGATATGCACGTGGCAACGGTGCCATCACCTGATCCAAATCCAGATCAAAAGCATCGTTGATGCCCTCTTCATTCAAATGTTGGTAAATGGTGTTCAATTGTGGTGCCACTTGCTCCCAATTATCCAATGCCTGTTGCATGGTCATGGCGACATGTGGAACGGCTACAGCACGCGTACCTTCACGGTTAACAACGACCAACTGGCCGTCACGGGTTTGGTTGTTTATGGTTGTTAGTTTCATTATTTTATTATTCTCTTTCTTCAAAAGGTATTGCTGAAAATTGTATCAACATCTGTACATTCGATATTCACCAATATATTTACAGGATCCCAAAATGAACCATATTCATTATCAATTGTACATTCATGATTTGGATCTTTTGGTAACTCCATGATTGCAAGCTGGAAAGAATCCTGAAAAGTATGTAGATATCCAAACGAAAAAGTCATATCAAAAGGTATGTAAGCCCCATTATTTTGTAACGTTTCCTTAACCAAAAGATCTTCTGATGGGTTGTTCAATCCCGTAACATTTATTATCAACTTATATTTTTGTTGATGTAAAGATACCATGCCATATTGAATTTCACCTATTTCTGTTCCAGGAGCACCTATTAGAATGAAATCGTCTATAAATGAAACAGATTGGGTAAAATCTTGATTTTCATGATTATAAGGATCAAAAATTCTGTATTGGAACTCATATCCATTCCCCTCATCAAAATAGATATATAAATTACCTCTAGGGTAACCAAATGATGCTAAGTCAAATCTACTTCCAATATATAATTTGTTAGCGATCAGTTTCGTAGTCCAACCAAAATATCCTAACTCTATTGGAGAGTGTATTACATTATCCAAATTCCAAAGATTTACATTTGAGTCATATCTATAAATCGAAACTTCTCCTGAATCTATTTCATCATTTGGCGTTATTGAATATGTTGCACCAATGACCATTAAGTCACCTAAAACGTCAACTGAACGCCCCAAATATTTTTTGTCAAATAAATTGCCTTCTTCTTGTTGAATTAAATTCCAACCCAATGAGTCATTTCGATAAATATTTACTTGGCCTACTTTATAACCAGCCAAATCTCGGAATGCGCTTATTGTCAACCAAGTGTCATCTACATGAATAAACTTGCCGAACTGTTCAACATCTAACGGCGTGTTTGAACTTAATTGAAATTCTTCTTGCCAGTTATTCGTTTCGTCAAATGCATAAACAACTCCTGAAACACTCATTTGAACAACTTGTTCAGGAGCACTAATCATGACTGTTCCATTACTTATTGAAATGAATTGACCAAATTTTGCACCATCACTTAAATTTTCAGGTTGAATTTCTTTTTCAAAAACCCATGTTGTACCGTTGAATTTATATACATATACTGCACCAACAATTAAGTTGTTGGCGTTTTTGTTAACTGCACTTATGTAAAGTAAATCACCATTTAAGACAACCATACCACCGAATTGGGACATGGAGTTTTCTTCACCAAGAACCTTAGTAAAATGAATCCATTCATCATTTACTTTTTTATATAGGTAAACAGCACCTGATTCAACTCCATTCTCATCATCCATTGGCGCGCCAACAGCCATCCAATTATTGTTTATAGTTACAGACTCACCAAATCTTGATGTAGGGACACTTAAATCTGGGTAAAAATTCTGAGCGTAAATCTCACAACTGAATAACAAAAAGATTAAACCTATATTCGTTAATTTCCTCATACAGTGTTCCTTTTCAAAATAACTTTACTATTAAGTTTTGCATATTATCACTTCATAAATACTGAATCTAATTGAGGAGTGTGTTATTTTTCCTTCCACGAATTCACATAATCTTGCCATTCGACCATTTCTGCTGCATCACAGACTTCCAATGGATCACGGGTATCAATCATCACCGCCACTTCTTCCGTCATGGCATTTTTTTGTTCAAAGGCATTATTCATGGCTTTGGGATGTGGTCCGTGGGTAAATCCAGTTGGGTGCAAGGTCATCATTCCTGGGTGGATGTTATCACGCGAGAAGAAGTTTCCTGCATGGTAAAACAACACTTCATCATAATCATCATTGTTATGATAAAACGGCACTTTCAAGGCTTCAGGATCAGTTTCAAACAACCTCGGCACAAAGGTACATATCACAAAGCGATTACCTAAAAAAGTGGTATGTGCTGATGGCGGCACATGAAAACGATGACTCATCAAAGGCGAAATATCTCGCCAATTCAAAGCCACAGGCATCAAATCACCTTGCCAACCGATGGCGTCTAAAGGATTGAATGGGTATTTAATGATGGACAGTTTTTGCAAACGTTTTACCTGTACAAGCGTTTCCTGTTCACTGTATTGTGCCTTAAACGCCTCATTGATTTCTGGCGTGCGGTAAACCGCAGCATCCACAATGGCATTGGGCCCCAATAAACCCTTATCAGGCAGTTGATAATGACCATTGGTGGATTCAACCATCAAAATTTCACAAGGATTGTTGGTCTCCAGACGCCACATCGTACCTTTGGGTAACAACAAATAATCGCCTTCCCTGATCACCAGATGGCCAAAATCACAGAACAAATCAGCCGTGCCTTTGTGGAAAAACAGTAAGTCATCACCATCGGCATTACGCACCAAATTGCCCATACTGTTATCCAGTTTTAACATGCGAATTTTGACACTGTTGTTCTGCATCAAAACATGCGCATCCCAAGGTGTACGCTGAAAGCTGTCAAAACGATTGGTGTCAAAAGCACGCGGTCTGATATCACCTTCAAAATCCACCCAGCCGGTGTGTTTATTCTGATGATAAAAATGCGTCACTGGGCCAAAAAAACCCTCTTTACCCATTTCCCTTTCGTAACTTCCTTGGGGCAATCCCAGATGCGCCTGTTTAGCGACTTTGCCTTGTTTTTTATAGAAATTAAACCATTTGCCATTCATATTGATGCTCCGTTTATTTCTCGGCCTTACAGATAACCACGGCGCTGTTGTTCCAATTCAATAGAATCGAACAAAGCCTGAAAATTACCCTCTCCAAAGCCATCATTACCCTTGCGCTGAATGATTTCAAAGAAAATCGGGCCGATATTGGTGTTGGTAAAAATTTGTAACAGTTGACGTTTTTTTGTTTCTTCATCAGCATCAATCAAAATGTGATTTTTTTGCATCCTTTCAACATCTTCATCATGCTCAGGCACACGACGGTCAATAATGCTGTAGTAGGTTTCAGGTGTTTTCAAGAACTCAACCCCAGCCGCCCGCATGGACTCAACTGATTCATAAATATTTTCAGTATAAAGCGCGATGTGTTGAATGCCTTCACCTTTATATTCATCGAGATACTCATTGATCTGAGACTTCGGATCACTGGATTCATTCAAGGGAATTTTGACCGAGCCATCCGGGCTGGTCATGGCTTTTGAAACCAAACCGGTTTTTTGGCCTTTGATGTCAAAATACCTGATTTGTCTGAAACCAAACAAATCTTCGTAATACTTGCCCCACTTTTCCATATTGCCGTAATAGACATTGTGAGTCAAATGATCGATAAAGGTCAGACCAAATCCGGTTGGATACTGATTCATCCCAGTAATGTCATCAAAATCACGTTGCAACATGGCTTCATAACTGGCCTTATCCAAAACATATAATGCCGCATCACCAATGCCTTTGATGGCTGGAAAGTCTAAACCATTTTCTACTTCCAAGGACTCAGAGCCTCCTTTTAAACTGTGCTCTAGTGCAGCTTCCTTGTTATCAAACACGATGGAGAAACCACAAGCACAAGGACCATGTGCTGCACTGAAGTCAGCGCTAAATCCAGTTTCACACTCATTGATGTAAAAATCAGTCTGTCCTTGGCGATATAAAGTAATGGGCTTTTGTTTGTGCTTTTTAATAGCGGTGAACCCCATCTGCCTGAATAATTTGTGCAAGGGTGCTGCATCTTTGGCTGCATATTCAATAAAGCCAAAACCGTTGATATTCACTGTCATGACATGATTCCGAAGTTGATAAAACAGCTATTTTATATCGATTTAGTTTCATATGAAACTATTTTTTGTTTCAAATGAAACTAAATGTCCGTTAAAATATTGGCATGGAATTGAATGACTTCTTACCTTACCAGTTATCTGTACTGAGTTTAAAAATATCCAAGGGTATTGCTGAGCACTATCAGGATCAATTTGGTATCAACATTTCCCAATGGCGGGTGCTGGTGATTCTGTATAAAAATCCTGACATCACAGCGAAGAGAATTGCCCAATTATCACAAATGGATAAAGTCCGTATCAGTCGAACCTTGAAGTCATTGGTGCAAAAGAAATACCTCAATGAAACCACCCACCCCTTGGATGCACGCGCTAAAAACTATGAATTAAACGAACGGGGTCGATATTTAATGCGAGCCGTCATACCTGACGCATTGCGCTATGAAGAAGAACTGCTGAAAAAGCTGAGTGAACAAGAACGTGCAGACCTCCAGCATCTGTTGACCAAGTTCAATAAAATTTTAGAATAACTCATCATGGGCATCAAAGAAAAATTCAATCGCAGTCAGTCGCCCGAAAAACTGAAACGAGTCATGAATTGGTATGGCCCCTATCTCGGTGCAGGTGTCAAAATTGAGCATATTGCTGAAGATTGGCGTGAAGTGCGGGTTGCCATGCACATGCGCTGGTACAACCGCAATGCAGTTGGCACTCATTTTGGCGGGTCGCTGTATTCGATGATTGATCCACACTATATGCTGATGCTGATGAAAATATTGGGCAAAGAATATATCGTTTGGGATAAAGCTGCTCATATCGATTTTATCAAACCCGGTGAGGGCAAACTAACCGCGACCATGAAAATCACCGATCAAATGCTCAATGACATCTTAGATAATACTGCTGCTGGCGAAAAATACTTGCCTGAATATCCCGTTGAAATCCTCAATGAACAAGATGAACTGGTGGCAAAAGCCCTGAAAACGCTCTATATCAGAAAGAAGCGTAAGTAATTATACATAGTGGTTCCCATGCTCCAGCGTGGAAAACCATTTTTCAGCCTTTAGATTCCAACTCATCCCAGCGCTCGAAAGCGACTTGTAACTGCTGTTCTTTTTCCGCCAGTTCGGTGGTAACTCTTTTTATGGTTTCTGCATCCTGACTGTAAAAATCCGGATCACAGACTTGTTCAGACAGTTCTGCTATTTCAGTTTCCAATTGATCAATCTTACCCGGCAATTGTTCCAATTCGTGTTTGTCTTTAAAGGTCAGCTTATTGCTATTGTCTTTCTTTGGTTTGGTGTTATTGGTCTTGGCTGGTTTTTCTTCGGCTTTAACGGGTTCTGGTTTTCTGCGTTGTCGTAAATAATCCTCATAACCACCGACGTATTCATTGACTTCATATACGCCATCAACCGGAAGTTCAAACACCAGTGTTTGGGTACAGACATTATCAATAAAATCCCGGTCATGACTGATCAGAATCAACGTACCTTGAAACTCAAACAGTAAATCCTGTAATAAATCCAAGGTTTCCATATCCAAATCATTGGTCGGTTCATCCATCACTATAACATTAGCTGGCCGGGCAAATAACCTAGCCAATAACAACCTTGAACGTTCACCACCGGATAACACGCTGGCCGGCCCGCGTATTTTTTCTGCACTGAATAAAAAGTCCTGTAAATAGGAAATTACATGGCGTGGTTTACCATTAACCGTAACAAAATCAGTACCCAATTGCAGGTTGTTTTGTACTGTATCATCTTCATTGATGGTGGCTTTGAGTTGATCAAAATAAGCAATCTCTAAACCAGTACCCAATTTAACGCTGCCAGTTTGTGGCTCCAGTTCGCCCAATAACAATTGCACCAAGGTGGTTTTGCCTACGCCATTGGGGCCAATGATACCGACTTTATCACCACGCATGATTTTGGTGGTTAGCCCTTCAACAATGGTTTGCTCAGCGTACTTAAAACCCAGGTTATGGGTGACGATGACTTTTTTACCGCTGGCTTCGGCCACGTTAATACTGGCTTTACTGGTACCACTTTGGGTTCGGCGATTTTGTCGTTCCTCACGCAAGGCCATCAAATCCTTAACCCGGCTTTCAGAACGTGTTCGTCTGGCTTTTATGCCTTGTCTGACCCAGATTTCTTCCTGGCTCAGCTTTTTATCCATACGTTCCCATTCCTTAACTTCAGCGGCCAGTCGGTCTTCCCTGCGTTTTAAGTATGTGGGATAGTCACAGTCATATTGATAAATTTTGCCCCGATCCAATTCCAGAATACCATTGGCGATGCTACGCAGAAAGGTTCGATCATGGGTAACAAAAACCACAGCACAATGCAGTTTATTGACCATTTCCTGAAGCCACAAAATACTGTCAATATCCAAATGGTTAGTCGGTTCATCAAGCAATAAAATATCTGGCTGTTGTACCAAAGCAGCGGCCAAATTAATGCGCCGGCGAACACCACCAGACAGTGATTTAATCACGTCATCAGGATTCAGCTTAAGTTGGGTGGTGACAATTTCGATTTGTTGTAACAAACTCCAGCCATTGTGTTCATCAATGGTGTGCTGTAATTGAGCCATATTCTCAGGATCAGCGGTTTGCTCATATTGTTCAAGAGCAAAACCCACTTCACCCAAAGCATGCAGTAAAAAAGCACGTACGGTTGATTCGGATTCATTGGCTGCAGATTGTTTCATCATGGCTACTTTGATACCATCCTGCTTAACCACCTGACCGTCATCAATGGGCATTTCATCCGCCAGAATTTTCAACAACGTCGATTTACCTTCACCATTTCGACCAATCAGCGCCAATTTTTGCCCTTTATTGATGGTTAGGTTAACTTCATCCAATATCGGATGCGAGCCAAAATCAATACAAACTTTATCAAAACTGATGAGGGACATAGAAAATTCAAAATTAAACCGGCGCTCATTGTAACCGATTAGTCACTCTATCCATTGGCTCATTCGAGTAAAATATTGACCAAATTTGGCACGATAAAAAAAAACAACTGACTTTGCTTCAAATCTTTTGACCGTCATCACAAAAACATCCAAAAACTGTTGCTAAAAATATTAGCAACGACTACTGATCCATTAAGATAACCAGTAATTGAAAACATTGATATATGTTGAAAACTGTTCCAAAGCTTAATCTAACCATACCAGATCACACCATCCTTGATAAAATTGGCGAAGGTGGCATGTCGGCAGTCTATCTTGCCCGACAGATTTCACTGCAACGTAAAGTTGCGATCAAGATTTTGAAAAAACTGGTTATGGATGACAAAACCCTGGCCGAACGATTTGTAAATGAAGCCAAGACAGTGGCTTCGCTGGATCATCCTTACATTATCAGCATTTACGAAGCCAAGAAGCTGCCTTCTGGCTTGGCCTATTTCACCATGCCCTATTTAACTCATGGTGATTTTGGCGAAATCATTTGTACCAACTCAGATCATTTGATTGAGTTATTAAGCCAGATTTGTGACGGATTATCACATGCACATAAACATGGAGTGATTCATCGGGATTTGAAACCAGACAATATCTTATTTGATCAATTTGGTCGCATCAAAATTGCTGATTTTGGTATTGCCATATCGAAAAATACCGAAAGAAAAACCAAGGAGACCCAAATTCTTGGCAGTGCACATTACATGAGCCCGGAACACATTCAATCCAGAAGTATTGATCACCGCAGCGACATTTACTCTTTGGGTTGTATTATTTACGAAAAAATCACTGGCGATCATGTATTTAATGAGAAAAATGATTTCCAAATTCTGATGGCTCACATCAACAAACCAATCCCTGAGTTACCATCAGCACTGGCCATCTGGCAACCAGTGATTGACAAGTGTCTTGCCAAAAATCCGGATGACCGTTTTCAGTCGGTTGAACAGGTTAAAGAAGCCTTGATGGCGATTAAATACCATAAGGAGCAACTTTCCCATCCATCACCAACTAAACAGGCACTCGATTTTCGTAAATATTTAAAAATGCCTTATTGGGGTGTCGCTGCTGGTTTGTTGGTCGTTCTCGGTGTCGCGCTGACTTGGTTGATGACAGGAGCTCCTGATGGCAACAATCACAACAATATTCCGTTGGTTAGCAATGAGGAAACAGGCCCTGAAAAAGAAGTTGTTGAAAACAACACTCTGCCACCATCTGAGCCCTTGGAAATCACAGTGGGGGTGGTGGAAACGCCCCCAGATGAAGATTCGCAAAATACGGAACTGATAGACATCACTGGTAATTTGGACAATGAACAAATCAATGAAATGTCGATTGAAGTGACCTTAAATGAAGCCCAACAATTGCTGCAACAATACCGCTTGACTAAACCCAAAGGTGAAAATGCAGCCGATAAGTTTCAGAAAATATTATTGGCTCAACCGGATCATGTTGAAGCACAACAAGGCATGAAGCAAGTCGGTGTTTACTACTTCAATTTAATCAACAGTAAACTTGAGGGTGCTGATAGCACTGATATCACTGACGCGGTTAAACACACTGAATCTCTGGTCAATTACTTCGACACCTACAAAATTGACCGCAAACAATTTGCCACCCATATCAAACCAATCATCGATCAAACACAACAATGGGTTGAAAACGCAGTTGCTAAACGAAGACCTGACTTGAAAGCCGATGACCTGTTAACTATCGCTGGCCTGCTTTCAAACAACAGTCAAAACGTGGTTGATTTACAAAAAAGATATAACAACATACCCCAAAAAGGAAATGTGGTATCAACTTATCAGAGCCACTCATTTGTTTTTATCCCTGTTAACAATCAATCAGGTCTTAAAGACTTTGAAATAAGTCAAACTGAGGTAACTGTGGCTCAATTTAAAACTTTTGCCGGTGACAAATTCACCGATGAAAAATGCCACCACTACGATAAAAAAGTATTTTTCAAAAAAACCTGGTTGAAACCGCCTTTTGATCAGGCTGACAACCATCCAGTGGTTTGTATTTCTTATAGTAATGCACAAGCTTATGCGCAATGGCTGAGCCAACAATCGGGTAGTACATACCGTTTACCCACCGCGATAGAATGGCAATACCTTAATAAGCAAGTGAGCACCACTCACGACTGTAAGGCAGCCAATCTGGCAGGTACTGAAGTGAGCGAAGAAAATAAAGCCACCAATCTACCTTTAAACTGTCGGGACAATTATCTGTTCACAGCTCCAGTTAAATCGTTTTCCGGTAACACCAACCTCTATGATTTTAATGGCAATGTAGCCGAATGGGTCAGCCATTGTGCTGGCAATAATGGTTGCGCTGCCGGCAGTTCATGGCGGACTGGACAAGGCGCCAACAACACATTAACTGAAAGCATTGCCAATGGTGAAACTCATTCACACATAGGTTTCAGATTGGTAAAGGAAATTTAAACCAATGAGACCTTTGCGAAATTTTGGACAAGTGAGAAAAGGTCTCAATACAAATAATGGTAGGTGGCACTTCCCAATGGGTGGGTTTTGAACACCTGAATCAATTCAGGAAAAAAAACCATAAAATCATTTTCCAATGCTGTGTACTGCGATTCAATGGCATCAATGTATTGACTGGCAGTTTCTTTTTTCTTAGCCCTGTCTGACAATCGCAAGTCTATGCGCTCAAGTGCTGTCAATAACTCCACAAAAGTTCGATAGCGACCCAACAAATTCGACTCAACCATTCGCTTGACAATTTGTTGTGGTTTGGGCGGATAAAACGATGCAGCCTGGTTAGCTGCACCGTTAAAATATGCCAGATAGGTATCTAACTCCCAACGACAGAATTGACTCCAATTGATAGATAAAAAGTGGTCATACAGTAAATCGAGAACCACACCTTTTAAATGTCCATCCTCTCCAAGACGTTTTTTACTGGCACTGATTAATTGATGCTGGTCAGTGAATTTATCAATGGCTTTGTGCATCTTCATACCTTGTTTCAAATGATCGTTAGCATCTTTCCACACTTTGCCTTTCATGGGATCAGCCAACACATTACCCAATTGGTATTCAATGTTCTTTTTAGAAAGCAAAGTATGCGCAAGCCAATTCATGTCATTGTATATATTTTGTAAACATGATGATTTTAAATGACTTTACACACAGTTGAGAAAAGAAATAATTGTTATAATTATTCATCACATACAAAGCACCGGAGTTTCAATGAATAAAATTGGGTTATATTTTTCAGTCATCATGATGGCTGCCTGTTCACAAACACCTAAATCCAACCAACCAGAAACAGCTACCCCGTTAGCCAAAGCGCTGGCGGCTGAAGACCGCACTGAAGCTGATAAAACCAGAGATGCACGCAGTCGACCTGATGTCACATTAACAATGCTGGACATTGGTCCTGGCGATGTGGTGTTTGACGTATTTGCTGGAGGTGGATATTATTCCGACTTGATTGCACGCATTGTTGGAGAAGATGGTAAGGTTTATTTACACAACAACCAAGCTTATCGAAACTTTGTTAAGGATGCATTATCCCAGCGCATGGCTGAAAACAACATGCCACAATTGATTCAACATGACCGGGAAGTTGATGACTTGGATATCCAACCCAATTCTTTGGATGCCGCCATGATCATCATGTCTTATCATGATTTGTTTTATGATGATTCTGAAAATAACTGGCCGCAAATAGACCATCAGGATTTTATGCAACAAATTCATCAAGGACTGAAACCAGGTGCCCGTTTTCTGATTGTTGACCATCAAGCCAATAAAGGTCGTGGTGCACAAGATACCAAATCCTTACACCGCATTGAAAAAGACTACGCCATCAAGCGCATTGAAGCCATCGGTTTCAAACTGATCGCAGAATCAGCGGTATTATCCAACCTTGAAGACGACAAAAACCAATCCGTATTCGCCCCGGATATCCGCGGCAAAACTGATCGATTTATTGTGGTTTTTCAAAAACTGTAGTCAATTTAATAGGAAATAATAGGGCGTTAATCAGTAAATTAACGCCCATCACCATGGTTGAAAAAGCTGCCGCCTGATCGCACGGCAATTTCAAATGGCATGTTTGGCAGACTACTGCTGATTGTTACACATCATTCTTCGATTAAAATTTTCATCATTTGCTTGTGTCTATTTAGGAAATCTCTGGTGATTTCATAGTGTTCAGTATCTTCATAAGTTGTTTCGTAAATACCACTATCGCCAAATTGATATATTTTAGCCCTAGGGTAGGCCAAAAGAATTGGTGAATGTGTAGCAATAATAAATTGAGAACCCTCTTCAACTAACTGGTGAATTGCCGAAATTGCAGTCAAAAGTCAGGCAAAAAACACATAAGGGTAGTTGGCTTCAGCCGACCTCTTAACGCAACCGAAATCAGGTTGGCCGAAGTCAATACTGATCATTTCAACCCTAACAATCTCACAATATTTCATTCAGATTACAGTCCTGTTTCATATAGTCAATAAATCTAATAATTCTTAGCCTTGTGAGACTGGATTGGTTAGAATCGCAGTTTTTTAGCATAACCATTCAACCCAAATGAAATTATTGAACCTTGAGCAAAAAAGCCAGTTTTTGTACGCAGCCCTAAAAGAAGCTCAAGACAACATCAGAACCTACGACACCAAAGCACAGATTGTTGGTATTGGCTTTATTTTTACCATCGGCATGGTGATTAAATTCAATACTTGGCAAAGTATTTCAACGCAATGGAATCAACTGGCCGTCATCACCACTTGGGTATTGATTATTGTACCTGCTGTGTATTTTGGCTCGGTCTTGTATCCTACCCGTCGGGTTGCGCCCCATGTACTGAAAAACAAGGAAATTGTTAAAGGCCTGTTTTATATGAACCAGGCTGAAAATGTCTCGGAATATGTCAACAATCTGGCTTCAATGGATCTTGAACAAGAGTTGTCCTATGAATTGCTTAAGGTTTCTTACCTGCGTGATTTAAAAAGGCGCCGTTTTTTATTGGCGTTATCAGTGGCCTCGTTCAGCTTGGTGTTTTTATTCGTTTTACAGTTGTTACCTCTGATGAAATGGGTTAAATGAATCAGTAAATTTGAATCAGTTAACCCAATCACATCACTGCTCAAATTGATCCACAAAAATGATGTCATTATCATAGGTTTCATCAGCACCTGCATCAAATACAAAGTTGGGGTCATTTTGATTATTGATGATACTGTCATCATCCCACCCTCTAAGCTGACCATCTATATCAATTAAACTGCCAAGTGCATTGTGCTGGATACAAAAATCCACTGCAGGTGAACTCAAGGCATTAAGGTGATAGTCTCGATTGGCTGCGTTTTTAAATTGTGGATCAGCATTTAACAAATGGGTGCCCAACACAACATTCAAAAAAGTAAGATCATGCGTGATGACGCAATCAATATCCGCCAGAATGAACGAAGTTGAACCACTCCAAAAATTGCCAGAGTTTTCATCATGTATGATTGATGAATAAATATTCAGCTCAAGATAGGAATCATCCAAACGTCCAAATACGCCACCCACTGCTTGATTATTGGTCAGGGTAACGTGTTCCAACGTCAAAATTGACTCATCTTCCAAACTGACAACAAACTGATCAGCAATGCCATTTTGAGCAGCAAGGCCATTGTTACTGATCAGTGATCCGGCCAATCCCAATGTGGCATTCCTTAACGCCATAGTCGTACCCAAATCAGCGCGGTTATCCTCAAAGTAAGCACGGCTGATTGCTGTCTGACCACCCAGCAAATACAATCCGCCACCATAAGTGTTATCACCCTCATTGTTACTCGCTGTATTGCCCTGAATGAGGTTACATTTTTCATCCCAGCAAGGAAGCTCACTTCGTGAAATGTTTAAAAAACCATTTTGTTCATAGATACCCGCCCCTTTTTGCTGTGCGGAATTACCGGCAATATAAACACCTTGCATATAAATTGAGGAGTTTAATCCACTCATGTAAATACCACCACCGTTACCAAAAAAATCAAAAACATGGTTGTCACGAGCTTGGTTGTTGGTGATGTTAACTGGTTCCTGACTGTCACCTACGCATGTGTCCAAGATGCAATAACCCTGTCCTAACAGATTTAATTGGCCGCCATCACTGATAAAAATTCCACCACCATCACTTTCGGACACATTACCATTGACTCCTAACAAGTGGCTTTGCTCCTTGGAGCCTGAATAAATGCTGGCATGACAACCCTGACTTAAAAATAAACCACCGCCTCCTTCTCCAGAAATCCCATCACCGGTTGCTGTGTTGTTGATCACTCCAGAGTCATCGAAAATAGACAATGAAGCATCGGCTCCTACACAATGTATACCACCACCATTCAATGCTTGATTATCCTGAATAATGGTGTCAATTAACATCAAACTGGTTACTCCACCATTAATGGCAATTCCACCACCTGAGTCGCCCTGATTGTTTGAAACATTCACCCTTTCTATGGTGACATTGGCAGTAGCACCCAAGGTTGATATCCCACCTCCATAGAAAAAATCACTGCCCGAACCATTACGAATATCCAGATTTTGCAAAACCACCTCATGGGTGGCATCGGCACCACTGATACTGATTACCGATGCTGTACCGGTACCTGTTATCAATGTCTGACTGCCTTGTTGGATATTGTTATTGGCATCCTGGCAATCCTGAAAACCACCTCGAATCATCATACTTTGATTACTGATAAAAATATCTTCGTTATAACTACCGGTATCAGCCAATCTGATCTCTGTAGCACCGTTGTTGATTACTTGCTGAATGCTGTTTATATTGATATCCACATCGCAATTAGGATCATTACCGATGCTCACCACACCGTTGCCACCTTTTTGGAACTGATGATTTTTATAAGTATGGTATTGTTGTGTTGTCGACGCTATCTGCTGTCTTACATTTACTGGTAAGTTAATGAGTGAGTTAGTTTTGCTGTGAACTGATCCTATACCAGTGACTAAAATGATGAATATTACTTTGAAATGACTTATATGCTTCATGGCTTTCAACCTTAATGTCTAAAGATATGATTACCACCGAAAACACCATCATAAACGGGTCAAAATTTATTGTTTTTCTTGAAAATAGGGCTCTACATGAATAGAAACATCTGCCACAGCAAATTTATCAACCAACAGGTCTTCAACCTCATGGGCAATGTCATGTGATTCTTTGATGTTTAAATCAGCATCAACAGCGATTATCAAATCAACAGCCTTGATGTCACCAATCCACCGAGAGCGAACCTGCCGAACTTCACGAACACCTTCGGCCAGACTCGCTGTTTTGATCAATTTTTCCGGATCTATGGCGAAGCCATCAACCAAAATTGGTACGGCTTTCTGATACAGTTCAAAAGCAAAATACAAAACCAAACCCGCCACCCCAATCGCACATAGCTTATCCAACCACAGATACCCCATTGCTGAAAGCTGCCAACTGATGATCACAAAAATGGTTGTCAGCGAATCGACAAAAGTATGCTGTGCATCGGCATACAAAATATCAGACTGTAATTTTTTGGCCCAATGCCGTTCCCACATGGATACCGAAAAATTCAATACCAAGACCAAAGCCATTAACGCCAAACCCCAGCTCTCACTGACGATTTCTTTGGTTTCAGACCTGAAGGCTTGCAAAATCAACTCCACTGCCAAAACCACCAAAATGGATGCCAGGGCAAATACTGCCATGGTTTCAAACTTTCGATGGCCGTAGGGATGGTCTTTATCTGCTGGTTTTCCGGCTACACGCATCACCATCCAAATCACAATGTTATTGAGCACATCAGTCAATGAATGTATGGCATCACCGATGATCGCCAAAGAATTGGTTGCCAAACCCACAACCAACTTTAACATCAAAACGATGACATTATAGGCACCTTCAATAAAAATAATCTGTTGAACTTTTTTGTCTTTGTTCATAATAAACATCGCTTAGAATACTGCTTATTTTAGCTTAATTTGACAGCTGGTTTTATCAGTTAACAATACTATAATGCTGCAATGACTCTACAACTACCCACCATTTTTTTCACTCTTGTTGTAACAGCTTGGTTAATTCATCGCTATGCAAATCTACATAGCAACATCACTTTGTTATTTTTAGCCCAGCCGCTAATGGCTGCTGCTGCACCAATGATGGTTTTTATTGGAGGCATTATTTCAAAAGATATGGCTCCCAATCCTTCACTGGTGACCTTGCCGTTGTCCCTGATGATTGCCGGCACCGCAACAGCCACCATTCCAGCCGCTTTGTTAGCAAAAAAATACGGACGTAGGAAAGCCACCATGATGGGTTTTTGTTCAGGCATTGTGGGCGGCTCTCTTGCAATATACTCAGTTAAAAACAGCCAGTTTTACTTGTTTGTTGGTTCTGCATTTGTGATGGGTTTTTCTGGCGCTTTTGCCCAGCAATTACGTTTTGCGGCCATAGAATCACTGGCAGATACCAAAGACATACCCAAAGCAGTTTCCATATTAATGCTAACTGGTATATTTGCTGCCTTGATTGGACCTGAATTGGCGTTTGTAAGCAAACAATGGTTGGCTGATGAAACACCCTACACGGGCACTTTCATTGGTATTATTTTACTGTCAATATTGGCCATCCTGGTTATTGCGAAATTCCAGGCACCACCTATAGTCGAACTTAAGTCAAATGCACCAAGCCGTCCCATAAGGACTATTATCAAACAACCGGTATTTATTGTTGCACTGGGAGCTGCTGCTTTAGGCTTTGGTTTAATGAGTTTTGTGATGACAGCCACGCCGCTAAGCATGCACGAAGTGCACCACCATTCTCTGGAAAATACCAAGTGGGTCATTCAGTCACATGTGGCTGCGATGTATTTACCCTCTTTGATTACCATTTGGCTTGGAAAAAGATTTGAAACCAAATATTTTTTACTGCTTGGTACTTTGATGTTTATTGGTGTAGTCATCATCGCCAGTCAAGGACATGAACTATTACATTATTGGTGGGCACTGATTTTATTGGGAATCGGGTGGAATTTTCTGTTTTATTCAGGTACAACTTTATTACCAAAAAGTTATGAAAATCATGAACGTCACAAAGTCCAGGCCATTAATGACTTCAGTGTTTTCACATTTCAGGGCATCTCATCGTTGATGGCGGGTTGGGTTCTGTATAACTACCAGTGGCAAGGCATCCTCTATACCTGCATTCCATTCTTAATCATC
Organism: Lysobacterales bacterium; assembly: GCA_020442635.1. Classification (GTDB taxonomy): domain Bacteria; phylum Pseudomonadota; class Gammaproteobacteria; order Xanthomonadales; family Marinicellaceae; genus Marinicella. The sequence continues at coordinate 21,253 of JAGRJR010000013.1, forward strand.
ATGCTGGCCATAACCTTCATGAGATTTGTTAACAGTCGCCGTTAATGTGGTGTCACACACCATCAATTGCGCATACAATAATGTTCTCACACAATTATGATTTCAGTTCAACTATGGTTAAACATACATCATGAAAAAAATATTGTCAGAGTTAATCAACAACCATTTTCTTGTTGGACTGCTGCTCTTTATCTTTTCTTTTTTTCTTTACAGTAACACATTATTCCATCAGTTTACCCTTGACGATGTTTTGGTTTTAACCAAAAATAAATATGTTACCACCGCTGATTATTGGGCCATTTTTTCTAAGGATACATTTGCAGGCTTTTTTACCAGCAGTGAAAGTACTCAATTAGTTCCCGGAGGGCGGTATCGCCCATTAACCTTAGCGATTTTTGCAACAATCTGGCCCATTACTCAAGCGCCCTGGTTCTTCCATCTAATCAATGTGCTTGTCTATGCCACAACTGTTTTAACCCTGTTTTATTTTCTGTTAACACTGCCGTTAAAAAAAACAATACCAACATCACATTCTTCTTTCGCTTGTTTGACCACATTAATATTTGCCATTCACCCTATTCATACTGAAGTGGTTAATAATATTAAGGGGTTAGACGATATACTGTCCTTGTTGCTGGCAATCCTTGCCTGGAAAACATGCCATAAACCGATCTTCAAAAATACACTTTATAATGCCTTAACTATGATGTTCTTAATGCTCTTGGCTTTATTGGCAAAAGAGTCTGTGGTGGTCTTTATACCCATAGCTGTAATCAGCGTTTGGTTTTTTAACAAGCAAAGTTTAATGAAAGTTTGTATAACCATATCACCGATGGTATTGGCACTGATTATTTACTTATCTTTGCGACTGTCTACCCTATCCAGTAACATCGATGTAACCACTTTGCCAGAACTGATGAATGACCCTTTTATATTTTGGAATGGTGATCAATGGCTTCCTCTTCCCTGGCAAGAACACTTTGCGACAGTTTTACATGTTTTGCTTCTTTATCTCGGCAAAATTCTTTTCCCAATGACTTTATCGCATGACTATTACCCCTATGCGATTGATGTGACCAACTTTAAAACCTGGACAGTCTGGTGCTCACTTTTAGTTCACATCAGCCTTGTAATATATACGATTCATGGTCTTTCCAAAAGACAACTTCCTGCCTTTGCAATTGCCATTTATTTAATAGCATTATCACTTTTTGCCAATATCTTTTTTAATATAGGAACATTAATGGCTGAAAGATTTTTATTCATTCCATCTTTGGGATTCAGTATCGCTATGGCTTGGATTTGTTTGTATTCCTTAAATAAAGTCAAAAATCATTTAGCCATATACATTCCATTACAATTATTTTTGGTGATGATGATTTTATTGGCCATCTTTCAGACTTTAAATCGCGCACCAGCCTGGAAAAATAATTTAACTCTTTTTGAAACTGACATAAAAACATCACCAAATTCTGCGAAATTAAATAATGCTTTGGGCGGAGAACTCACTAAAGTTTCACAGGAGATTCCAATTAAAAACTCCAAATCAGAATCAGCATATTTATACAGGGCCATTGATTATGTTAAACGTGCCAGTCAATTACATCCAACTTATGCCATGCCTCATTTAACCCAAGGCAATGCTTTGCACTTTTTGGGCCAACATGATCAAGCCATTGAGTCCTATGACAGAGCCATTCAACTCAAGCCCAATTATCAGGAGGCAAAAGAGAACAGAACCAAGGTTAAGGCATACCTGACTGAGCTAAATAAAAAGCAAGAACAACAAGATAAAGAACAACAAGCCATAGATTTGAGCATGGCAGGGGAACACGAAAAAGCCATCTATATTTTTAATCAGTTAATCAATGAAGTATCTTCATCAAAACTGTTGTTTTTTCGTGGCGTTGCATATGCTCAGTCTAAGAAATATAGCCAAGCTTTAAATGATTTCGAAGCAGCTGAATTACTCGCTGACCCGAATAATCATCAAAATATGGTCAGAATTTGGCAGGCTTTGGTTTCTACTTACCAGCATCTGAATCAAAACCAAAAAGCTGAGGAATATAAACAAAAAATAATTGCTTTGAACTCGAAATAATAATACCAAATATATTTAGCATGTTATTATGTTGTAACTAGCAAAAATTCAGAATATCAGATTCAATCGGGGAAAAACATGTTCAAGAAAATCCAAGCACTTTCAATGGTGTCAGCCTTTCTATTGCCAATTTTATTCAGCATACATGCAAACGCAGCACTTAACGCAGGAGATATAGCATTTATTGGAATTAATACTGATGCACCTGATGGTTTTGCTTTTGTGCTTCTGGCAGATGCACCTGCGGGAGAAGAAATTATTTTTACAGACAATGGTTGGTCTGAATTTGACAATGACTGGTATGCCAATACTGAACCACATTTTGTCTGGACATCACCAGGTTTAAGTGCTGGAGCTAAAGTTTCAATTGTTGAAACAGCCACTGATGTAGTAACAGTCACCGGTGGAGGTACGATTGGACCACTATTAGCTAACGATGGCATAACTTCATCAACATTTAATTTAGGTGGTGGTGACGGTGTTTTTGCATATCAGGGCACAATAGGCTCACCCCTTACTTTTTTGGCGGGCATTAATTCTGACGATAATTATGTACACAACACAGGCTGTGATGACCCTACCACAAAATGGTTAATATCTGTGGCTGATATGCAGGATTGTGCATCAATTTTCACAACAACAACCTCATCAACAGGTACGTCTAGTCTGCCAAGTTCCCTCACCAATGCAGTTAATGCAGTACAGTTGTTTCCAGCCCCAATCGCTGAGTTAGACAACAATAAATACAACGGACCTACCAGTGGAACCGCAGAATTTTTAAAACTTGAAATCAATGACTATACCAATTGGGTCAATAGTGATACGACACCATATGCCATTAACCCGGTAGACTTCCCAACTTTTAATGTTTTTCCGGCGCTTTCAGTGATTGCTAACGTTGACAGTGATGTCAGCATTAATGGAGGTTCTGATGGACAATTAACCGCCCTCGTTTCTGGCGGCACCTCCCCTTTTTCCTATAATTGGAGCAACGGTGCTAATACTGCAACAGCAAGTGGATTAGCAGCCGGCATCTACACTGTGACAGTGACCGACAACAATGCCACTATCGCTACTGATACAGCCACTGTCTCTCAACCACCTGTTTTGACAGTCACTGCGAATGTAGACAATCATGTTTCCATCAATGGAGGTAATGATGGTCAAGCCACAGCTTCACCTTCAGGCGGTGTGCAACCTTACTCTTATTTGTGGAGTAATAGCGCAACATCAGCCACAATCACAAATGTAATTGCGGGGATGTATACAGTTACCGTTACTGACAATAATGGCGCCACGGCAACAGATAGTGCAACAATAACTGAGCCAGCAGCTCTGACCGTTTCAACCACGGTTACCGATGTCACAGTCAATGGTGGTAGTGATGGAACAGCTACTGCCATCGTTGCTGGTGGTGTGTCTCCATTTACCTATCAGTGGAATGATGGACAAACAACAGCCACAGCGACCAATCTAATTGCAGGCACCTACACAGTAACCGCAACTGATAACAACGGTGCCACCGCCACTGATACCGCAACAGTAAACGAACCAACTACACTGCTTGTAACAATTGGTACCGTTACTGATGAATCTGTTGCAGGAGCCGCTGATGGTACAGCATCTGTTGATGTGAGTGGAGGTGTTCCACCCTATGCCTATTTGTGGAGTACTGGTGCAACCACTCAAAGTATTTCAGGTTTAAGTGCTGGCACATATACAGTCACAGTTACAGATAACGTTGGTACCACAGCCATACTTTCTGCCATAGTCGTGGGCTTGGGTGGCGGAGCTATCAATGTTACCCCTGTACCGAGCAATGCATTCTGGGCCTTGCTGTTGTTGGTGGCAGCTATACTCTTTTGGGCATTAAGAAAACGGGTTTAACCTAAAGATAAAAGTTTAACACCTTTAAACGTTATAAAAATCAGCGTTTAAAGGTGTTAATTGATTAAATAATTAGTAGTAACTAAGAAAGCCAAGGGGCTTATTCAGGGCTGACTAATTACCATTTTTTTGTCATCGGATTATCTTTGTTATTAAGCTATGTTGTCAGACATGACTTGGCTTAGTAGATTGCTAACATTGGACATGTAAAAACTCCTCAAAAGGCTTGTTCTCTGAGAAGTAGTAAAAAATTAACGATTATTGACTACAGTCGTTTTTGCAGCCAGATCATCGGCAATACTTTGCATGGCTCGATCTATTAAAGGTAACTGCTGTAATGAACGACACTGTTCCTTACGGAGTTTATCAGCTAATTCAATTCTGAATAAATCCATTTCACGTCCACCTTTACCATTAACAAACAGTAATTTACCACTGACCGGACTTATCCATGATATCTTAATTCTTTTAATACCTTCTTCCGTAGTAAATTCAAACCAGTCTTCAACTTTGGCTTCCATGGCTTGTTTGTAGAATTCATCCTTACTGTCATTCGCTGTTTCCGGGTCTTGAGTAGGGTCATGATCCGTTTGCATAAATTCAGCAACACTGGATTCTTTATTGAATTCTTTTGATAATTGCAAAATTTCTTCTGGATCGATATAAGCCAGGTGTTTATTGGTTTTACTGTGGCCATTGATTTGTAGCAAAGTTTTTTTGGTTTTTTTAACCATATTTTCCAATTCTTGTTCAGGAAGTGCCACTAAATCCAAGCCAGCTTTCATTGACTCGCACAGTTGTTCAATTTGAATTTTGCTGGAGGCTTTCTGTTTATCTGGATTTGTAAATTGGACAATATCAAAGACAAATTTTTGATATTTTTTTAATATTTTAGGTGAATCCTTCTTTCTCAATTCAGATAGCACCAATACATTGGCCCAGGGTTGTAATAACAGCGCCCTTACCTCATCAGGCACTTTTTGATCTTTCAATGCCTGTTTCAATACTTTGGCTGCTTCAACCTTGGCCTTACTCAAGCGCTCTCGTCCGGACATTTTTTCAGAATGGCGGCGTTCGGCAATAGCTGCTTTTTTGCTGTGTTTTTGATAAAACTGGATAAAACGGGTGATTAATTTTTCATAATTGATGTCTTTTTCATGGTTCTTGATAATGAAAGCAACAATTTCCTTAATTTTGTTCAAAAACACACTTTTATCATCCAGCTCGGGACTCCAGCCAATCGAAGCTTGCGCCATCACATTCAACAATTGACGTGCATTATTTTTCTTGTCTGAAAAAAAGGTCGAATCCTTTAAGGCAATTTGCAAATAGGGTAATTGTAACTTGGACAAAACCAACTGGATGGTTTCAGGCAAATTCCTGTCCTCAACCAAAAACTGAAACAACTGCCCAATCAAGTCAATGGTCTTTTCATCGGCTTCATTGATTTTAGACTTACCGGTTTGTGCCTTCAGCCTCTTTAATGCTTTAAGTAACTCATCTTTCAGTTCCAATGGGCTGATTGATGATTTGTTTTCAAGTTGTTCCTCACTGAGCAATTCTGTTTTGATTTGTAAAAGGGCATCACTGAGTTGGGAAAACTCAACTATTTTCTCTGGTGAATAGTCGGCTTGTTGTATGTTCGCTCCAGAAACATCTCGATCGTGATTCAATATATTGGCAATTTTTTTATAATTTTCATCGGTTTCTGACAAGGCATTTGCCAGATAATTGATGGAATTGTGTACCTGATTATTCTGTGATGACTTGTGTTTAACCTGAAACTTGATTTCGGGTAGGATGTTATTTCTTTTCAGGTACTTATTCACCAATTTATAGACAGGACCCAATGATTCCACCATTTTTTTCTCAAATAGTTTAATGATGATTAACTTGATTCTGTTCTCTGACTTGAGCACACTGAGCGACAATGCAAAGGCATTAACTATGGCATCCGGGCCTATCGGGTTACTTTGGTTATCTATTTCATCAAGTCCGGACATATTTGCCAGACGCTCATTCAACAAATATAACTCTTCATGATAAATTTGACTGATTTTACCAGTCACATTATTAATGGCAATTTTTTGATCCAAATCATCTTCTTTAACCAAAGTTAGTTTGAGCTCGTCTTCTTTAGTCCGTTCACTTAATTCGACAAAATATACCAAGTCAAGGTCTTTAAACTTCTGGAATATGATGTTGATGTTTTTGGCAAACTGCCGCATGAGTTCCGTTTTATTTTTGCGGGTGTCACCGATAGCGGCAAAATATTGCGTTTGTTCGTCATTGGTGCGGGCAGCTTCGGCCAAATCGAAGAAAAAATCATTGAGACCATCATAAAATTTCTTCAATCGAGGGTTTAAAAATTGAACAAAAACCCGGTGAATTTCATGCAAGTGTTTGGCAAATTTTTCATCACCACCTGAAATCTTAAGGCTTTGTATTTTGTTGTCTTCTTTTGACAAACTCATGCTTTAGCTTCTCTAATCTGGATAAAAATGGTTATATAGTCTGTTCTGAAAAGTCCATTCTGAAGCTGTTTCAGGTTCAACTAAGCACTTTAAACAATCAAATACTATGTACAATCATCCCCAATTACAACAAAATATAAACAGCAACTGTCTTTTAATCATACAATTTTGAGCTTTTGTTACCTCAGAATGATTTTAAACCAACTGCCTGACCAAATTCATCACATTTGACTTAATTACAAATCGACCATAGAACAGACTAACCAATACCAGCGTAATAACCAAAATCAATAACCAAACCAGACTCAAAGCCCAGGGGAAAACAAAAGGCAAGGCAAACCAATAAGTAGTTATACCATATGAAACCAATAAGCCCAAAATACCTCCCGCAAGAAATGCCATCAAGCCAAGCAATAGCAACTCAATGATGTTTATGGCATATAAATCTTTCGTCAACATTCCCATCAATCGAAAATAAGCACTTTCCTGTAAACGGTCTTGTGAGGTTGACACCAGTGAGGTGATCAAAATCATCACCCCGGCGATGACACTTAAACCAGTAAAGACTTGCACCAGTTGGGTCAACTGATCAACAAAGCCTTTAAGTTGTTTGGCGATACTCGCACCGTTCAAAGTGGTGATTCCTGGAAACTTTTTGGCTATGTCAGTTTGTATTTGCGGAATGTTATCGGCGTTCACTTGAGCTGTGGCGAATTGAATTTGTGGCGCTGTGGCCATCACCTCTGGTTGAAACATGAAGTAAAAAAAAGGACTTGGGCCTCTTTGAAAACGACTACGAACACTGCTGATATAGGTTTTAATTGGAACGCCCTGAATATCGAAAACGATTTCATCACGTAAACCCACTTCCAGATATTCAGCGATGCTATCAAGAATGGATATAGGTACAGCACCTTTGTTATCGGCTAATTGACTATAGAGTTCATTGGTTTTAATGGCATCTATCAATTGTTCGGTTTTTAAAACTTCCGTGCCATAGGTTAAATTGAAAATTCGCAATATATTATCGTAATTACCCAATTGGTCTTTGAGCGATTCAGCATCCACGCCATTAACCGAGGCAATTCTGGCTCGAATCACCGGATAATAAGTGATTTTTTTGCCAATCATGGCGTCAAGAATTTCATGTTGCTCGCTTTGCACATCCAACATAAACATATTCGGCGAGTCTTCGGGGTAAGTGCTGATTAACTGCTGGTCAATGGTGTGATTCAAGGCCGCAATACTCCACATCACCATCACAGCCATTGACATGGTGGTAAAAAACAACATCGATTGATTGCCTTTGCGGAAAATATTTTGAATCGATAATTTGATTAACCAATGGCTAATCAAATGCCTGTTGATAGCTCCTTTCAGCAGTTTTAAAATGATTAGACTAAACAACCAAAACACAAAGATCAACAGCACCAAACCCAAGGCCACTTGCAAACCCAGCCACCAAGAGGCCAATTCCAGAGACATCAACAAATACAAGCATAGCAGTGATAAAGCCAACCAAGACCTTGAGAAATACCATTGACTACTTGATTGTTCCTGTTGTTGTAATACAGCTACCGGTTTGATGGCTGACAGTGATTGAATGGTGCTGTGGGTCATCAACATAGTCAACGCCGCCGCAATCAACAAAACTTTCAAAACACTCAGCCAACTAATACTTAAAGTGACCTGCGCAGGGATGATAGCGGCAAAAGCATCATAACCCAAATATAAAACCAGCTGACTCAAACCCCAAGCCAGAACAACAGCTAACAGCGTCATTAACAAAAACAAGTGATAATAAGCACCTTTCAGATGCGAAATATGTTCACCAATAGCACGTCTGATAGCATTGGTCTGTTGTTGTCGATTGACAAAGGCTTTGACTACGCTCATTAATCCCACACCAGACAGAACAATCACGGCCACAACCAATAACTTCAAAAATTTCAGAAAATTACCCGATAAACCTGAGATACTGGTGGGAGCGTTCTCAGCTTTTGTGACATCAATTTTCAAGTCTTTAGTCAAAGCCTTCAACTCACTCAACACAGATTCGAGTTGTTCAGGTGGTACCTTGATTTCTGCGCGGTAATTAACTCGACTGCGTTGACCCATTAAACCAGTAGCAAGCAAATCTCGATTTAACATCATGATACGCGCCCCAAAACCAAACGCAGTCAATGGCCGGTCGGGCTCTTCAATAATTTCATCAGCGATGGTCAGGCGTGCCTCACCCAAAGTAATGGCATCGCCCACGTTAAGGTTTAAACCAGTTAAAACCTGTCTTTCAACCAAAACTTCTCCCTCAGACAACTGGCTCAATGGTTTATCATTCATCAGTTTTAATTCACCATACAGCGGATAACTTGGGTCAACAGCCTTGATTCTTACCAACACAGAAGTTTCACCTGCATAAGCCATGGCATTGAACTGATGATCTATGACCCGATCTTCAGCAGGTAAATGAGCCAACCATTGATCCAGTTCCTGGCTGAAAGGCTGTCTTGCGGCAACTACGATGTCACCGCCCACCATGGCCTTTTGATTGTCTTCAATGTATTGATCTACTGCTTTTTGCAGTGAATCCAGAGTCAGATAGGCACCAAGAGAAACCAACAAACTAAAACAAAACAACACCGGATAAATCCAATGTCCAAACCATTCACGTTGAACCAGTTTATGGCTGAGGTTCATTAACTTCATAACAATTGACCATCAACAATGGTAATGGTGCGATCAGCCCGTTTGGCTAAGCCTGGATCATGAGTTACCACCACCAAAGCTGTGTTTGAAGCTTGCTGTAAATCAAGCAACAAAGACAAAACCTGTTCGGCATTTTTACCGTCCAAATTGCCGGTGGGCTCATCGGCAAACAAAATTTGTGGTTTGGACACCAAAGCACGAGCCAACGCAGTGCGTTGCTTTTCACCACCTGATAACTGATGCGGAAAACTATTTTCCCGGTGTGACAGTTCGACAGCGCTAATCAGTTCATTGACTCGTTCATCATTTTGCTGGCGAGCTATATTCAAAGGAAACTCAATATTTTCGCGAACTGTCAAGGTGGGAATCAGATGAAAGGATTGAAACACAAAACCTATGTCTGACTGACGTTTGAGCGCCAAATCTTCTTCACTCATGGTGGTTAAATCATCACCATTAAGCACCACTTTGCCGCTACTTGGCTGATCAAGACCTGCCAAAATACTGAGCAACGTCGATTTTCCAGAACCAGATTTGCCCATAATGGCCACAAACTCACCTTGCCTGACCTCAAGAAAAATATCCTTTAATACCGCTATTTCACGATTCTCAAGGGCAAAAGATTTACTGATGCCTTTAGCAACTAATACTTGTTCTGTCATATTTTTCCTTTACTTAAGGTTGCATTTCTATTTGAGCCAGTTTTTCCACTACTGGCAGAATCACCGGCAAAACATTTTGTTCCACAATGATTTCATAGCCGGCTGCAGTTGGATGAATCATGTCATTTTGATTAAGTTTGGGATCACCTGCCACCTGATCGAGAAAAAATGGAATCATCAACAATTCATGTTTCCCTGCGATTTCAAGGTACATGTCCTTAAAACCGGCCACATATTCGCGACCCAAATTATCATAAATCTGCATCCCGGCCAAAATCACTTGTGAGTCAGCTTGTTGAATCCTTTCGACGATGTTTTCAATGTTGTTCTGAGTTAATTCAAGCGGCAACCCACGCATGGCATCATTGGCACCAATGTTTAAAATGGTCAAATCAGGTTTAAGTTGCAACACCCAATCCACACGATTTTTTAAACCAGCAGAGGTTTCTCCACTCAATCCAGAATTGATCACTTTCACATCAAAGCCACGTGCCAATAACTTATGCTCCAGTAATGCAGGATAATTGTGAGTCTTTGCCACTCCAAGGCCTTCCGTCAAAGAATCACCCAAAGCCAGAATTACCAATGGATCTGGTGAGTTCAGATTGAGGTTAGCATTACTCTGCTCAATCACTGCCACTGAATTTTCTTGATCTTGTTCAACTTGTGCATTTTCAGCATCACAAGCAGTCAACATAAAACTGACAAAAAAACCCAAACAAACAAATAATAAAAATCTCATAATGACAATTTAAGTTCAATCAAACCACAAACAATAGATAATAAGTCACGAACTGTAAACCGACAACCATCAATTTGTTGTGAATCTGAAACAAATAACAAAAGTATGGACACTTAGATAGTTTTTTTATGATTAATCTTTGAAATTGATTTGGGTCGATATAAAAAAATGAATGCAGGCGTGCATGTATCCAATATAAGTTCGGGGCGCAAGCATAATATCCTATCTTCCTTGAATGAACTGAGTTCTAATAACCAGGCATAAAAGCACTGTCTTTGAACTAAAAAGGGAGTCAAAACCACTTGACCACTGCAAAGCTGTTTGATATTGTCCTTTACGATATATCATCAACAAACCAACCTTTTCTCAGTTTAAGATTTTGCAAGACATACCTATCACTCAACTAATAAACGAGCAAAGCCTCAACTTCTCAGCTGAGGAACAAGTTAATTTTAAAGAAGTCTATTTACACCTCAAAAAAGTGGCAAGAATTCAAAAAATAAAAATTTCAAATGGTCAGTTGGATACAACCGAATTGGTCAATGACACTTGGTTGAAGTTGAATCAAAGCAATAAAAATTACAAAAACAGGAATCATTTTTTTGCAGTATGCGCCTTGTCAATGAAACACATCCTTATTAATCAATCGAAAAAAATCCAACAAATGCATCATAAAAATCAATTGATAAAAGGAGACTATGATGCCAATGAACTGTTTGGTGAAGCAGAATGGATGATCGAATTACAGCAACAATTGATCCGATTGAAAAAATATTCATCCAGGTTAGAGGAAGTATTTACATACAAATTCTTTGGTGGGTTAACCAACAAAGAAATGGCTCAATTATTTGCAGTAAATGAGCGCACCATCGAAAGGGACTGGTTAAAAGCTAAGAGTCTAATCGGTTCTGCATTGGAGCGATAAATATGTCATTTGATGAATGGCGAAAAATAGAACAACTGATTGATGAAAACCCCCATTTGTCATCAGCTGAAATTAATGATTTATTAAAAAAGCACGGTTATATCAAACATCAATCCGTTCTCAATGAAAATGTGGATGAGCATACAGGATCCTTGGTTAGATTTTCCTTAGAAGAATCGGAACTTCGTGTAGGCACAATTGTTTCCAAATACAAAATCAAACAGAAATTAACAGAAGGTGGCCAGAGTGAAATCTATCTGGCAGACCGGGCAGATCAAACTTATGACAAAACTGTTGTAGTTAAATTCATCAATCAATTCATTGCAGAACAATCAGCACGCCAACAGTTTTTGGGTGAAATGCAAATCTTGGCGCACCTCAGGCACCCCAACATCATCCCAATCGTTGATGCTGGGTTTGAAGACAATCAACAGCCCTGGCTGGTATTGGAATACATCCAAGGCGTACACATCGATGAAGCTATCGCAGAAAAAAAGCTGAATCGCAATCAAATTCTCGAGTTATTCATCAGATTGAGCGATGCTTTGCATCATGCACATGAAAGAAAAGTGTTGCATCTGGACATCAAACCAGCCAATGTTTTGGTTGAAAGAATCAATGATGTTTTAAGTCCTGTATTGATAGATTTTGGAATTTCACAAGCGGGTTTTCATCAGCAAATGACTCAGCGATTCGGTACTCAGGGATGGTCAGCACCTGAAGTCATCAGTGGCGGCCAGGTGGACCATCGAGCTGACATTTATTCATTGGGATTGATGTTGTTTTTTTTATTGACACATCAAGAGTGCAAAACATCAACACCGATAACTCAGCCAATTAAAAAACAATTTGAAGGAAACAACCAATTTAGCAAGTTCTTTGGTCAAGATTTATATGATGTGATAAAAAAATGTATACATGAGTCACCAGACCAACGTTATGACAGCATGAGGTCATTGGCTACTGACCTGTCACATGTCATCAATGATTTTCCCATCAGCTCAAAGCAAAACAGCTTGGCATATGTAACCGCTAAGTTGATCAAACGCAACCCTTTTGTCTTTGCTTTGGGTTTGTTGGTGTTGTTGTCGATGCTATTTGGCACACTCAAATACACCCACGACATCACTGAACAAAAAGAAATAACCCATCAGTCCAAACAATCGACTGATCAATTGATGAGTTATATGCTGTTGGACTTGTATGACAAACTGGAGGAAATAGGGAGAATTGATTTACTGATGGACATCAATGAAGCCAGCCACAAACATTACAGTAACCATCATGATACATTAGCCGATGAAAGCCCAATGCTGCGAGCACAAGGGTTAATGCACACCGGTCGGGTCTACCTTGAATTGAAACAAACCAAAGCGGCAAAACAAGCTTTTGAAGCCAGCCAAAGACTGTTAGACCCATTAAGATCATCTGGATTTACAGAGGCAGCTCAGTTTAAGTTGGCCATTCAAAACAAGATTTTCTTGAGTCGCGCACATGCATTGCTCGGTGAACCAGATGTAACAGAGCACATATTGTATCAAGCTGATCAAGAAGCGGATTCATTCAGCTTGGCATTTCCAGAATCGAGTGCCAAGTCCCAGTGGCTGGTTACCAGTGATTTGGCATGGTTCTACATCGAATCAGGAGACAAAACATTGGCTGATTCATACATCAAACGATCATTACAAATTGCCCTGCAAAACTCTCAAAACAAAGCCAATTCAGTAGATACCAGTTTTCGGGAAGATTGGGGCAGGAATTTATCCAAAGTCTATAGGATGATGGCTTGGTATGAACTTGATTTCAATGATTCAGTGGAGAATGCCATCTCTGCCATCAATCAGGCACTGAACAATGATCGACAGTTGTTGTCAGAAAAACCAGAAAATACCTATGCATTGGATGATTTGCGCACTACCTTGAACATGTCTGCTTTTTTTCATATGCAATTGAACCAATATGAGCAAGCGAAAACCGTGTTGCAAGAGGCGATAACAACCGGAGAATTGTTGAATCTCAGGATTCCCACCAACATGACTTTCAAAAGGGCCTTGTCATACAGTTATTCACATTTGGCTGAAGCACTGCTTGAAGAGGATGAGACCCAAGCAGCCAGAGCATACATCGAGAAAACGCTGGCCATTTCGAAACAAATTCTTCAAATTGACAAAAACAACCATTCAGCAGTGAATGATTATGCCGTTGATCTGATCACAGCCAGTAAACTCGATGAACAAACAGGTGAAACAGAACAAGCTGAATCCAGGTGGGATGAAGCTCTTTTATATATGGAGCCTATCATCAATCAAACTGAAACCAGCAAATACTATCTGGCCACATATGCATATTTGCTGGTCAAAAAACAAAAAATAAGCCAAGCCCAACAAATCGCTGACAAACTCGCATCTATGAAGTACGAGGATGAGGCGCTCCGTCAGTTATTTCATGCCAACAACATAAATTTCAAATAAATGTCGGAAATTCTGTCTGAACTTTGTAAAGCAGGTTAAGACAATTTAAAAGAGTATCTGACATGAAAACCAATTCTTTACTTGTAATTTTGGCTGCCTGCTGGTGGGCCTTTTTAAATGGTTCGGCGCAGGGCGCTATCATTGTGGTCGATGTTGACAATGATTCCGGAGCACTGGATGATGACTGCAGTTTACGTGATGCTTTGCTGTCAGCGAGCATTAACATTGCCGTAGACGGTTGTGTCGCTGGTGAATCTGAAGTCGAAGATGTGGTCATCATCAATGTCAGCGGCCCCATTCAATTGAACAGTGAAATCCCTGTTTTTGATTCTGTGAGCATCGCCACTGCCATTGGCGCCCCCATGGTAGAAATCCTGGCCGCTGATGATGACAGAATTTTTAGAGTCAACAGCACCGGAAGTACAGATTTAAGTTTTTCTGTAGCCAATCTGAAGTTCACTGGCGGTACGGCACAAAGCAATGGTGGCGGTGCGATCTATTTTTTCCGCAATGGTGGTACATTTAATGAAATTGTGATCAGAGACAGTGTTTTTGAAAACAACCATGGCTCATCAGGAGGTGCCATAGGACTGAATATGACTCGGGCCAATCAAGTTGAAATCATCAACAACCAGTTCATCAACAACTCATCAGAAAACCTGGGGGGCGCAATAAGCAGCATCAGTGCCTTGAAAACGGGGTTGCCAGGGGCTGCATTGGTGATGTCGGGCAATGTGTTCAAGAATAACGTCACTGAAGGCAGCGGAGGTGCCGCATGGATTACCAATGGTGCCAATTTTACTGCTGAAATCAGCGCCAATGATTTCATTGACAATCAGTCACTGGAAGGCGGCGGGGCGTTGTCTTTGTCTGGTGAAGGCATGATTTCCGGCACCATTTATCGCCTGCAACGTAATTTGTTTTACCGCAATCAAGCGGCCACCTCAGGTGGTGCCATTGAACTGTATTATGGTAGTCGGGTATTCATAGAACATTCAATGTTCCTGCAAAACCAAGCAAGCAGTCATGGTGGAGCCATCTATGCTTTCAAAAGCAACGCCCAAGTGAACACCTACTTGGACATCAACCACAACACACTGGTATTGAATACAGCTGATTTTGGCGCAAATATTGGTATCACAGGGACTGAACTGCTGGCCAACAACAACGTCATCGCACAGCCCATCAATGGTCAGAATTGTTCGGGCAACTTCATCCCCATACCTCAGCTTTCTAAGTATAACATCCTGGGTACAGCCGGCTGTGGTTTTTTGGATCAGGAACCACTGAATATCCATGAAGATCCGCTGTTGACTGGTTTCACCTCAAACCCGCATTACTACCCTGGATTTTATCCCACCGTCAATTCACTGGCTTTGGATGGGGGCAGCAGTGCTCTACAAGGTACTGACCTCAATGGCAATGCATTACCTCAGGATGGTGACGGCAACGGATCCAGCATCAGAGACATTGGTGCGCTGGAGGCCCCAACGGGCAATGACGTCATATGGTCAGACAACATGGGGCATAACTGAATATCAAAAGCTGGGATAATTTTTGTATCTTATCTGAGGAAATTTGTTGAGCAGTTTGACTCGCTGAGCTAATTAGTAAGCCCTGAAAAAGTTCATCCAGGCCTTATTTATTCGGCGAGTCCATGCGCTTCACCCCTTCGGGGCTTTTGCATAAAAAAGTATTCCAAAAACTTTTTTCAGGATCGATAAAAAAAACCTTTTCGCAAAAGTATGATTTTGCTGATATTTTTTACCCTACTTGAGTCAAAGCTCAAGTCAGCACTTTTATGACCACACCGTCGATCAGAAAAATACACGGTTGTGACAATATTCTGGTCGAAAAAATATAAAACCCAGAAGTCATTTCTTATATTTGACAATAGAGCTTATGCATTTTTCAGGATCGACTAATTAAGGCAAACCTCAGAAATCAAGATAGTATCTCAAAACTAATGATGCTTAATTTAACTTTTTTAAAGCACCCATAACTCAACTAAGAAATCACCAAATGGTCATTCAGTCAAGAACTCGGCATTTGTTCCTGACTGAAAATATTTTATAAGTGACTGGTTACTCGACCCATTAATCCAAGACGCCAATGGCCGGTGCATCCTCAAATCCGTCTCGATAAATCAGATCATCACCCAATTCACAAACCAGTAACACATCATGCACATCCTCCCCTTGTACCTGTCCTTGTGCATTTTGAATCATACAAGGTTGAATAGGGTTTTGCGCTTCCATAAACAGGGTCACTTGATAATTCTGAAAATCTTCAACTTGAGTTTTAAACACATAATCACCGTCTGATGTGACGATCAGATCATCCTCCCCATTGTTCTGTAAAACCAACCAATTTCCTGGTAACAAGCCCAGAACTTCAACAGCAATGCTGTACTCAAGTGTTGTACATAGCACCTGAATATCAATCACATCATCACCTGATAATTGACCACTGTCATTGGTAACAGCACATGATTGATTGGGCGTAAGCGGCTGGCTCAATACCGTCACTGCATATCCTGTTTGATCATCTAATGACTGTGAGAAGCTAAAAGCACCGTTATTATTGAGACTTAAATCGTCAGTTGCATTGTTTTGTAGAACCACCTGATTTCCAACAGCCAGACCTGACAATTCACCACCGATGAAATATTGGTTAATCACACATTCAATCCCCAACTGGACTGCACCGCCTGTTATCGTTCCAGCAGCTGCCGTCGTGAAGACGCAGGTTTGGTTGGGTGTGTTGGGTTGTTGGGTGATGCTGAATGAGTAGGCAGAACCATCATCTAATTGTGTCAAGGTCAGTTGTCCATTGGCTGTAACTGGATAATTATCTTGACCTTGACTGATGACCAGGGTGTTGGTTGGTGCCAGCCCACTGATATTGGCCATGATTGGATATTGATTGGTGACGCAATTTACCGTCACCACCACCAGATCATTGGTCACTGTACCGTTGCCATTCACTGCTGTACAGGTTTTGTTCGGAGACACTGGCTGGGTATCAACTGTGACTTGATAAACCTCATTCGAAAATAATTGTTCATTGAACGTCGACCAACCATTACTGCTGACTTGTAAGCTGTCAATGCCGTTATTCAACAAAGTAAGTGACTGACCACCTTCCAAGCCATTGACGATTACCGACACTGTAAATGAAGTGTTAAACACATAGGCTGAGCCGGATTGATCACCCTGATCATCATCTTTGAAAGCACCTGCGATGATCCGACCACTCGAATGACTGACTGCGAAGCCAAACTGATCATCCCAAGCCGCATCATTAGCCAGCAGTACATCACTTTGTTGCCATGTGCTACCATCATAATCAAACATATACACCGAACCGGATGGTAAAGTGACTGCTTCATCATCGCGATTGGCACCAATTAATATACGATTACCTAATAGACTGACATCAACACCAAAATTACCTCCGGTTGGAATACCAGACACATTCAGTTTTTGGCTTTCTGTCCAAACCGTCCCATTGTGTTCAAATACATAAGCTGAGCCTGAAGCGGTGGTGTTACCACTATCGCGATTGGCACCAATCACTGCCCGGTTATCTAACAAATCAACCGAGGCTCCAAACAAGGCTTGAGCTGCACCATCACTGGCTGTTAGCTTCTGAACTTCTGTCCACGCCGAGCCATTAAATTCAAACACATAAGCTTTGCCAGACGAAGTACCGGCTTGATCACTGAGCATGGCGCCCACCAGCGCTTGATCACCATCCAATGAAACTGAGAAGCCAAAACCATCGCCAGTAATACCATCTGAGGCGGTTAATTTGGTGGTTTGTTGCCAACTTGAACCATTGAAATCAAACACATATGCCGCTCCGGCATCGGTACCCGCATCGTCATCACCGAGCGCAGTGATCATGATCCGATCGCCATCCAAATCTAGATAACGGCCAAAATAGTCACTGCCACCAGCATCGCTTGCTGTGAGTTTTTGTTGTTCAAGCCAAGCACTGCCATTATATTGAAACACATAGGCTGACCCAGAATCACCCGCTGGTGAATTGTCCAGTGGCGAACCGATGACCACTCGGTCGCCTTGTAGACTGATGCTGCCCCCGAATCCATCGCCCTGGTCAGCATCACTGGCCATCAGCTTTTGTTGAAAGACCCAACTGCCACCATCGAATGTATACACATAAACGGCACCGGCATCGACTGCGACCTCATCATCAAAATCTGCACCTATCATGGCCACATCCTCCCACAATGCCACTGAAATGCCATAACGAGCCTCAGCCGCACCATCCGCAGCGGTCAACTTCTGTTCAAAGACGGCCTGCTTAATGGCATTCAACTGAGATGCCCCATCAAATTCATTACTGGCGGCCAATATCTGACTTGTACTGGCTGACAGTATTAATAACAGCCAAATTGAATATTTTTTCATTGGTTTTCTCCGGTTTTACACTCCATTACAATCAGGCGGTAGAAAATCCGACATTTTTTTGTGTTTGAGTCTAAACCAACAACCAACTAAGTTTAGCAATATCAATCGAAGAAGGAATAAGGTGGACTTTAAATGAGAACTGAATCGAATAGATGCCACAAAAGGTTAAGAATGACTTTTTCAGAGTTAACTAATTATTATTGGTTTTGGAATTGGTGACTGATATTGAATGGTGTGATTTGAGACATCAGACTGAAAATGACACAGAAAAGCCCACCAACAATATGTCAGCAGGCTTAGTTTACACAACGAGGTGAATTGTGATCAGTCAAAACTGTTGGCAAAGATGACATCTTTGCACTGTTCAATTTGTTGTGGATTGATAAGCACGTGGAATTGAGCACCTGTTGGCAAAGCAGGTACTGAGACAATGCCACCATTTTCTTGCTGCTGAAGAATCAGCCACTTTTCAATGTCCCTATTGTATTGGACAGCAACCGAATGACCATTAAAAGCATCATTTACAGCTTTTTGAGTCACTTGAATTTGAGCACATGGAACCCCATTAATTAATGGATTGTCCAGAATTGTGTGGGTAGTTCCTGAATTATCCAATGTAGCCGTGTGTTGCCATGCGCTTTTACTACTATCCTGATAGTACACATTGTAATTGGCACCATCCGGTATCGGTGCATTATCCAGGTTGTAAATATACCATTTATCAAAAATTTCGTTATAGTAAATACCTTCCGGATGATCATTGTAAAAACCCGTCCAGTGCTGGCTCACTTGCAAAATTTTATTGGGGTCGTCATTTAACTGTGAAACATCCAGCAATGTGAAAGAAAACGTACCTCCGCTCGCTACATGTTCGAAGGTATTCGCAGAATCCCCCACCTGTATCACATTAAAATTGACACCATTTTCAATTTCAGTCATTGTATCTTGATTGAAAATATTCCATCGCCCTATGCCTCCACTGTACCAGATACCCGCGTTTGCATCGTTAAATAAGGAAAAATCACCTACTGGTTGAGTCGCGTTTTGAGTGATGTGTATTGATTCAGATGACGACAAACCATTAATAGCTGAATGTGACATCTGTGTGTTATAGCTACCACCTGTTGCTGTGTGAACGAAGGCAGTATCCCCGTATTCAAATGCGCCAATGTCAATACCACCTAGCTTAGAACGATACAAGCCATCGGCATCTACGTAGGAACCAGCGGTTACAAAAGTAGCTGCGTCTATGGCTGGAGAACCCGCAACCAACCGAGGGGTTAACCCACTTTGAACAACCGCTATGTGATCTGCAACTGTAATATTACTACCACTCACGGTATAACCATTGTGACTATCTACACGCTGAAACATATTCGTTTCATTGGTCAACATATTGTTGTAAAGAGGATATCCGACACTTACACCAATTTCAGCATCTACAATCAAGTTATTAATCAAATGAAATTCCAACGGAGTATCACCGTTTAGTCCCTCAATTGAAATACCAGAAGGTGTATCAATTAGGGTATTGTTGTATAGAAATACATTCATTTCTCCAATCGAGGAAAGCCGAGACAAAGCGCGAATCATGCTACCTCGGAGGTAATTACTGATCAGATAAGAAGTCACTTTAGCTTGCGAGTTAAGTTTGTTCTGAATTTCAATCCCACTTCTGCCAACTCCTTCTATGATATTCGCAGAGATCATGTTGTACAAATCACCTAAACCGTTTCCATTATTGATAAATACCCCCCAAGTGCCTTCATTTAATTTGACTGTATTTCCATATATATTAGCATTCCAGGAATAATCACCAGATGCAGGAATAAAAAGCTGAATTGCAGCATGTAAATCCCCAGAAATATTAATATGGTTAAACTTAACATCAATGTCTAGAGCCTGACCCACGGCAAATTGTCTCACATAAATTCCACTTGAGGATGATTGTGTGATGTTATTTCCTGAAATTTCAATCAAAGCGTCTGTTATAGCCGAGGCTCTATTATCAATGGTGATTCCTCCATCGATCATTGTCATCCCTTTGACTCGCGTAGCATGGCTTCGGTTTTCCAAATGAATATTTTGACCGGCGCCAAAAGTTGGGCTAAACCCATCACCCGCTATCAATGAAACTGAAGAGTCGGTAGGAAAAAGGGTCTCATCAATTACCTGATTGGTTTTGATAATAATTGCGTCACCGTCAGCAGCATTGTTAACGCATGAACGCAACAAATCGCCACAAGAGCTACCCACACCTGTCCACTCATAATCAGTCGCTTGTGAACTTGATAAAAACATCAAAAAGATTACGATATATTTTTTCATAACATTTATTTTATTAGTGATTATCTTCAACTACGCAATCACTTAAAAAAACACGACATATTTTTTTATCATTCTTAAAAAATATTCTTTGAACGCCTTTCTGAGATGAAAATTGCCACCAATCTTTCACCCATTTCTCACAAGTAAAGATTAAAATATCCTTTGTCTTATAGAGATACATCGACTTGAAATACTTAAATACCACAGCATATCAACATGGCGATACCCTTAAAATTGGGGTGTTGCTGGTTAATTTGGGAACCCCGGATGCACCTACTAAAAAGGCTTTGCGGGCTTATTTAAGAGAGTTTTTATCAGATCCAAGGGTGGTGGAACCCAATTTTCCTCGCGCACTTTGGTGGTTGATACTCAATGGCGTAATCTTGAACATAAGACCCAAACGTTCAGCCAAAGCCTATGCCAGTATCTGGAACAAACTGGGAGAAGGTTCACCGTTGCTCGACATCAGTCGGCAGCAGCAACAAGCCATTGCACAGCAACTCAAGCAAGATAACATTGAAATCGTCACTGAACTGGCCATGCGTTATGGCAATCCTTCAGTCAAAACCGGTTTGAGAAATTTAAAAGCCCTGAATATAGATCGGTTGCTGGTATTGCCTTTGTATCCGCAATATTCAGCCTCAACTACCGCATCGGTTTTTGATGCAGTGACAGATGAATTACAAACTTGGCGTTTGTTGCCTGAAGTGCGTTTTATTAATCATTATCATGACCATCCTGCTTATATTGAGGCTTTAGCCAGCAGTGTGCAAAACCACTGGCAAGAACATGGTCAACCAGATCAATTATTAATGTCATTTCACGGTGTACCCAGACGGTATTTACACAATGGCGATCCTTATTATTGTGAATGCCAAAAAACCGGACGCTTACTGGCTGAGGCCTTGCAACTAACCAGCGACCAATACCAGATTACCTATCAATCCATATTCGGTCGAGAGGAATGGTTAAAACCCTATACCATGGATGTGCTCAAAGGTTTACCCAAAGTCGGTGCAAAAAATGTGCAAATTATTTGCCCTGGATTTGCTGCCGATTGTTTAGAAACCCTAGAAGAAATTGCGGTTGAGAACAAAGGCTATTTTATCGAGGCCGGTGGCGAACAGTTCAGCTACATTCCAGCGCTCAATACCAATGCTGATCATATTAAGATGCTGACAGACTTAATTATCAAACATAGCCAAAGCTGGCTTGATGAGGAAGAACGGAATTTCGTTAACACAGCTCAAATCTTTAAGGATTTTTCAAAATAATGGAACGCCGGTACTTGCCGGCATCCCCTCAGAAAATTAATAAAGCTGGCGAAGCGCCGGCATCCCCTATTAGATTGAATCAATGATTTGATTTAACGTAGCACTCGGGCGCATCGCAGCTTCGGCCTTGGCGTCATTGGGCTCATAGTAACCACCAATGTCAACAGGCTGACCCTGTGCATTCAATAAATCTCGCAGGATGGTTGCTTCATTGCTTTGCAACTGTTCAAACACTTGGGTAAACGTGGATTTCAAAGCAGCATCATCCTCCTGTCTGGACAAGGCTTTAGCCCAATACTTGGTCAAATAGTATTGTGAGCCACGGTTATCCAGTTCATTGACTTTTCTTGATGGTGCTTTGTTGTGCATCAAATAGCGTTGGTTGGCATCATCTAAAGCTTCAGCCAGAATTTTGGCTTTGTTGTTGTTGGTTTTCTCAGCAATGTCTTCCAAAGAAACCGCCAAGGCCAGAAACTCACCCAAGGAGTCCCAGCGCAAGTGACCTTCCTCAACAAATTGTTCAACATGTTTCGGTGCAGAACCACCTGCACCCGTTTCGAATAAACCCCCACCTGCCAATAATGGCACAATGGATAACATTTTGGCACTGGTTCCCAATTCTAAAATGGGAAACAAATCAGTCAAATAATCACGCAACACATTACCCGTAACAGAAATGGTGTCCAAACCTGCGGTCACACGCTCACAGGTGTATCGCATCGCTTTTCTGGGGTTCATAATTTTAATTTCCAAACCATTGGTGTCATGGTCAGCCAAATAAGTTTCAACCTTATCAATTAAGTTACGATCATGTGCACGGTTCTCATCCAACCAGAAAATCGCTGCTGAACCGGTATTTCTGGCACGAGAAACTGCCAGTTTAACCCAATCTTTGATGGGTAAGTCCTTGGTTTGACAAGCGCGCCAAATATCACCAGGCTCCACTTCATGTTGCATCAAAATTTCACCTGAAGAATTAACCACCCGCATCATGCCAGCTTGTTCAATTTCAAAAGTTTTGTCATGTGAGCCATATTCTTCGGCTTTTTGCGCCATCAGACCCACGTTACAAACATTGCCCATGGTTGGCACATCAAAGGCACCATGTTCTTTACAGTATTCAATGATTTCCTGATATATGCCCGCATAAGAACGGTCTGGAATGACCGCTTTGGTGTCTTGTAATTTGCCATCAGCATTCCACATTTTCGCAGAGGACTTAATAGCGGCAGGCATGGAGGCATCGATAATCACGTTATTGGGTACATGTAAGTTGGTGATGCCTTTGTCAGAATCAACCATCGCTAAGGCTGCTTGCTTTAGGTAAACAGCTTCTATATCAGCTTTTATTTCAGCTTGTTTAGTTGCTGGCAATTCTTGAATTTTGTTATAAACATTGCCAACTCCGTTGTTGGCCTCAACACCCAATTCTGCAAAAGTTTTGGCGTGTTTTTTGAATACATCTTCATAATACACTTCAACAGCATGACCGAACATGATTGGGTCAGATACCTTCATCATGGTGGCTTTCAAGTGTAAGGACAACAAAACGCCAGAGTTTTTGGCATCTTTGAATTGTTTGGCATAAAAAGCTCGCAGAGCATTTTTACTCATACAAGATGAGTCAATCACTTCACCTGCTTGCAAGGCCAAGCCAGGTTTCATCACCGTAGTTTTACCATTTTCTGCCACATGTTCGATGCGTACTTCATCGGCTTTAGGCATGACATAAGACTGTTCGCTGCCGTAGAAATCACCGGCTTCCATGTGCGCCACATGCGTTTTTGAACTGGATTTGATCTCACCTAATCTGTGTGGATTGTTTTGCGCATAAGCTTTTACCGCCGCCGCTACTCGTCGATCAGAATTACCTTCACGCAACACCGGGTTAACTGCTGAACCTAATACCGTGGCATATTTGGCTTTAATGGCTTTTTCCTCATCATTTTTAGGCTCTTCTGGAAAATTTGGAATGTCATAGCCTTGACCCTGAAGTTCTTTGATGGCTGCATTCAACTGTGGAATTGAGGCAGAAATATTAGGTAGTTTGATGATGTTGGCCTCTGGGGTTTTGGCCAATGAGCCCAATTGTGCCAATGCATCTTCGTGCTGTTGTTCTTTTGATAAACGTTCAGGGAACTGTGCCAAAATCCTGCTGGCCAGTGAGATGTCTTTGGTTTCTACTTCAACACCAGCTTGATCAGCAAATTTTTGCACAATGGGTAAAAATGAGTAGGTCGCCAATGCCGGCGCTTCATCAGTGATGGTGTAAATGATGGTTTGTTTAGTCATGTCCGCTCCAGTATATTTGTCTCTGAACTTCCATCCTGAGATGGTTCAGCATCGTGAGTAATCAGGGTGTTATGCGCCTAACAAAATACGTCAGGTCTGTTTAAGTGACGATTGTTTTGTCACCTATTTGTCATGGCTCATGAGAGCCATCATCGACAAGTCAAAAAATCGCTGCGAATTATACCAAAACGGTGAACTTAATTCACTTAAAGCTTATGCTGTTTCAATACTTTATCGAGGTTTTTCATCAATTCTTCATGTAAGTTTGGTCAGAAATCATAAACACAATTACTGAAGACCTAGGAAGTGGTCTCCACTGAAAATTATCTCATCTATTCGCTTTAATCTGGAAGGCTGAAAAGCTATGATAGCTGACTGGTTTATTAGGAACAAAATGAGTGATTTTTAAGTTTGGTGATTTCACCTTAAACGATGAACAAAAAACCTTGCAATACAATGACAAGGAGGTAGCTTTGACCAAAAAAAGCTATCAGCTTTTGTGTTTTCTGCTCAAAAATCCAAACTCACCGGTCACCCGTGAACAATTGATTGAACATGTTTGGGAAAACCGAGTTGTCACTGAAAACACCATTGACCAATGTATATCTAAATTACGCAAAGCTTTAAATACAGCTCAGCCTGGTGAATACATCAAGTCCATCTATGGTCATGGCATCCAATTCACCGTACCAGTGAAGGCACAATCTGATGAAAATAAGACACAATGGGTTTTGACTGGCGGTATAGTTTTGGTCATGTTGATTTTGCTGCTTGTCTATTTCATCATCCAAACACCCACAACTGAAACATCGACCATAACCGAGGAAAATGCCACAACTCTTGATAAGAATTCGCAAAGCACCCAAGTCAAACTCAGTATATTACCGCTGGAAAACGCCACCATTGACTCTGAACAGAACAATGAATGGTTCATTAAGGGCAGCAGCCAATATTTAACCGCGTTATTTGCCAATAATCTCAACATTAACCGAATCAGCCCCAAACCAGAATGGTTAAACAACGAAAATAAAAAGTTGTTGGCAGTAGATATCATCAGTGAAAACCAGGCTGATGTGGTGGCTTTGAGCGATTTTCGCTTTGATGGAAAAAACTATCATGCCGACATCACCCTCAGAAATGTGCAAGGTGTGATGGCAGAGAAGCATTTTCAAACTTCACAAATCAACGAGTTGATGACGACTGTTTTGTCATGGATAGAAGCAGAATTAGAGTTACAAGACACCGTAAAACGGACAACTGAATTTAATGATTTCAGTGACGATGAATATGCACTTGAAAGTTATATTCGGGCCCTTTCGGCTCAAGCCATAGGCGACAGCAAAAAAGCCATCACATACTTGCAAGCCGCGACCGAACAGGATCAAAATTTTAATCTGGCCTGGTATGAACTTTCAGTGGCTTACCGCAAACAAGGTAACTACCGCAAAGCTTTGGCGATCTTAAACAATTTAACCCAGGCATCTGAATTACTGACATTCAGAATTGCGCTCACCAAAGGTCATACCTACGATGGGATTAAACAATTTGATGAAGCCATACAGGCTTATGATGAAGCATTTGCCGCAGCAACCAAGCTTGAGGACAACATCAAAATCGCCAGTGTTTTAATCAGTCAGGCGATTTCTACCATCAATTTACAACAGTTTGAAATCAGCCAACAAAAGCTTGATCAAGCACTTGAGTTCATCAACTTAGAAACCGACCCTCATATGTTCGGCACACTGATGAACACCTATGCCAAACTGGAAAAAGCACGAAATCAAACCAATAAGGCCATTGAATATGTAGAGAAAAGTATCCAGGCCTTCACCATTTCAGGTGACAAAAGGTACGAAATGCAAGCCAGAACGCGTTTGGCCAGTTTGTTATTACGAGTCGGTAAGTTTAAAGAAGCCGAAGAACTTTCTCTGGCAGCCATGGCTTATGCAAAACAACAAAAACAACTGCGCTCCATCAGCAGCAATCATTTCAAGCTGGCGTTTATTTATCAACAAACCGGTCGATTTCAAGCTGCAGAGGCGCAATGGCAAGAAGCATTGAAAATAAATATAGAATTGAATATTCCAGAAGAAAGAGCTTCTATTTATGAATACCTGGTGGATTTGCAAATTACCAAAGGCGACCTTGATTCGGCTGAAAACTACTTGATTCGACTGAAAGAACTCAGAGACAATGATTCATCTGAGACCATCAATGAAATGGCAACAAGAACTGCTTTGGTACTGGCATTGGCCAATAAGGATAAAGACAAAGCCACACAACTGATCAGCGAATTTCCCCAAACAGATACCAGCGGTTTTTTAGCCATGTCACAAGGAGATTTATCCTTGCTCAACAACAATCAAACGCAAGCGATTACGCATTATCAAAATGCGCTGAGCCAATTACAAAACAGCGGTGAAAACACAATGATTGTCAAAGTCATGAATCGCCTGACCACAATCTATCTTGAAACTGATCTTCAACAAGCTGAGTTTAATATCAATCAAACAGAGCAATTCAATCCATTCATTTATCCACACATGAAACACAAAGCTACCTTGCTAAATAAACAGGGACGTTTGTTTCAAGCGCTCACGCTGCTTGAAGAAGTTAAATTAAAATCAGGTGATTTTTGGCGTTCTGAAGATCAACTGTTATTAGAGGCTTATCAAAACGCTTTGCAGGAATAGTCTTCAAATCCTGGATAATCTGAAAAATGATTTTATGCTGATTCAATAATCAGAGACCTCTGCATAAGTCGTGAATCAAGCAAAAAAGTCTAAAAGCCTAAATTTCAGCGTTAGAAAGCTTAGCAATAGCTATGAGCTATTACTTACGCTTCCTTCCTTGATCTTTTGACTTTTAGTTCTTTTTTTCAATGACCCACACTTATGCAGAGGTCTCAATCAATAAAATTTCAGAACAATTTCAGAACAATCTCATTTTTCAACTTTCATAAACTCATAAACTCTTAAGAAATATATTTCGAGAGCCTGTTTATGAAGCACCCAAAAACTTATTGTCTGTTTGCCTTTTTGTTTCTCTTTTGTTTCAGCAAAGTAAATGCACAAGCTTTGCACTGGTTGTCGCAACCTGACGTCGACGTTGGCCCCGTCTCCAACAACACCACTTCTGAAGTAAAAGTTTCTGCCAATGGCAGGTACATTGCATTCATCAGTAGCTCCACCAACTTGGTCGAAGAAGATAACAACCACTTTTCCGATGTCTTTATTCGTGATTTACAAACTGGTGAAACCCAATTGGTCTCTGTAACTACAGGTGGCTTACAACCCACCGATGGTTTTTTTAGAACCGTTTCTGCCCCCACATCAGATGGCAGATATGTGGCCTTTGTTACCAGCTCCTCAGTATTTCCTGGGGCAACAGGCACTCAGTTTGATGATTTTTTGTATGTTAAAGACATGCAAACTGGCGCCATTGTTAATCATAGCGACTATAACGGTGGTTCTTATTTTGAACCTTTGGGAGAAATTAAATTATCAGATGATGGACAATTTGTAACCTTTGCCTCCTATTATGAAATTGATCCTTTGCACAATGGTTTTGATACTCAAATATATCGAAAAAACCTGTCTTCAGATACATTTGAGCTACTCAGCGTTTCTCAGGATGGTTTATCACAAGGTGATGACGATTCAGAGTTTGCCGATGTTTCAGACAATGGTCGCTATGTTCTGATGTCATCAAAAGCCAACAATCTAACCGCAGATATCATTAACAACTCCGGTGAAAACTTATTTATCAGAGACACCCAACTCAATACCACAACGCTGGTTAATATTACACCTGGCGGTGTGAATTCATCAGACAGCAATGGCTTCATTCAGGAAGCTGCCATCAGCAACCTTGGACAAGTGGCTTTCAAGTCAACACAATCGGACTTGGTTAACAATGACAACAACGCACGCAATGATATTTTCTTTTTTAATGGCGGCACCATTCAGAGAATTAATTTAACCGACAGTGGTGATGAAATTGTTGAAGCTCAAGGGCACTCCTCACATGTTACCATCAGTGGCGATGGCAGCCGCATTGCCTTTTCTGAATATTCTGATGAACTGTTCCCCGCTTACACCAATGAGGCCTATGATTTATATGTTTATGACACTTCGTCAGAAACATTGAGCCTGATATCAAAAACCAGCTCTGGTGCAAAAGCCAATGGCAACAGTTGGCATCCGGATTTAACCACCGATGGAAACCGCATTGTTTTTCTTTCAAGAGCCGGTGACTTAACTAATGATCCAGTGATGGGTGAACATGATGACGTCTTCCATTATAACTTTACCTCTGATGTGATAAAACTGGAAACCCCTGCACAAATCAATCCAAATACCGTGCTGTCAGGTGTTTATTACCCTAGAGTCAGCAGCGATCAGTTGTCTGTCATTTATTCATCAAGATCACCCAATTTAGTGGCCGAACCATTGAATGATTACTCTTTGGATTTATTCTTGTTGGACAGAACCACCAACACCCACAGCAAAATCGCTTCTGAAATAGAAAACGGCCCAGGCATATCACCTTCGGGAAATTATATTTCCTTTAGTACCCAGTACTTTCCACCCGATGGCATGATTGATTTGGGTGCACCCAATGTTTTTCTGTATAACCGCATCAATGATACATATACCCAAATAGAACAAGGCAAGGACAGCCGAGTGAATGACAATGGCGTGGTTGTCTTCAGCACTTATTCTGACATTGACCCCAATGACACCAATTCAACCATTGATTTGTATTTCTTTAATCCTTCGACACAAAGTATAGAGCTGATCAGTAAGGACATGAGCGGCCATGCATCTTCAATCTATCATTTCCAGGGGTTTGACATAGGTGGCAGTAATAACAATACCTGGGTTACTTTTACCTCTGCAAATGCCAATATCGTCCCCAATGACACCAACGCAGCTTACGATATTTTCATGAAAAAACTTCCCAATGGCGCCATTTCCAGAGTCACCGAAACGGTTGCAGGTATGGAAGCCAATGGCTATTCCACAGTCAATTCAATTTCTGCTGACGGTAACTGGGTGGTTTTCAAAACTGGTGCCAACAACCTGACTACAGATGATTATTCGCAAGCCTATGCTGAACAAATTATTTTATTTGATCGCATCAACCACCAATACACATTGGCTTCTAAAAATGATGATGGCTTGCCTATTTCTGCGCAAGGTACCGAATATTTAGAAGGGCCCAGCGTATCTGATACCGGGCGCTACATCAGCTACCGGTTTGATGATGCCTTTGGGGCGGTTGATCAAGATTTTAACGGAGACATCGATAATGAAGGGGACATTATATTATTTGACTCAGTTTCCCAAACTCCCAAATTAATCTCTAAACACACCAATGGATTACACAGCGATGATGAGGCCTACTATTTCTCAGAAGTGGTGGAAGATACCACACTTTCCCCTACTTTGGTTGGTTTGGTTTTTGCCGCCGATGGTGGAGACCTGACGGGTATCAGTAACCATCCTGGGCATCAAGAGGTATTTTTGTACCAACAAGGAGGGCCAGAATTAACCCTGAATTTACTGGTTCAGGGGCCTGGAACCGTAATAGGCACCTCCGGTATCAATTGCAGTGGCAGTTGCCAGTACACCTTTCCATTGGGAGCAGATTTAACCTTATCAGCTTTCGCTGACAGTAATATGCAGTTTGTGGGTTGGCAAGTTGATTTTGGAAATTGTGATGATGACAGTAACCCGTGTAATTTAATCATGGACCGCGAGAAAACCTTAACCGCCGTATTTTTTGATGACTCTGAACTGATATTTAAAAATGGCTTTGAGTGATCTGGTGATTAAATATGTGATGTGTAAATGTGATACAGGGAGGTATCACATTTACACACTTGAAATACAAAGTAGAAAAAAGAAATTCCTTTGTTTGCAATCTAAGTTTATATTCAGCCCTGATTGGCGCTAATTTCATCTTGTGAACTGGTCTTGGTCTTCTGTGGTAAGTTAACCAGCTTTCTCCAAAAAAGAATCATGCCTAAAATCAAAGAGCCCAGAATCAAAGGCACAAAGGTACCCCAATTAAGTCCAGAGCTGATGACTGTTTCCTCAGGATTTCCAGGTTTAACGAAGACAGTAACAGGCCTGCCAATTTTGTATACAGATTTTTTTAACCATTCACGGGCTTGTTGCTTTTCAGTAAATCCACCTTTAATGGTGTCGCCACTGCCTAGGGAAAAGCGATTGTTTTGATAAGTGATTCCATTGACTTGGTACTGATACGTCATGGTTGCATCGTATTGATACCGATAATTTGTTGAATTACCTGAACGCGATGAGCGCATGGCAATTCGGGTGTTGGTGATTTTTCCTTCGACCTGATCCCAGCTGGTGCTGGCCATCGCTTCATAAATAAAATAAATACCAAAACTGAAAAAAAACAATCCAATAGCCATGAAAACACCGATCGACCATTTAACAGCTTTAGTCATAAAAAACCTCTTTTAAAAATTTGTTTTAGCGATTTATTCAATCAGTAATTCAATGATTATTCAAATCCGTCAGCAAAGATCAAATCATCAACAGTAACAACAGTGGTAGTCACTTCCGAGGTGTCTTCACCGCCATTATCCGTTCCACCATTATCCTTCAAA
>JAGRJR010000140.1 GCA_020442635.1 Lysobacterales bacterium
TCACCTTTTTTTCTACACAAGCACATTCTGCAAGTTGGACAAATTGGCTCACATTAACTAGCAACCACTTCGTTCATTACAGCAATGGCGGCGTAATTTCTGTAACAGCTGATAGTGATTTCCACTCTTGCGGCTCCAATAATTGGGCAAACATCAAAGAATTAAACACAAATACAAACAACTTTAAAATGCTGAATGCAGCCATACTATCTGCCTGGATGACTGATAAACAAGTGTCACTCTATATCGATGGATGCGATGGACAACGAGCCAACGTCATTGGTGTAAAAATTAAATAACATCATCAAATCATCAGTACTTTATCACTCACTTATGGAGGAATTCAAAATGGTAAATCCATCCCAAATTGTGATGAAAAAGATCAACATTTTGATGTTCTTGATGTTCTTTTTTTTATCAATATCACAGTCTCACTCAAAGAGCTTTTTGGTTTTGTTATCTAAACCACCCGCAGCCCCTTCTCCCGAAGCGGTTGTTAATCAATACAATAATCGCCCAGCTAACGGTAATTGGTTACTTTCTTCGTTTAATAACCATCCACCGGAGTCTGTAAATTATTTACTAGAAAACCGACCCAAAGGTAATATAAGAAGAAACATAGCAAGAAATCCTGATAGCTATACTGCCAAATTACATCGCTATCTAATAGTAGAATATTCTGACAAAAAAACAGACGATGAAATCATCAACAATCTACTTATCGACCCATATGTTGAACATGCTTATCTTAATGAAGCCATAACCTATATTCCACCTCAAAATACATTTAACAACAACTTGAAAGCAAATGAAGTGAATAAGTCTTCTATCTCTAATTTTTTAGTTGATTTAAATATTGTATCTGCATGGGAATTGTCAGAAGGTATGGGATATATTGGTGCTATTGACACTGGTTACCAAACTAGTCATCAAGACTTAAGAAGTTTTGATAATTTTGGTAACTACCTTGGTGGTAACATGCTTGACGGTTCTGGAATAAGTGGCATGTCTTATCAAGAAGATGTTGCAGTAGGAGACTTTAATGTAGATGAAAAGCAACCTTTCTACACGCAAGGTTTTCCCAGCTTAGAAAATTGTGACTTGGCAGACGGCATCAATGATGACTATGCAACTCCCACATTTGCAGGACATGGTACTCATGTAAGTGGCATCATTTCTGGGAAGGATAATAATGTTGGAGGAGTATGTAAAAATTGTGGGATGTCCATGATGAAATTTGTAACTCATAGCTCAACAAGTTGTTTTTTATATGAAGGACAGTATGTATTAGGAATGACAATATATATATCAGATATAGCCAAGTCTTTAACCAATCTGGCTGACTTAGGTATCAACACTGTCAATTTCAGTGGCGGGTATACAATCAATTATTCTTGTTCATCAAACCCAAACGGTGCGGCATGTCTGGCGTTTAATTTTTTGAAAAGCAGAAACATTTTATTGGTGGCTGCTGGAGGAAACAACCGGGAGTTAAAGTTACAGTATCCGGCCGCTGAAGTAGGTTCTCTCGCCATAGGAGGACTGGATGAAAATGGTAACTTTTGGAATGAATCACCAGGTCCGAATGGAGTTACAGATTTTTCCAGTACAAGTAATTGCCCGTACTCACCTAGTAACAGTGAATGTGGTAACAACGTAAGTACAAATACCCCTGTAGATCAAAAACTTGACGTACTTGCACAAGCTAAAACTGTTTATTCTACTTTTTACACTGGGGCAATTCACAACCCTACTGTAAATTGTACAGATGACAGTGATGGCATTATTGATGGATATGGTTATTGCACAGGCACATCAATGTCCTCACCACAAGTAGCTGCGATTGTTCAACTAATGCGTTCTGCAAACCCTTTATTACCCAACGGGACATACGATCCTACGCAAAACATTGGCTTAATCAATATTCTGAATGCATCTGCAAGTCGTTCAACAAGCGGACTTTCAGTGGATGATTATTATGGCTATGGTATTCCTGATGCGCGATTGGCTTTAGAATTAGTTTTAGGAAAATCTAATGATCAACAGTTAACAACGCGCTTAACACCTATGTTCGAGTTGCATGCCAATGATCATGCTAATTTTGCATACACACCATTTCCACAGGTAGCTGTTTCATTCATGAGTAGAGACGATGCTACTTACACTCCATATCCAAGTGCATCTTTAGTCAATGAATTTTCTGAGTTCTGGTATGACCACAACTCAGAAAGTTACCCAGCTCCACGAGCTAACTTTTATGTATTTACTACCAACAACAATCCATTTAATGGGTTAAAAGACATGGTTCCATTGAGAAGAATGGAAAAAACAACTGGAGGAAACCGTAATGATACTTACGTGATTTCTAATAATGAAATTGAATCTTACAGAGCAAACGGATACAACTTTGCCGGAATTGAGGGTTATGTTCTACCACCTTGTTCACCGCAACCGAATTGCACTACTCCGACTGATTCAGTAAAACTATATCGTGACATGACAAGCAGCATGAACCACAAACTGGTTACAACCAACGGTGCTGCACCACCCAATTCAGTTTTGTTAGGTTATGTATATCTTAATGAAGACACTGATGGTGATGGGCTGATTGATGGTCAGGAAATAATCATTGGCACAGACCCTAATGTTACTGATACCGATGGTGATAATTTGAGTGATGGTGAGGAATATCCACCTGCTGGAGTGCCTATTAGTGACCCATTAATCAACCCAAATAAAAATTTAGACTGGTTACCAGCAGTAATTGCTTTAATCTTAGATTGATTTAATGAGATGGGAGAGGAGAAATTTCTCTCCTCTTTCCCAAAATTTTATTTTAATATTTTCTTATTAAACTCACACAAATCCACAATCACACATTCACCACACATCGGCTTTCGTGCCTTGCAAACATAACGACCATGTAAAATCAGCCAATGATGGGCATCGACCATGAATTCTTTAGGGATCACGCGCAACAGACGTTTTTCAACTTCGAGTACATTTTTTCCTGGCGCAATCTTGGTGCGATTGGAAACTCGAAAAATGTGGGTATCAACGGCCATGGTTGGCTGACCAAACGCCGTGTTTAATATCACATTGGCGGTTTTACGTCCTACACCGGGCAATGACTCCAAATCATTGCGGTTTTCTGGTACTTTGGAATCATATTGTTCTATCAGGATTTGACAGGTTTGGATGATGTGTTTGGCTTTGGAATTATACAGTCCAATGGTTTTGATGTAATCTTTCAAGCCATCTTCACCCAAAGCCAAAATAGTTTCTGGGGTATTGGCCACCGGAAATAATCGTCGAGTTGCTTTGTTTACACCAACGTCAGTGGATTGAGCCGATAAAGCCACAGCTACCAAAAGTTCAAAAGGACTTGAAAATTCCAATTCGGTGGTGGGTTTAGGGTTGATATTGCGCCATCGGGTAAATATTTCGGTACGCTTTTCTTTATTCATGACGGGTCTTCTTTATCCTTTTTTTCTTCTGCTTGAGCCATTATATCAACCAGCTTTTGTTTCAGTTTCCGATGTTCTGACAACACCGCCGTCATCAAGGCATTCAGTGCATTGGTATCATTTAACATGGTAAGAACATCCTTGCTTGAAGTGACTGGTTTGGCTTCTTGGTGGTATTTTAATTTAATGACGTATCCGCTTTCACATGCATTGATCTGTTCTGTAATACTGGCATTTTCTTGAATAATTCTGTTAACTTCTGCACACATGTTTTCAGCAAGTTCCTGCATCTGCCTTTGTGCATTGATTGATGCTTTCAAAGGTCGCCAAAACGCATGATGTTCGGCTTTGATGGTCTCCAAAGGCAATCGGCCAAATGATTCCAGCAAGCCAGATTGACTCAAAACATAATCAACCTCGGTCATAATCTCAATCAATTCTGTACCACCATCCTGATCAAAGTCAGGCAAATCTGGTACATTCAATAATCTGGTCATGACTTGTTGCTGTTCATCACTCAAGTCCAACGCACCCGTGAGCTTTTCAGCAAAACAGTCGCTTTGGAACACATCAGTATCAAGATTAATATGAATGTCTGCATGGGCTTTGGCCATCAATCTTGAAAGTTGATAAATTGTATAAAATCGATAGAAAGCATGTTCAGTAGCGGCCTTGGTTACTAAAAATGGAAACGTTTGAGACAAAGCAAAACTCCATTGTGCCAACTCGTACGCATCCCAATAGTTCGGCCGATGTCGCAGAAATTCATCAATATGTTTACGCTGGGAAAAATACAGTTGTAGCGGATTACGCTCGATATGTACAATCAAGGCTTCAGGAAATTGTTGCTTTAACCAGTCCAACCTGAAATCCATACGATTAAATTGTAAAACAGGAATGTCAGGTGATGACAGCTCAATCAAATGATTCAGATATTCCATCAATTCCGGATATTCTTGTCCTCCTTCAAGGTATAACAACCGAGTGCCGAACTCACTAGAATATTTTTTTTCAAATTCTGGATATGAACGGTAGGTACCCCAATAATCATCAATACCCACATGATCGACTTTCGGGTCGACATGCTCAATGGCCTGAAGCAGTTGTGGATGCAACGGTTCATACCAGGCACAAAAGCCATCCATTTGATTAAAAATTTGCCACAAAAAAGAAGTGCCAGCACGGAACCGGCCAGTGATAAAAATGGGTCTATGCTTGTTCGACATCATCAAATTGTATCCAATGAACCGCCACCCCAACAAGCCTTTCATCATCGGAACCAAATGCCTGTTGATGACTGATCATAGATTGACAACGCAAACCCAGGCGAAGCAGGCCGTTGGCTTTAATAAGGCGCTGTGGACAATCCAGAGTTATTATCCTCACCACACCTTGATCTGTTGAATTCCAGGTAACAGGATGCCCATTGATGGTTATTTGTAGCGTATCTAGCAAACCAGGCGAAGTGGCGTTGATAATTCTGATTCTGATACAATAATCTTTTGGTTCGACCCAAAAATCGATTGATGCACGGTTATTAGGTCCTGTCCACCTGAAATATTCATTTTCCGGTTGTATCAGTTCACGTCGGTGCCATTGCTGTCCCAATAATTTTTGTGAAAAATCATAGGTGGAAGGTGCGGAAATACGATTTTCTTTGACG
>JAGRJR010000141.1 GCA_020442635.1 Lysobacterales bacterium
AAAGCTGGCTCCAACAGGCAATGGAAAACTCAGATTGGCATTGGTGGCTTGTGAACTGCTGTGGTTGCCATAAGCCACGTTATAAACCAAGTTTACACCAGGCGCAACAGGATCAGTTTGTGGGTCAACAGCCAAGTCTAAATCACTGCCCGATTCAACCGTAATGCTCTGGTTAATTGTTTGCCTCAAAGAACCATTTTCATACAAGCGAATGATAAAATCTATATCGGCTCCATCAGCCGGACTTCCATTAACCGATGAATTAACACCTATCAACTGTGATTGACCAGGTGATAGGCTGCCCAGATCAGATGTATCCCAATAAAGGATATCTCCCGTATCACAAGAACCAGTCCAATTTCCGCAAGACCCACCCCCAATTTGTCTTTCATTTGCACTATATCCATTTAAATATTGTGGCCAAACCAACTCAACAGACAAATTTCCACTAGTAGATGTCCCTGCATTTGATAATGAAATCTGCACATCAACAGCCTCACCGTTTGCGGGAGGGTTGGGATTGATTTCCACTGCCATTTGCGGCACGGCCAGCACTTGAAATGTGATGAATATTAACAATAAAACAAGAACTTTTTTCATCATTTTTCTCCTGATTGATTGTTTGAACGGATGTCTTGTAAGGCTTCGTTCATTTTGAACAATACAATCAGCAGTTCGCACCAGATTCTGGCGATAACAATACCAACAACCATCACACCTATGCCCACCAGAAACTGAACAAGGGTTATGCTGCGATATCCCATGTTCATCACGGTGATGCCGGCAATCAACGAACCGGCTAACATCAACCAATAAACAAACGTAATCACCTTAGGGGTGATCAGCTTTTTAAAATTCAAAAGTTCTAAGACCAAATCTTTCATTTCTTTTTTCTCTCTATTTACGTATTTACAAAGTCGCAAAAGGGGTCAAAACTCCCTCAAGTTTTTTAACTTTTTCAAAAAAAGTTTTGATGCGATTCTATTGGCAGAAAATTTTGGTTCGAATTGACTTGAGATAGGTGATGTGATTGAACAGTGGAAGGCTGTCCTTGCTACTGGTGTCAACATGACCTGACTGTTCAATCACACCAATATATCAGTCGAAAAGTGACATCAAATCACCTCACTATTTGATGAAAAAAATGAGGGTGACCCAATGATTATTGTGAAAGTACCGTCCTTGGCACAGATGTGTTTTGCCTTATTCAGCGTTCAATATCTTTGTGGTCAACACCGTCTCTTGCTTCCATGGTGAGTCTAAAACTGCTTGTAAGTATGGGAAACTGTTTTTATCCGGCTGTTTACCTTCGAGTTTTAGTTGACAAACATCAGCAAGATAGCGGTAGCCGTTGTGTATTTGCCATGTTTTTGGGTAAATATTTTTTGCCATTATGTATGCCTTTTTCGCTTCATCTAAACAAGCATTCCATTGAGTTTTCAACGCTTTTGATTGAGCCTGACGGAAGTGGAAATGCGACAGCACATCATCCAACAAGTGGTAGCCCGTCATTTGCCTCGCTGAATTTAGCTCATTATCGGCTTTCTTTTGATTCCCCTGAGATAACGCAATGGCCGCTTTGAATAAATGATATTTCGTTTGCTCAGCACTTGATAGCATATGTAAATCTTCGGTTTGAATAGAATCAATGATAGTTTTTGCCAAGTCAATTTGGCCTGAGTAAAAGTGATATTCCGCCAACTTAATGTTACCAATGTTAAAATCTGCAAGCGTTTCACTTTCCTTTTTAAAAATTTCATTGGCATTCTCTTGATAATTTAAAGCTGTTTCAGAAAAACCAGCCAAAAAATAAGTCTCACTTAAAGCAGAGAAAAGAGCTGCGATGGATGGGTCATCAGGTAGGAATAAAGATTCAAATTGTAGTATTAAACTTTCTGCAGTCTGTTCATCGAAGCTGGTGGGATTTTGTTTTACTTCGGCAAAAAAAATCTTAGCTTGGGCGTTGATAACTTGAGCTGACTCTTCACCATATCGCTCTAAAAATAATGGAATGGACAATTTCGTCGACTCTATAGTTTCATTGAACCGATACAAACTACTTAACGTGGTCCCTTTAAAACTGTAAGCATATGCCTGGTAAATAGGATTTCCTTGAGGTTCTGAAATGATTAATTCCAGCGTTTTTATCGATTCTTCATAAAAACCAGCCGACTCATAATTGCTACTGAGAGCAATCAGGACAACATCACGACGCCATTTTGTTTCTGGATGATGTTCAATAACGGTTAGTGCTTCTTTGGCTGCTGTAATACCCTCCTCAAACGCTTTGTTATTTGAGAAAGTTAATGCTTTTTCAGTCAAAAGACTGACATCATCATGTTTGGTTGAACTGAGTTCAGCATGGTATAAAGCTTTTTCCAAAACTATCAATGCTTTTTCATACATACCCCAACTTGAATAAATTGAGGCCAACGATCGGCCATGCCATGCCATCCGCTCCAAGTCCACATCTTTTTCTTCATAGTAAGTTTGAGTGGCTTTTTCAAGAAATTGTTCCATGTTGAGCTTTGGGTCGCCTCCCGAGTTTACATCCATCAAACGGAAAGTTTTTGCTTGAAGATTAGAATATGACTCCAAGTCTTGATTTTTTTTAATTAACAAATCATTGGCTTTCGATGCCTGTATAAAATACCATACCCCAAAAGTATAACCAGCCAATGCGATCATCAACGTCCCTCCTGAAAAAGCTGCAGTTAACTTGTTTCTGGATATTAGCTTTTTAAACCGGTACCAAGGACTCGGCTCTCGGGCATTGATCGGCCTTTGTGACAGCATGGCATTGAGGTCGTTGGCGAAGTCTTCAGTGTTTTTGTAGCGTAAATTCAGGTCTTCAGCAGTGGCGGTTTTTATGACCAAGGCCAAATCCGCAACGGCTTGCTTGTTCAGGCCGTGCCATTGGCTTTTGTTGTGTTGCCTCGTTTGTTGTAATTGTTCCTCAATGTTTTGTTGTGGCTTAAACTTGTTTTCTGGTGAGTGTACAAACAGCAGTTCCCGCAATACCAGGCCGAGAGAATAAATATCACTTTTTATACTCAGCGGTTGGCCTTCAAGTTGTTCAGGGCTGGCAAAAGAAGGGGTTAATCCAGCACTGATGGTCTGTTCTTCGCTGGCATGAATGGAGCTCAGCATTTTGGCCACACCAAAATCAATCAGCTTCGGTTCACCTGTGGTGCTGACCATGATGTTATTGGGTTTGATGTCACGATGTAGCACCAAACGGCTGTGTGCGTGACTCACGGCTTTGACTACTTTGATGAACAGTTTGATGATTTGAGTCACATTCAACTGTTGTGAATCACAATGTTGTTTGATGTTATCGCCATCGATGAATTCAGTCGCAATATAGTGACCATATTTGTCAAGATAACCCCAGTCCTTGATAGATGCGATGTTTGGATGTTCGAGTGATGCCAGGACTTTCGCTTCCTGTTCAAGCGCCAGTTTAGTCGCTTCAGTTTGATTGCTGTTGTGCGCCACTTTGATGGCAACAGTCAGGTCGATGTCTTTACGGTGTCCGAGCAAGACCATACCCATACCGCCCATGCCCAGGATATTGGTGATGCGGTATTCTGCTACCTGCTTGGGGATGGTGTTCACCAATGGTTCTGATGATTCTGACGATTGACCCAAGCCAAAGCGGGTGGGCTCTGCGGCCAATAATTTTTCTAATTCAGCTGCCAGTTCCGGGGTTTTAGCTTTTAATTTTGTGAGGTATTCTTTTTGCTGTCCTTGATCCAGCTCATAACATTCGTTGAATAAATCGACTATACTTTTGCTTTCCATTATGTTTTCCTTGTACTGGCTTGTATGGATAATAATTCAGAAAATAACAAAGGTCAATTCACCATCAAATTGCAGGATTGGCAAAAAGGCGACATCGTAGCAGGTAAAGAAGTCATCGAAATGGCTTATCAAAGGCTGGTCAATATCGCAACCCATGCACATATCAAAATTCAAGGCTTGAGCATTAATCCCCAAGAGGTGGTACATGAATCCTTTGAGCGCATTCAAAATGCAGTTAAAAAGAACCCACCTATCGATAAAATTGCTTTTTACAACCTGGCCAGCCAAGTCATCCACAACACATGTGTAGACTTACTCCGAAAAAAACTGGCCATCAAACGTATACCTCAAACAGAGGCACTGCATACCGAAAAAAATATCACACCCGCTGACCACTCGTTCTACCAGTTATTGTTGCTACTTGAAGAGTTGAGTCAATTACATCCTCGCCAGGCACAATCATTTAAGTTACATGGTGTAATGGGCTTTACCATTGAAGAAACTGCAAAAATGACTGAACTTTCGGAAGCCACCATATCAAGAGATGTGACTTTTGCTAGGCATTGGCTGGCGGCCAAATTATCTGCGATTTAAACTGAACTCAAGAATGCCCTAATCCCATCAAGGAACATTTGAACGGCAATGGCAATCAGAATCATACCCATCAAGCGTTCTATGGCAATCATGCCATTTTTGCCGAGGTATTTTTGCATAGCCGTGGCAGAAAACAGGATGATGGCTGATAAAAACCAAGCAATAAATAAAGCAATCGCCAAAACACCAAATTGATCTGGGTGTTTGCTTGACAACAGTATTAAGGTTGCCAGAATTGATGGACCTGCCACCAGAGGAATGGCCATCGGAACCAAAAATGGGGCATCCTCTCCTGCATCTTCTTCACCATATTGTTTACTGGCAGGAAAAATCATGCGTAAAGCAATGATGAATAAAATAATGGCACCAGCTATTGATACCGAAACTTGTTCCAAATGCAAAAAATCCAGCATTTGCTTACCAAAGAATAAAAACAGAAACAAGATGGCCAATGCCAACAACAATTCCCGAGCCAGCAC
>JAGRJR010000142.1 GCA_020442635.1 Lysobacterales bacterium
AGAGTCAAGTTTGAAATAGGACCAGAGATAATAAATACTGTTTTTGATATTTCACCTGGGTTTCATGATTGCACATTTGGGCAAAGTGTTGATTTTAGCAACGTAAAATTTAAAGATACTTCAAGTCAAAGTGCAGTATCAGATTACAGATCGCTGAAAGTGGCCATGAACAAAGCTTCAAATCATCGTAAAGAAGCATATTTTCATAGCTTGGAGCAAAAAAGTTTAAGGAATCAAGTAGACGTTCCTAGAAATATAAAATATGTATCTTGGCTGTATGAAAAATTCTCAGATTACGGTCAAAGTTTTTTAAGACCACTTATGTCTTTTATTTTTTTAAATTTGTTTTGCACTTTAATATACGTATTATTTAAGTTAAAAATCAAGTGGGCTACTTTAGCAATAATGGCAAACGCATTTTTTCTTGATTTTATAAGTTTGATAAAATTTTCAATCTATAACATAATTTCACCATTCAAAATATTGATTGGAAAATCTGGAGAAGATATTAAATATTTCTTTGGACATGGGTTGACATTGCACCAGGAGGTCATAATTTATTTAGTGGCCACTTTTCAATCATTGTTTAGTTTAGTACTTATTGCATTAACTTTACTGGCAATTAGACGTGCATTTAAACTTAATTAAATTTTGAATTTCCAATCGCCAAGTATTTGCTTTGCAGCTAACCATGAAATAATTTCAAAAAATAATCCATCTCTCTGAAATAGTGAATGCCAAATATTAGAAATTGAATTCTCACCTTTAACTGTGAGTTTGTTGATTGCCTTTTTTTGCTATAGATTATATTCATTCATGGGCTGATGAAGTCCGAAGGACTAACTTGTAATAAGAAGCGAACATATCGGATTTACACCGAATTTGGGCTGCAGGTAAGCACCAAGAAATGCAAGAAGCTAATCAGGCGCAGGTTACCTATGTTTATGCTCAATCGCCCTGATGCACTGTGCTCTATGGACTTTGTCAGTGATTAATTGGCCAATGATAGGCGATTTCAGGTTTTAAGACTTTACCAGAGAAATGGTTGGTCCAGCTGACTCCTTTTTCAATCAGTAGTTGACAAGTCGGTCGGTTTTTTTAATTGAACTGATTGAAACAAGATGCAAACCAGATCAGGTGGTTTTCGACAATGACACAGAATTCACTTCAAAAGCCATGTTCTTTCGACAAAAACAAACTGATGTAAAACATGGCTTCATTATGAATAATAAAACGCAACAGTATTCGCATTATTTTAGATAGTTATGAATATATATATTTGTAATTTATGTATTTTGTGCTCTTGCTCAATATTAGCGATACCTGAACTCTTTTTGCCCACCGTACTGGAGAGTTGATGTTCATCAAAATTTATCTGAGGTTTAGCTGCTTGCACTAATGAAGAAAAAACAAACATCAAAACAATCCAAACGGTACCGTGTTTACTCATAAACGGTCTTTTTACTAAATAAACTCGATTAACATTAATTTTCATTCTTTTCTCCTATTTGACTACTTAAGCAGTTGCTTTTATGCATCTGAAATATTTAGTTGCTATCTCCTCATATAGCTACTTACATTCGAATCCTGATAAATAAATACAATCACTGATTTTTTGCAAGTCTATGGTTGTACAGTTACAGCTATTTGCATCAATTACAGTCCAACTAGGCAAAATGGTTTCAGGGGAAGCATCGAGGAAAAGTTCAGGCACTGGCTCAAAGCCACTGACAAAAATTTCATCCTGAGCCCACAATTTGACAGAAACTAATAAAAGCACAGTCAAAACCAGTTTTTTCACCCTTAAAACCATTTCAAACGCCTAAAACAATAATTAATTGTAGCACTCAGCCCTCAAACCCATCCTCAAAAATCAAATCCGGTAAATCAGATACCAATGGATTGGTTCCACCCAAATACTCATCCAGATTTGTTATAAAGTCATGGTCAGGATCTTGACCGGCATCAATTGGATTAAGTGGATTAAAACCGTATAACTCTTCCCACCAATCAGGCATACCATCATCGTCATCATCATCGTCAAAAACATCCGCAACACCGTCATTATCAAAGTCGGTGAAATCACCGACCAAAACACTGTCACTGATGGTACGACGATAAACACCACCTTCATAAACTTCAACTTCAAATGGTATGACACGACCATGAGCCACGTTGTAGTAAGTATCTTCTTGCACAGAAAGATTTAAATTACCTTGAGGAGGCAAAACACCCAAATCAGAAGCATCCCAAACTACATATGAGCCATATTCATAATTTCCAAATGCACCACAGGAAGGACCACAAGAACCGCCATTAGATACTGTAGGAGATGTATCCATATAGTTTGGCCATAAAACCCTCACATATAAATTGTCTGATGTGAAATTTTGTTCATTACTAACCTCTATCAGCATACTAAGCTGACTGTCTGTACCAACTGGATTCGGCCAAGCCATTAAATCTAAACCAATATCAACTTGTGCACTGACCTCGTTGGCTGCCATGGCATGGGCCGATTGTAAAGCATTGTTAATGTTTGCACTGAGCACGGCATTATCAATAGTAAGCATATGACCATTGGGCAATAACACATCAGGCTGGATAATAATTTGCTGTCTGCCTCCTTCGCCCGAAATCAGATTGCCCAATTGCCATTCCACATGATCACCATTTAAAACACCTCCGCCCGTGGCCGAAACAAAACTGGTGCCAGTAGGCAAGGGAAAACTCAGATTGGCATTGGTGGCTTGTGAACTGCTGTGGTTGCCATAGGTCAGGTTATAAACCAAGTTCGCTCCAGGTGCTACTGGATCAGCTTGGGGGTCTATTGCTAAATCCAAACCACTACTGCCATTCACGACAATGCTGTGTGAAGTACTGTTTTTCCACACCCCACCAGCAAACAATGTGGCTTCAAAAGAAATAACTCGACCTGAAAATGTATTAGATAATATATTGGAATTTATAGAAACAATCAAACTTTCTCCAGGAGGTAAAACACCTAATGATGCGCTACTCCAGGTAAAAATCTCCCCAGGGTTGCAAGCACCAGACCAATTTGCACCATAATTATTCATATAATTAGTACACATAAAGTTCATTTTTGATAAATCTTCAATTACTAAACCCGTGTTGGTCACTTTAAGCTGAATATCGAAGGCTTCACCCGGCTCAATTGGATTCGGGTTAATTTCCATGCTAAATTGCAAAGGTTCGTTAAACTTAACATGACTGGAGGCCATACCGTGAGCAGATTGAGGAAGAAAGTCAATGGTGGCTGTTAACTCAGCCGAGTCAATGACCAGTTGTTCACCATCACCCAAACCACCATCAATGGCCAAGGTCACTTGCTGGTGACCATTGCTGTTAGCTGGTAACGTACCCAAATTCCATTCAACCACTGAACCATTCAAAACACCACTGCCGGTGGCCGAAACAAAGCTGGCTCCAACAGGCAATGGAAAACTCAGATTGGCATTGGTGGCTTGT
The DNA here is from genome assembly GCA_020442635.1 of Lysobacterales bacterium. Classification (GTDB taxonomy): domain Bacteria; phylum Pseudomonadota; class Gammaproteobacteria; order Xanthomonadales; family Marinicellaceae; genus Marinicella. The sequence continues at coordinate 3,493 of JAGRJR010000142.1, forward strand.
GAACTGCTGTGATTGCCATAAGTCAGGTTGTAAATCAAATTTTCACCGTGTGTAACTGGATCAGATTGAGGGTCAACAGCCAAATCCAAACCACTGTTATCATTCACAGCTATGCTGTGTGAAATGCTGTTACGCCAAACTCCATCAACAAACAGCATGGCTTCAAATGGAATGATCCGACCGGAAGTAGTATTTGGCTCAACACTTGAATTGGCTGATACTGTTAAACTCTCACCAGGTGGCAAAATTCCTAATGATACATCACTCCAAGTTAAAAACTCGCCTGGGTAACATGCTCCGGACCAAGTTGCACCGTGACTATACATGTAATTTGTGCACAGAAATCTCAGTTTTGTAAGGTTCTCATTAGTTAAACCCACATTGGTTAATTTCAGTTGAATATCAAAAGTTTCACCCGGCTCAATCGGGTCAGGATTGATCTCCATGCTGAATTGCAAAGTTTCATTGGCTTTAATATGACTGGTGGCCATACCATGAACAGATTGACTCAGGAAATCAATCGTGGCTGTCAATTCAGCTGAATCAATAACCAGTTGTTCACCATCACCCAAACCACCATCAATGGCCAAGGTCACTTGCTGGTGACCATTGCTGTTAGCTGGTAACGTACCCAAATTCCATTCAACCACTGAACCATTCAAAACACCACTGCCGGTGGCCGAAACAAAGCTGGCTCCAACAGGCAATGGAAAACTCAGATTGGCATTGGTGGCTTGTGAACTGCTGTGATTGCCATAAGTCAGGTTGTAAATCAAATTTTCACCGTGTGTAACTGGATCAGATTGAGGGTCAACAGCCAAATCCAAACCACTGTTATCATTCACAGCTATGCTGTGTGAAATGCTGTTACGCCAAACTCCATCAACAAACAGCATGGCTTCAAATGGAATGATCCGACCGGAAGTAGTATTTGGCTCAACACTTGAATTGGCTGATACTGTTAAACTCTCACCAGGTGGCAAAATTCCTAATGATACATCACTCCAAGTTAAAAACTCGCCTGGGTAACATGCTCCGGACCAAGTTGCACCGTGACTATACATGTAATTTGTGCACAGAAATCTCAGTTTTGTAAGGTTCTCATTAGTTAAACCCACATTGGTTAATTTCAGTTGAATATCAAAAGTTTCACCCGGCTCAATCGGGTCAGGATTGATCTCCATGCTGAATTGCAAAGTTTCATTGGCTTTAATATGACTGGTGGCCATACCATGAACAGATTGACTCAGGAAATCAATCGTGGCTGTCAATTCAGCTGAATCAATAACCAGTTGTTCACCATCACCCAAACCACCATCAATGGCCAAGGTCACTTGCTGGTGACCATTGCTGTTAGCTGGTAA
>JAGRJR010000143.1 GCA_020442635.1 Lysobacterales bacterium
TCATCTGCACCCGGCGATCAACAAAAACCCATTAATCGATACCTGGCTTCATCGCCAACTGTAAGGATGTTCAGACCAACACCGTCCAATGTTAACCTGAATTCAACCATGCTTAACAATACCGGTGGATCAAGTTCTCACACCAATTTGATGCCTTATTTATGCATCCATTTTATCATTGCATTGGTGGGAATATATCCATCGCGACATTAACCATAGGTAAACAAACATGTCAGAACCATTTATAGCAGAAATCAGAATATTTGCAGGCAACTTCGCCCCCAGAGGCTGGGCATTTTGTAATGGCCAATTATTGCCCATAGCACAAAATACCGCTTTATTTTCATTGATAGGAACCACTTATGGTGGTGATGGACAATCGACCACTGCATTACCCGATCTACAAGGCAGAGCACCCATGCATCCAGGAAGAGGACCAGGGCTCACAGACAGAAGGCTTGGGCAACGAGGTGGTACAGAAACAGTCACTTTATCTGAAGCACAAATGCCCAATCATACGCATACCCTTAGAGCCACAACCAATCCAGCGACTTCGCACACACCCAGTAGTGCAGGCTCCCTGTCGCGATCAGTCGGTGGTTATGCCTATAATAACAGCATGCCAAATGAACCGTTGATTGCTGATGCCATTACGCAAGGTGGGGGTTCACAGGCTCATAATAATATGCAACCTTATATAGCCATCAACTACATCATTGCTTTGGTTGGTCTTTACCCATCGAGGAGTTAAAAATGAACAGAAGAAATTTCAATAAAAAGTCATTGTTAGGTGTATTGGGTTTATCAGCAAGTGCTCCCATACTGGCTGAAGCCATTAAATCACCAGAAAAGAATGTCGATCATTTACTGAAGTTGAAAGGCAAAGATGGTTTGGTATTGCATTTAAGGGACAAGCAATTTGCCACCAAAAATCAAGACAACAAGCAATATATCCTGACTTATGATGTATTGGCCGGTGATGTTATGACAGAAGAAATGATTTATGATCTGATTGATAACAGGGGTAAAAAAGTTCAATTGTTTATGAAACCTGTCGGCGATGGTCAGTTACAGGCAGTTTTCAATCAACGAACACATGCATGATTTTGCTGCTGGTTTATCCAATTCAGGCATTGAATTTTTTGATGAGTCCGTGGCGTTCTGCACCATAACAAAAGCAGATTTACCAATATTGAAGCAAATTTATGCCAGTACCCGTGAAGCTGAATTGTCTATGACTGGTTGGACTGATGAACAAAAACAACAATTCATTGATCACCAGTTCAATGCGCAACATCAGCACTATCAGCAGCATTATGCAGATGCTGATTTCATGTTGCTAAAAGCCGGTAAAAATGTTTTGGGACGTTTGTATTTACAATGTAAAAAAAAACAACTTTGCTTGATTGATATCACATTGTTGCCAGCATTTCGACAGCAAAAACTCGGACAACAAATATTGACCTGGATTTTAAATTATGCCCAAAAGACAGCAATCACTGTGACTTTACACGTAGAAAATCACAATCCAGCCTATCAATGGTACTTAAATAATGGTTTTATAAATTATGAAGACCGGGGTGTTTATCAATATCTGGAATGGCACCCTAACGCCACTTAGCCCAAACGAATAGCAATCATTGGGTAAAGTCAGTTGAAAACTACTTCGTAGATTACACCTGCTTTTGTTTGATTGATTGGAACCATAAAAACCACCAGTTTAATATCAGCCAACTGTAATTTAAACATCCCCTGCTCCCATAATTGATCAGGCTTTGCTTGCAGTAATACCGAAAAAGCGGTTTGTTCAGGCATTGAGCTGGTGATGGTTTTAACCTCAATAACTTCCAGGGGCAATTCTGAATCATCTGCTAACAAACTGACAATCTGAGTTGAATCAAAAAGCTTTTTAATTTCAGAATTTTTATTCACTTGAGCCATCTTAAAAAGGGTTTAATGTGTAGCCTTGTTGCTGGAGCAATGCATGAGCCGTCATCGCCGATAATGACATTTCAACTCCTGGTAACAAATCAGTGCTTTTAACCCCATGATAAGTGGCACTTTGACCACAAACATAAATTGAAACGCCCTGTTTTTGCAATTGCTGGATGAGTTCAATGTTGGCATTTTCTGCACCTGTTTGTTTTTTATAAAAATCATTTGGTGTCATTTCTTTGACCGAGCCACCATGGACAACAACTGCCAACTCAATATTCTCAGCACGAACACCATTGGCCACGTGCATATTGATGAATCTGGCCACACTGTCGAAAGCCCGGTTTAACTGGCCTGGTTCTGCCATTTTATAGACATCAAAACTAACTTTGAACTTGGTATTTTCCGGTAAAGCCTGCATACCATCAACTTTTGCTACTTGGCCATAGTTTTCAATGGCCGGGCCTGTTTTGAATTGCTCTGATTGCGCATAAACACATTGAGATAACAACAAAATAAAAATTGAGAATAATATTTTCATCAAATCACCTTAAAAATCGTCACCACCTACAGACGGAGGTGGTGGTGCCAAAACTTCTCTGGCACCATTATGAGCTGGTGCAGATACAACACCATTTTCCTCAAGCTGTTCAACAATAGTAGCAGCACGGTTATACCCTACCCGTAACCGCCTTTGTACGTATGAAATGGATGCTTTACGGCTTTCAGTTACTACAAAAACTGCCTTGTCATATAAATCATCCAAATCTCCTTCGGCTTTTTCTGGCAAACCCGTTTCACCCAGCATTTGGCCATCATCGGTTATTTGTACATTATCTAAAATGCCTTCCTGGTACTCTGCCTCGTAATGACTGGTCAAATAATTGACCACTGAATGTACCTCATGGTCATCTACAAACGCACCATGGACCCTGTCTGGCTGGGCTTTGCCCGGAGGCAAATACAACATATCACCATGCCCTAACAACATTTCGGCGCCACCTTGATCCAATATGGTTCTTGAGTCAATTCTGGAAGAAACCTGAAAGGCCATTCTTGTTGGAATATTGGCCTTGATTAAACCGGTAATCACATCGACTGAAGGTCTCTGAGTGGCCAATACCAAATGAACTCCTGCTGCGCGGGCTTTTTGCGCCAAACGTGCAATCAATTCCTCAACTTTTTTACCTACAATCATCATCATGTCGGCAAATTCATCAATGATGACCACAATGTATGGTAATGGCTTTAGGGCTTCCTGATGTGAACCAAATGGCGCAGTAGTTTCATCCCAAAACGGATCCATTATGGATTCGCCTGCATCGTTGGCTTTTTGGATTTTTTTATTGAATCCGGCCAAATTACGAACACCCATCGCCGCCATCAGCTTATACCTGCGTTCCATTTCCGCCACACACCATCTCAAGGCGTTGGCAGCTTCTTTCATGTCTGTGACCACAGGTGCCAACAAATGTGGTATGCCCTCATAAATAGACAGTTCCAACATTTTGGGATCCACCATAATCATTTTAACTTGGTCTGGACTGGCTTTATAAAGCAGCGATATGATCATTGAATTCACAGCCACAGATTTTCCAGAACCAGTGGTTCCGGCAACCAATAAATGTGGCATTTTAGCAATATCGGCAATAACAGGATTACCACCAATACTTTTACCAAGCGCTAAAGTCAACGGTGATTTCGATTTATCAAAACTGACCGAGCGCAAAATTTCACTTAAATAGACAATTTCTCTGCTCGCGTTGGGAATTTCAATACCTATATAAGGCTTTCCAGGAATCACATCAACAATTCTCACACTGGTGATAGATAAACCACGTGCTAAATCTTTGGCTAAACCCATGATTTTGCTCGCTTTTATGCCAGCAGATGGGTTGACTTCAAAGCGAGTGATCACTGGCCCTGGATACACACCCACCACCTCAGCTTGAACTTTATAATCTGCCAATTTCAGCTCTAATTGTCGTGACAAAACCTCAAGTTCATCGTTGGTATAACCAAATGTTTGTTTCGGAGGATTGTCCAATAACGACAATGGAGGTAATTTTCCAGCCGGTAAAGAATGAAACAAATTCATTTGTTTTTCTTTACTCGATCGTTTACTTTCTATAACTTCTTTCTCGAACTCCTGGATAACAATCGGGTCTCTTTTTTCCTGAATTTCAGCATCAATTTTACGAACCACTTCTCGTTCAGTTTTTGCCTGTCTACCCGCTCGCCAATCAGCAAACTGTTCCCTTTTGCCACTCAGCCAATGAAAAAAACGAATAGTCAATTGACCCACTTTATCGGCAAGCCCTATCCATGACAAACCAGTAAACAAAGTAATACCAGCCAAAAAGGTAGCAGCAAGAATTAAAGTCGAACCAATCCCACCGAATCCTGAAAAGACCGAACTACCAACCACATCTCCAATGATACCGCCCCCTGAAAATGGCATACCGCCAGTATCAGCATGAAGGTGTGACAAACCACAACCCGTTAGCAGCGTAGCAATAAAACCCAAAGCTTTGATGGTGGTATCCAGCCAAGAATCTTCAATTTCTGCACGCTCTTTGAATAAACGGTAAGCGATATATAACAATCCCAAAGGAATAAAATAGGCAAAATAGCCCATAAAATGCAACAGAAAATCTGCCAGATAAGCACCGGACAAACCACCCAGATTTTTAATTTTATCTACATCAGAGGTTGCAAAAGAACCTGGATCCTGCGGGTGATAGCTGCTCAATGACAATAGAAAGTATATAGCCACTGGCAAAATGATAAAGACCAGACTTTCCTTGATGCGGTTTTTAACTTGTTTTGAAACTTGGCTCAATGGATTCCACAGTAATATCGATTCAGGGCATTAAGGATAATCCCTAATGCCCCAATAATCAAAT
>JAGRJR010000144.1 GCA_020442635.1 Lysobacterales bacterium
TGTTTCCAGGTCCAGGATCAACTGTTTGGTCTGCAGGACAAGTAATAACAGGCGCTAAGATATCAACAACCGTTACAACCGCAGTACAGGTAGAAAGGTTTCCGTTGTTATCCTGGCTAAACACTTGTACAGTCACCGGCGTGCCGATATCTGCACAACTAAACTGTGTTATGTCCACAGCAACGGTAAAGATGCCACATGCATCATCATTGGATGCTATCACATCATTTGGATCAAGGGTAGCGGTTCCGTCCGCTCCTAGTTCCAAAGTGAAATCTTGACAGACAAGAACTGGGCTTGTATTGTCTTCTACAGTTACTGTTGCGGTACAAGTTGCAGTGTTTCCATTAACATCCGCTACAGTCAATATTACAGTGTTGTCTCCTATGTTTGAACAATCGAAAGTATCGATATCAAGGTCGTAACTGGCGATACCACAAGCATCTGTGCTTCCGTTGTCTATATCCGTTCCCGCGATGGTTACGGTGCCTGTTACCGGATCCAATTCTACTGTGATATCTTGACAAACCACTACCGGAGCGGTAACATCCTCAACCGTTACAATGGCCGTACAGGTACTAATATTACCATTTACATCTGTTACCGTTAAAATTACATTGTTGTCACCCACATCGGAACAGTCAAATGTATCAATGTCAATTGAAATATCTGCCACCCCACAGTTATCTGTGCTTCCTCCATCAACATCGGCCGCTGTAATGCTAGCGTTTCCGCTTGCATCGAGCTGAATGGTGATGTTCTGACATACGGCCATTGGAGCCTCATTATCAACTACTGTAATGGTAAAACTACAAGTACTTACGTTTCCGTTCACATCTGTTGCAGTGAACTCAATTGTGTTCACGCCCACTGGAAATTGGCTTCCACTTGGATTGCCCATAGTTTGAACTACCGTATCCACGCCACAGTTGTCCAGTGTAAAAGGCATCGGAAAGCTTACCGCTGCAGAACATATGCCCGCAGCCGTATCGACCGTAATATCACCTGGACAGATAATTGTGGGCGGGATGCTGTCCTCCACAGTTACTATCGTGGTACATTGTGAACTGTTTCCGTTCACATCGGTCACTGTTAGTGTAACAGTATTTGGGCCTACATTACTGCAGTCAAAATCAGTTATGTCTATTGAGGCACTTGCTATTCCGCAGGCATCCGTACTTCCGTTATCAATATCAGCAACGGTTATACTCGCCATCCCATCCGCATCTAATTGGATAGTGAAAGGCGCAGCGCAGTTGGCCACTGGCGCAACATTATCTTCAACTGTTACAATAGTTGTACAAGTTGAACTGTTTCCGTTCACATCTGTCACCGTTAGAGTGACTGTGTTTGGACCTACATCTGCACAGGTAAAATCTGTAATATCTATAGACGTACTTGCGATAGCGCAATTATCAGTACTTCCATTATCAATGTCGGCTACCGTGATGCTTGCATCTCCGTTAGCATCCAATTGAATAGTGAAAGGTGCGGCACAGTTGGCTACTGGTGCTTCGTTATCGTTTATTGTTACGTCAAAACTACAGATTGCTGTATTGCCAGATGCATCGGTAACCACAAAAGTATTCGTTGTTGTTCCAACTGGAAAGGTTGATCCACTCGCAAGTCCAGCAGTCTGAATTGTGGTTGACCCAGAGCAATTATCTGTTCCAACAGGAGTGATATAGGTTATTACAGCTCCACAAATCCCAGGATCATTTCCTTGGGTAATATTACCCGGACAAGTAATTTCGGGAGCTTCGGTATCGTTAACGATAACATCAAAACTACAAGTTGCTGTGTTTCCTGAACTATCGGTTACTACAAAAGTGTTGGTTGTAGTTCCAATTGGGAAAGTGCTTCCGCTAGGAAGTCCAGCCGTTTGGGTAAGTGCCAATGTGGTATTCCAAGTAATTGTAATTTCACCATTGCCAGATCTCAATCCCGCCGTTGCAGTTCCATTTATAACACCTCCTACATAGGAAGTTCCACCGCCGCCGCCGCCGCCGGACCAAGCTCCGCCGCCACCGCCAGCACCGCCAGCGCCGCCGCCGCCAGCATAAAAACCGCCGCCGCCACCGCCGCCGCCAGAACCAGTAAAACCAGAACATCCTATCTTTCCATCACCGCCATTTCCGCCAATGGCTAAAACACCATTAATTCCTGAGCCTCCAGTATCACCACAGTTAGTATTTCCAGTTCCGCCGTTTCCGCCCATTGTATCGGTTGCGCCAATGCCTCCAGTTCCTCCAGGACCGCATCCACTTCCGGTAATTCCAGAACCTCCTAAACTAATATCACCACCATTTCCGCCGTTTCCTCCGGGACCGGACGCACAAGATCCTTGAGGACCTCCAGCTCCACCACCGCCGCCTGCGGCAACGAGAATTCTATCATTTACAGTTCCAGGAGTTGTTCTTATATCACTAGCTCCTCCACCGTGACCTGAAGTATTAGGACCACTAACTCCTGGGCTACCGCCTCCATTAAAACCATCGCTTCCTCCTACGTATATTGACAACACTTCACCAGGTGTTACCGAAAGTTCTCCGCTCGCCATAGCTCCCAAGCCACCAATGCCAACAATTCCACCTACCCCAGATTCTCCTTGCGCACCATACGCCTCAATCATAATAGAAGTAACTCCAGCTGGAACTGTCCAGTTTTGGACACTACCTGAATATGTAAAAGTTTGTGAAACTGGACCTCCAGAGCTACAATTATCTGCAGTTGTTACTGTATAGTTAACTACAGCCCCACAGATGCCAGGATCATTATCAACTATAAAATCCCCAGGACAAGTAATTGTTGGTGCGATATTGTCTTCTACAGTTACCGTAGTTGTACAGGTAGAAGTATTTCCATTTACATCAGTAACAGTAAGTGTAACCGTATTATCTCCAATTTCCGCACATGAGAATGTGTCTGGGGAAACTGAAAGTGTCGCAATTCCGCAGGCATCTGTTGAGCCTCCATCTACATCAGCACCCGTAATTGTAACGGTACCGTTTGCGTCAAGTTGTGCCGTAAAGGGTTGGCAAGTTGCCGTAGGAGCAACATTGTCTTCCACGGTTACAGTAGCAGTACAGGTTGAATTATTTCCGTTTACATCGGTTACAGTCAAGGTTACCGTATTGGCGCCAATATCTGCACAAGTAAAAGATGCTGGAGAAACGCTTAATGAAGTAATTCCACAATTATCTGTTGAACCATTATCTATATCTGATGCGGTAATTATTACATTTCCGGTAGCATCTAGCTGCAAGGTTATATTTTGACAAACTGCAGTAGGCGCTATGTTATCTTCAACGGTTACTGTAGCTGTACAAGTATCAGAATTGCCCGCTGCATCGGTTACAGTAAGTGTAACTGTGTTAGGACCAACTTCTGCACAACTAAAAGTATCAATGTCTATTGAATAAGAAACAATCCCAACATTGTCGGTTGAGCCGCCATCCACATCGGTAGCAACAATAGTTACTGAGCCGGAAGCATCAAGTTGTACAGTAATATTTTGACATACTGCCACGGGTGGTTCCGTATCATCAGGCAATATAGTATAAATACATCCGGATTGCGCAGTAGGAACAAATTCAGCAGTATCATTATTAATCCAATATTGGATGTCATTGATTATTGCTGCTAATTCACTAGGCGTACCTGTAATAGGAAATCCACCAGGCACCGCGCTACAATCAAACTGCCAGTTGTCCACTTCTGTTTCAGGAGTGCCTGCAACATAAAGCCTAATAGCATTTACGCCATTGGTCAATTGATCTGGTAATGCTGTTGTGGTGTTTGAAGTATTTGCTCCGTCCCAATCGGCATCTGTAGTTACACCTGGATCTACATTACTGTGAATTCCAGTAATAAAAGTTGGTGAAGCCGCTGTGCCTTGATAAGCAAATAATTGATCACCAATAGAAGATAAAACACTTCCCGCCATAAAACTTCCTGGTAAAGTAACAATATCTCCCGCATTCATTGCAGAGGGGGCATACCAAGTTGCACTGCCATCGCCTGCACCTACGCACGTAATTGTATTTGGGTTTGAAATACCACAATCTGTGAATTTTATATTTGTTCCCGCAATTATATCTTTCAAAATTATAAATGCAAAACCATCATTTCCATCTAGGTTAAAACCTACGAAGGCAATATCACCCGCATTCAATGTTGTAGCGGGCGGTTCGTTTATGGTTACAGGTATTGTGCATGTCGCACTGTTGCCAGCTTCATCTGTAGCAGTTAAAACAACTGAATATACACCAACTCCAACCATAGTTCCCGCAGTGGGTGCTTGTGTAATTGTTATGTTTGCTGGTATTGAAACATTATCTGTTGCGGTAGTCCCGGTTACTAAATCTGGTATGGCTGCCATACCATTAATACCAGCTGTTATTGGAGCCGGTGTTGGGGCGCAAGTAATTACAGGTGGAGTTGTATCTCCCCCAGTACTAATCGTAAATGTACATCCAGCTTCCAATGCTGGATTATAAGGTGTAGTATTATCGCTTACCCAGTTTGCTCTATTGTTTACAATAGCTCGTATTTGAGCGGCTGTTCCAGTAACTGGTCCCCCAGCAATTGTACAGCTGAATTGCCAGTTATCTGATTCAGGAACTAATCTTACGGCAGTACTACCCGTAATCAAAGCATTTGGAAGTGCCGATGTAGAATTTGAAGTTGCAGCACCATCCCAGTTTGCATCATCCCCAGTGGCATCGTTATATTGTAATCCAGCAATAAATATGGGTGCTGCAGTAGAACAATAAAAAAAAAAAAGCT
>JAGRJR010000145.1 GCA_020442635.1 Lysobacterales bacterium
TCTTTATTTTTTTTTTTTTTTTCACGTTATGTCTTTATTTTTTTTTTTTTTTTCATTTATATACATGGCTGCAATTAAGGTCAAAGTCATATTGCAACCTTGCCTTTTATTTCTGGGTGCGACTGATAATTGATTTTTTCTTTATTTTCAAATTTAAAATCAAAGATGTCTTTAACATTTGGGTTAATGTGTATTTGTGGCAAAGGATAAGGTTTTCTACTGATTTGTTCCTGTATTTGCTCCATATGATTAGAATATATGTGTGCATCTCCAAAAGTATGGACGAAGTCACCCGCCTGATATCCACAAACTTGAGCCACCATCATGGTTAACAGAGCATATGAGGCAATATTAAAAGGTACACCCAAAAACACGTCAGCACTGCGTTGGTAAAGTTGGCATGAAAGTTTACCATCGGCAACATAAAACTGAAACAGACAGTGGCAGGGAGGTAGAGCCATGTTGTCGACATCGGCTACATTCCAGGCACTTACGATGTGTCTACGGGAATCAGGGTTCTTTTTTAATTCCATAACTAACTGCTTAATCTGATCAACTGTTAAGCCATCAGGTGTAGGCCATGAACGCCATTGGTGGCCATATACTGGTCCTAAATCACCGTTTTCATCAGCCCATTCATCCCAAATTCTCACGCCATTGTCCTTCAAGTATTTAATGTTGGTGTCACCGGCAATAAACCACAACAGCTCATGAATGATGGATTTAAGATGTAATTTTTTGGTGGTCAACATAGGAAATCCATGCTGTAAGTCAAAGCGCATTTGATAACCGAATATACTGGTGGTGCCAGTACCTGTTCGATCGGTTTTTTGGTGACCGTGGTTTAAAATATGTTGGGCAAAATTCAGGTATTGTTGCATAAAAAAACCTTGTTATAATTTGCTAAGAATTATAACAAGGTTTGATAGGAACCGCTTAATATTATCAGGCAGTTAAAAGTTTTTGTACGATGTTTCTGTTGTTAAAGCTAGAGATAATTTCATCAATGTCGATATCTACTGAGTCAACTTTTAAAGCGCCAGTAATACAAGGTCTTTCTTTATTAGAAAACATTGGTTTTTTAGATAAATCAATGAATTTAGGTTTTTCTAGGATTTTGTCTGCTGCATCTTTAACTAACAAGACTTCTGGTTTCAGTCGTTTTTTCTTGTTATGAGAAAGTACTAAACCAGTTGAACCATCTGATAATTGAACCAATGTGCCGGCTGGGTACAAACCAATTGCTTGAATGAATTCATCAACTAATTTTGCGCTGAATAATACATTTCTTTGTTTATACAGCCATTCCATCGCTTGGGATGGGGTGTGAACACGTCCATAAGGTTTTTTGCTCGTCATCGCATCAAAAGTATCAACGATTCCGGCTACCTGACCAAAAGCAGGGATTTCATCGCCAACTAAGCCATAAGGATAACCACTGCCATTAAATCTTTCATGGTGTGTTTCAACAATTGTCAAAATGTTGTGGTCGATGGTTTCATCTTTAGCTAACAACTCAACGCCGTATTCTACATGTTTGTGGATGGCTTTCTTTTCTTCAGGCGTATATTCACCTTCTTTGTTCAGTAAATTGCGGTTGATTTTGGTCTTACCAATATCTGCTAGCAGCACGCCAGAAACCAATACTTCTAATTGTTGTTCAGCAATGCCAAGATGACGACCAAAAACAGCAGCTAAAATTGCTGATCTTAAAGAGTGACCATAAACATATCTGCCTTTTTCTTTTAATTGGGTTAACCAAACCAGGGTATTGGGGTTTCTGATAACGGAGGTAACTACTTGGTTAGCAATTTGTTTGGTCTTCTTAATGTCTAAACCTTTGCCAACGCGTAGATTAAAACTGGTCTCCTCTATAGCACTGGTTAAATCCAACATCAAATTATGAGCTGCGCCGAATTCACTTTTGATTGGTTTCAATGTTTCCGAGTAATAACTGTGATTTATCACCAGCGGTGTAAACTTACCTTTAAATTTATTAGGTTGTGTTTTTTCCTTTTGTAATAAAGGTGAGGGTTTTGTAATCTCAGGAGTAGGGTTCAGTGATTTGCCTTTTATCACATCGATATAGACATAGTCACAGAAAGCCTGCAAATCTCTTATTTCATTTTTCGTGCGGATGTAGAAACCCTGAAACGGGAAAGGTGTTTCTAACCATGAGCGGTCAAGCTTGCAGACATACATGCCAACTTTTAAAAATTTGACCGATACTTTTTCTTTTTCGATATTCATGTTTTACTCAAACAAATGTATTCTATTTATACCCGCATACAATAATAACACATAAATATGAAAAATCGAGTGACGGTGTTCACAAAAAATCAATAAAAAGCGACTTTTTTGGGTGTTTTTTTGGCTTTTGTTGTAAAACTTAACCGGTTTTGTCCAATGTGATTGGATTGATGGTTTTTGAGTGAGATGATTTGGTGTTTTTATGAACAAGTGAATCGTTTTTAATTAATGGATTCACTTGTTCAAATGGGAGCAAAAACTTGCTTTATGCCATGGTTTTTATTTTTGCGTTAAGTCTACTTTTGTGACGAGCAATTTTGTTCTTGTGATACAGTCCTTTTCTGGCTATGCTATCAACCACGGGAACCATTTCGTTGAATAATTTTTGAGCTTGTTCTTTATCACCATTTTCGATGGCATTAACGACTTTTTTCATTGATGTACGTGCTTTTGAACGCAGGCTCATGTTATGCTGTCTGTTTTTAGCAGCTTGTCGAACGCGTTTTCTTGCAGATGCTGAATTTGCCAAACCTATATCTCCTTAACTTTTACAAGAGTTTTAAAAAACGGCGCATTTTCCCACTTACCTAATGAATAGTCAATACGGATAGGTTATTTATTGTATGAATTTGTTTAAATCCACAGCAGTGGTCAGTTTTTTTACTTTACTTTCCAGATTGGCTGGTTTTGTGCGTGATGCAATTTCAGCATTCTTTTTTGGTGTGTCTGTTTGGACGGATGCTTTGGCTGTTGCATTTAGAATTCCAAATTTTATGCGCAGAATTTTTGCAGAAGGGTCGTTCTCTTTGGCGTTTATTCCTGTTCTAAATGAAATCAAAGCACAAAGGGATGAAGTTTATCTTAAGCAATTTGTGAATCATGTATTTGGCAGTTTGTTGGCTGTTTTACTCGTGGTGTTGGCTGTTTTGGAATTGTTAGCCCCTGGTGTTATCTTGGCATTTGCGCCTGGCTATTTAGACAATCAGGTTTTGTTCGACGAAACAGTCAATATGCTTAGAATCACTTTGCCTTATTTGTTATTCATTTCATTGGTGGCATTCTGTTCAGGAATATTAAATAGTTTTGGTAAATTTGCAGTACCGGCGGCAACACCCATATTGCTTAATTTAGTGTTGATTTTTTCAATGGTTTATTTCCGGAATCATTTTAATCTTGAAGTTAAGTCCTTTGCTGTTGGTGTATTAATTGCTGGAATTGTGCAGTTATTATTTCAAATTCCATCATTAATCAATCTGGGAATTATCCCCAAGCCTGTGATTAAATTTCATGATCCTGAAGTTAAAAAAGTCATGACTTTGATGTTGCCGACGTTGTTTGGCTCGTCCGTGGCTCAGGTTAACTTATTGATTGATACCATGATAGCCACTTTTTTACCTTTGGTTGGTAGTGTGACTTTTTTATATTATTCTGATCGATTATTGGAGTTTCCATTGGGGCTGTTTGGCATCGCCATTTCAACGGTAATATTGCCAAAGCTGTCGCATACCTTTGCACTTAATAACCAGATTGAATACCAACAAACCATGCGATGGGCCATGTCGCTTGCTATGTTTGTGGCATTGCCTTCAGCTGTTGGCTTGCTGATTTTAGCCGAACCAGTTATTTTAACCTTATTTGGTTATGGAGAGTTTACGGCTGAAAACGCAAGATATACATCATACAGTTTAATGGTGTTTATGCTTGGGTTACCTGCTTTTGTGGCGAACAAGGTACTTTTGCCGGCTTTTTATTCAAGAAAAGACACCAAAACTCCAGTCAAGATCGCTTTAAAAGCGATGTTGGTGAACGTCGTGTTTAATTTTCTTTTTGTTGGTGTTTTGTATTATTTTAAGGTGATTTCTTTACATGCAGGTTTGGCAATGGCTGGAGTGGGTTCTGCTTGGCTACAGTGTTTTTGGTTGTATCGTAAGTTGAAAGAACATAAAGTCATCACTCAAACGTTACTTGATCGAAAATATTTGATCAAGCTGATGGCTTCTGTGGTTTTTATGGGATTAGTATTGGTTTTTTTGTTATTCTATTTTTCAAGTTGGATTGATTTGCGCTGGTATCATCGTTTTTTAAAATTGATATTAATTATTTCTGTTGGCGTTGTGACTTATTTATTTAGCATGTGGGCTTTAAAAGCTAAAAAGGATTTTGCATGAAAGTTATTCTTCATCCACAAGTTAGTCCAATTACTGCAAACTGTTGCGTCACTATTGGTAACTTTGATGGTGTTCATAAAGGGCACCAACAACTGATTGAAAAAGTCATCAAACAGGCAAAAAGCCAGCATTGTTTGTCCGCGGTTGTAACTATGATGCCGCTACCGCAACAGTACTTTTCTGGTAAATTCGCCGTAGATTTACTCAGTGATTTTAAATTAAAAGCCCGCCTTTTTAAAAAGATGGGGTTGGATATTATGTGTGTTTTGAGTTTCAACGAGTATTTGGCGGATATGCAAGCAGATGATTTTTATG
>JAGRJR010000146.1 GCA_020442635.1 Lysobacterales bacterium
GCGATGGATGAAGGTTTACGCTTCGCTATTCGTGAAGGTGGCCGTACTGTAGGTGCGGGTGTAGTAGCAAAAATTATCGAGTGATAATTTAACTCGTGACTCAAAAGCCAACAGTTGTCGCTGTTGGCTTTTGCTGTCTTTACGATTTTTAGGCCAGTAGCTCAATTGGCAGAGCAGCGGTCTCCAAAACCGCAGGTTGGGGGTTCGATTCCCTCCTGGCCTGCCATTGCTTTTTATAAGTGATGGACAGAATTGGATTATATGTATGAGTGGTGTTGAGTCAGCCCATGGTGCTGGTGATAAAATAAAATGGTATCTCGCTATAGCGGTTGTTATTGCTGGTGTGGTGGCGAATCTTTATTTTGTGGATACTTATCCAACAATCATCCGGGTTTTGATGGTTATTGGTGGTGTTTTGGTGGGTGGCTTTTTGGGTTACTCGACCAGTAAAGGCAAGGAGTTTGCTAAGTTTGTTAAAAACGCCAACATAGAAAGGCAAAAAATTGTTTGGCCAACCAAAAATGAAACTATTCAGACCACAATTATTGTGATTGTATTGGTAATTATTATCGGTTTGTTTTTGTTCTTGGTCGATTCACTTTTCAGTAACCTCTTAGAATACTTCTTCGAGTAAATTTTAATTTAAGGAGTTTTTGTTCATGGCACAAAGATGGTATGTAGTTCACGCTTATTCAGGCTTTGAGCAGCAAGTATGCAAGTCATTGGAGGAGCGTATCGAGAGATACCAAATGCAGGATTTGTTTGGCGAGGTTTTGGTGCCAAAAGAAACTGTTGTGGAAATGAAAAAAGGACAAAAGCGTAAAAGTGAAAGAAAATTTTTCCCGGGTTATGTTTTGGTTCAAATGGAAATGAATGATGAAACCTGGCATTTGGTAAAGAGTGTGCCGAAAGTATTAGGTTTTATTGGTGGTACGGCAGAAAAACCTGCGCCAATTACCGAACGAGAAGCCAATGCGATTTTACAACGCATTGAAGACGGTGAAAACAAGCCGCAACCCAAAACACTGTTCGATGTGGGCGAAGTTGTTCGCGTAATCGATGGTCCCTTCGCTGATTTTAATGGGGAAGTGGAAGAGGTCAACTATGAAAAGAGTCGCATGCGAGTGGCTGTTTCCATTTTTGGTAGGTCAACTCCGGTTGAATTGGAATTCAGCCAGGTTGAAAAAGTATAAATCATTAATTAATGGGGAGCCTGATTTGTTTCAGGCGTTTGTACCCGGAGAGAAATAATGGCTAAAAAAGTACAGTCGTACATTAAGTTGCAAGTGCCTGCGGGTCAGGCAAATCCTTCGCCACCAGTGGGTCCTGCATTGGGTCAGCATGGTGTGAATATCATGGAATTTTGTAAAGCGTTCAATGCGCAAACTGGTTCTTTGGAGCCGGGTCTACCTACCCCTGTTGTTATTACTGTTTATAACGACAGAAGCTTTACATTTATTACAAAAACCCCTCCTGCCGCCGTTTTGTTGTTAAAAGCAGCTGGATTGAAGAGTGGTAGTAGCACGCCTAACACGAACAAAGTCGCTAAATTGGGTCGTGAACAGTTAGAAGAGATTGCCAAAATGAAAGAGCCTGATTTGACGGCTGCTGACATGGATGCTGCGGTTAGGACCATTGCTGGTACTGCGCGTAGCATGGGCATTGAGACAGAAGGAGTGAAATGATGGCTGGTAAAAGAATCAAAGCATTGAAAGCTCAAATAGACAAATCTAAAAAATACGATATTGCTGAAGCCTTGAGTTTTTTGAAGGATAACACGTCAAAAACATTTGATGAAACTGTGGATGTGGCCATTCAACTTGGTGTAGATGCCAGGAAATCAGACCAAACTGTTCGTGGTGCTACTGTTTTGCCAAACGGTACTGGTAAATCAGTTAAAGTGGCTGTGTTTGCGCAAGGTGAAAAAGCTGAAGAGGCTAAGGCAGCTGGTGCCGATGTGGTTGGTTTTGAAGATTTGGCTGACCAAATCAAAAAAGGCGACTTCGATTTTGATGTTGTGATTGCATCGCCTGATGCCATGCGTGTTGTGGGTCAATTAGGTACAATTTTAGGTCCAAAAGGCTTGATGCCAAATCCTAAAGTCGGGACTGTGACTCCAGATGTGGCAACTGCTGTAAGAAACAATAAATCAGGCCAGGCTATGTACCGTATCGATAAAGCGGGCATTATTCACACGGTATTGGGTAAAGCATCTTTTACTGCCGATGCGTTAAAAGAAAATTTGCAGGTTTTATTGAGCGATTTGGCTAAGAAAAAACCTGCTACATCAAAAGGTAAGTTCATCAGAAAAATCAGTGTCTCATCTACCATGGGTCCTGGCTTAGAAGTTGACGAAAGCAGTCTCGGGCTGTAATCAAAAGACCTGACTTTTTTTATCGAAAGTATTGATCAGGTCTTGCATGAGATTTTGAGGGTTGTTGGAAGCACTCCTGACAGCAACCATCAAAGACCGTAGGTGATGAAACTGAGTTTTATCTTAATTTCCTACGCAGATGGTGCCCCAATAAAGAATACTATTGGTCACCAAAATGGTTCCACTTTTACGATTGTCTCGTTAGAGTGGGTTATGAGTACTGCAGCATATGCTGCATGAGCCTTTGGAGGTTATCATGGCGCTCAATTTAGAGCAGAAAAAAGCTGTAGTCAGTGAAATTGCTAGTGTTGCTCAAGAAGCACACTCTTTGGTTGCTGCTGAATATCGTGGTTCTTCAGTTGAACTGATGACTGCGATGCGTGCTGATGCACGTAAAAGCGGTGTTTACTTGAGAGTTGCCAAGAACACTTTGGTCAGAAGGGCAGTTGAGGGTACCGATTATGAATGTGTTAAAGATTCATTGGTTGGTCCATTACTGTTTGCATTCAGTCAGGAAGATCCTGGTTGTGCTGCCAGACTGATTAAAGCGCATGCTAAAGAAAATGACAAATTAGAAGTCAAGTTTCTTGCCATTGGTGGTGATTTGTTGGCAGCGTCTGAATTAGGACGTCTAGCCGATTTGCCAACCAAAGAGCAAGCCATTGCAATGCTGATGTCTGTCATGAAGGCACCAGTAGAGAAGTTTGTAAGAACTTTGGCAGAGCCACACGCAAAACTGACACGTACTATTGCAGCTATCAAAGATCAAAAAGCTGCTTAAGTAAAAACATATATATTTTTGGAGAATTAAAATGGCCGTATCAAAAGATGATATTTTAGAAGCAATCTCAGCAATGAGCGTAATGGACGTTGTTGGACTGATTGAAGCAATGGAAGAGAAATTCGGTGTATCAGCTGCTGCAGCTGTAGCCGTTGCTGCTCCTGCTGCTGGTGGCGCTGCTGAAGCTGCTGCTGAGCAATCAGAATTCGACGTAATCTTGGCTGGTTTTGGCGACAAGAAAGTGGGTGTGATTAAAGCCGTTCGCGGCATCACTGGCTTGGGCTTGAAAGAAGCTAAAGAATTGGTAGAAAGCGCTCCTGCTCCTATCAAAGAAGGCGTGGACAAAGCTGAAGCTGAAGAAGTCAAAAAACAACTCGAAGAAGCAGGCGCAACTGTAGAGTTGAAATAATTACACAAAGTAATTAATGAAATCTAAAGGCTGGCATTTTATGTCGGCCTTTAGTCGCTTAACAATATTGATAAACGCAAGACTAAGTTTAAGCGCAAAAAACATATTAAATTCAACAGGATAGACTGTTTATTCTGTTTACTACGGTGAAGGTGGCAAAAGCGATGGGTTATACATTTACTGAGAAAAAAAGAATCAGAAAGGACTTCGGTAGTTCTTCAGCTGTATTGGATGTTCCTTACTTGTTAGATACACAAGTAAAATCTTTTGAAGCATTTTTGGGCGATAACGACAAAGGTCTGAACGGCTTAAATGATGCATTAAACTCTATATTTCCAATTGAAAGTTACTCTGGTTTTGCCAGATTGGAATACATCAGCGTTGGCGTGGAAGACCCTGAGTTTGATGTTTTGGAATGTAAATTACGTGGTATGACTTATGCTGCTTCCATTCGAGCCAAAATCCAATTGGTGATCTACGATAAAGAAAAAAGCACCAAAAAGAAAAAGAAAGTTAAATACATCAAAGAGCAAAGTGTCTATCTAGGCGACCTGCCATTGATGACACCGACCGGTACTTTTGTGATTAATGGTACTGAGCGTGTTATTGTGAATCAATTACATCGCTCACCGGGCGTGTTCTTCGATCATGACAAGGGTAAAACCCATTCGTCAGGAAAAATTTTATATTCTGCACGTGTGATTCCTTACCGTGGTTCATGGTTGGATATGGAGTTTGATGCCAAGGATTGTGTGTATGTACGTATCGATCGCCGAAGAAAATTACCAGCTTCGATTTTGTTGCGTGCTTTGGAATTTGACAATGAGCAAATTCTGGATATGTTCTTTGAAAAAATCACCATCACTTTAAATAAAACCAATGCCAAAATGAAATTGGTTCCTGAATACATCAAAGGTGAAACATTTAATTTTGACATCAAAGATGGC
>JAGRJR010000147.1 GCA_020442635.1 Lysobacterales bacterium
GTACCAATAACTTCTGTGGTTTTGTAGGGTTTTAACAGCTCCAGTAATTCATTCTGTGCCAGCCGGGAATCTTCTACAATGACAATACGCAAACTCATGAAACCAGCTCCTGTTCAGGGTGGCTGATTATTGGCAACACAATGTTTACAGTGACCTTCTCTGAATTGTTTTCGATGTTAAGACTGGCTTGTTGTCCAAAGATGAGTTGTAAGCGTTTTTTGATGTTGTTTAAGCCAATGCCGGTTTGTTGCTGTTTAAAATCAGTTTGAATTTGACCTGGGTTACTCACCTGCATATGTAAATGGGTTTGATCTTTAAAAATTCTCAATATTAAATCACTTGGGTGTTGATTTTGATCCACACCGTGTTTGATGGCATTTTCAATCAATAACTGCAGGGTCATGGGTGGTACCATACAACTTAAAGTGTTCTGGTCGATGGACTCTTGATAGTTTAAGCGAGACTCGTACTGAATTTGGGCTAATTCAATGTAATTGTGAACCACTTTAATTTCCTCTGCCAACGGGGTTAAAGCATGTTTGGGAGCATTCAATGAATATCGCAATAATTCAGACAATTCGGTCAACATTTGTCGAGCTTTGCCAACATCTTCCAGCATCAATCCTCTGATGTTGTTTAACCCGTTGAATAAAAAATGAGGGTTCAGTTGACCAATCAGGTGGTTGAGTTGCGCTTCTTTTAATTGGATTTCGGTCGATTGCTGTTTGGCTTTGAGTTGATTGATAGACTCTTTGTGGTGCGTGACGGCATAAATCACACTCCAAATGCCTATCAATAGCGTCATGATTAACCAATTTTGATAGACTGTTTGAATGAAGAATATCAGATATCGGGTATAACCAAACAAGTAAAAATATGCGCTCAAGGAAAGGGTTGTCAATAAAGCAGAAACGAAACCAAAACACACCACCAATATAAGCAGTTTGATCCAAACATGGCGATTGTTTAAATTCACCAGATTAAATCGGTGCATAAGCTCCCTAACCATCAGACACAACACCGTGTTAACGACCAATAGGGCTAAAATGGAAACCAGACCTTGCTCCATTGATTCAGCATGAACCGATTGTCTGGCAATGAAATTGATGAGTACAAAAACACCCCAGCCACAGAAGTGGAACAACCAGAAGAGTTTGGTAGTTTTTGGAGCTTTTAGCCAGTTCATGAGGTGTTTATGTGGCCATAATTTTTAGCTATTGTAACCTGTTTAATCAAAAGCGTTGATTCAGCCAATCAGTCATGGCATCCAATGCAACCGGTGAAAATGTTTCAGTCAGTTGAACATACTCCGCAGGGGATCCTGACTCAGTGAGTTGGAACAGGTGGTTTAAACCAGGTAATGACTTGATGGTGACATCCTTATTATTGGCCAGTTTAAGGGTCGAATCGATGGCACTCAAGTTGGCTGCTGCCGGCACTTGTAAATCCTTCGCACCATTCAGCGCCAATACCGGGGTGTTAACCTGTGATAAAAACACTTTGGGCTTGAACGCGATGAAGTATCGGAACCAAGGGTTGTCATAAAACTTCAGTTCACTTTCAACCTGTGAGTTAACCGCTGCTTCAGTGGTTGTTTCATCGGTATGAAGTTGTTTTAAGTAAGCTGTTAATTTGCCGGTGTAATCCTTGTCTTCACTCCATTCAGCCATTTTTTGGTGTAATTTCAGATCTTGTTCTTTATTTTTTAACAAAGCTTCATTGTCAGTCGCTGCTGTTCTGGCGATTAAATATTTTTGCTCTGCCAACAGTTCAGTAATGTCAGTTCCTGGGGCAGCCAATAAAATCAAAAAAGCCAAATCGTCACGCTGAGTCGCAACCATTGGCGCTATCATACCACCCTCGCTGTGACCAATCAGTCCAATGCTGCCCTGAGGGATGTCGGCACGTTGTTGCAGAAAATCCACAGCTGCACTGATGTCAGTGGCAAAATCTTGGGAAGTGGCCGCTTTGAAATCACCGGTTGATTGCCCAACACCTCGGTCATCCATCCGCAATACGGCATAACCATTTTTTGTTAAGTGATCAGCAATCACCCAGAAAGGTTTGTGTTGAGCGACGGTCTCATCACGATCTTGTGGTCCGGATCCAGTAATCATTACCGCGGTCGCTTTGATGGATGTCGGGTCTTTTGGACGGGTCAAAGTGCCGGCCAACTGAATACCTGCTTCTGTGTTATCAATCACTACTTCTTCTATTGCATAGGCAAAGGGCGGTTTGGGTTCCTGCGGTCGCTGATATACCTGTTTGGGTTGTGCCCCTTTGGTTAAATTGAGTTTAAACACCATGCCCTGTTGTTTAAAGTCTCCTTCTATGTGCTGTAAATCTTTGCTCAAATGACCTGTAAACTCTACGTCAAGGGCTTGCATGGTAAATGTCACCACACCTCGTTCCAGACTGATTTGATCGACTTTCAATCCTGTGGCTCCTTGATCAGGACTGTCTGCACTGCTGACAATCTGCCCTTCTTGTTCGTCAACATGTAATACCAGACTGAGTGGGTTGCCTGGTATTTCTACGGTGCCACCCCATTGTCCCAGAATGTACTGAATGTCACTGGTATCAGCCCTGTCTGTGGAGGTGTTATTGACTTTTTCAAATGTCAATTGAAAAACACTGCCTTGAATAAAATGACCTGAGATGGTTTGCTCTTGAGCATCATAACTGCCTTCGTAATGGACATGAATGCTAGCTATTTCAAACATCAGCTCGTTGCCTTTGATTTCCAACTCGGTCATAGCCATGCCAAAAGCGCCTTGTGCAGGTGAGTCCAGCGAACCTTGATAACTGTCTTGTTTTTTTTCTAAGTGAATAACCAATGGTAGCTTGACACCGTTGGCATCCAAGACCCCCTCCCAGTTGCCCAGTAGTTCCGTAGAGGCGAATGTAAAATGCGTTACCATCAACAACCACCAAAGTGCGAAATGAGTACAAAATTTCATCGGTTTTTCCTGTTTAAAAAAGAACCATCATATGTGAATGATTACCCATTTTGTGAAAAATAGGATGGGCGGTCAATTTACAGTTTAACCGCAAAGAATAACTTATATTGAAAACATTTGAGACTTGAGTCTTTTAAAATCCTCAATGATGGCTTGTTGTTCTTTCAATAACGGTTGATTCACCTTTTCTTCGATGTTGTGTGTGAGCTGTTTGACCTCCTTAAGGGTGTTGCTCAGTTGTAGTGGCTCCATGATAGCAGGGGTAGGGTTATTCTCTATCAGCAGCCATGTCATCAATGACAGACCAATGGCCGCAGCCATTCCCCATAGCCATGAATGAGATGATTTTGTTGATTGAGCTAGCAACTGATGTTCAATGCTTTTGGCAAAATCGACATTCGCCAGGCGTTGTGCAGCAGTGGTCTTTATGGTTGTGGCATCCTGTTTCAGTCGTTGTTCAATGTCTTGTGTCATAACTTAGTGAGCCTCCAGCATCAATTCAAGTGCTGAGTTGTTGCTTAGTTTCATTTTACTGCGATGCAGATTGGTTTTCACCCATGATTCTGATTGTTGAGTGATTTGGGCGATTTCTTTGATGCTGTATTGCTCAACATAAAAGAACCACAGTACATCATAGCTTTTAGTGTTCAGTTCATTTTTAATCAGTTGCCAAATATTTTCACGATCAACCGCAAAAGGGTCCTGCTTGGTGACCCAGTTTTCATCATCAATGGGTTGATGGTTATGGTATTGTGCTTGGTACTTGCCAATGGTTCTTCTGGCAATGGTGAACAACCATGTACTGAATTGCCACTGGGGGTTATAGCTGCTCAGGTATTGATAGGCTTTGATAAAAGTTTCCTGGAGTACATCATCAGCCTCTTGATGGTGAGTGCATCTTCCCAATAAATAACTGTACAACCGCAACTGGTAAGAAGCCACCAATTGAGTAAAACAATCGGTGGCACCTTGTTGCGCTTCTTTGATGAGCTGTTGTTCAGTCATTGCAGCTATTACCTGAATCAGTCGATGTCAAATTGTGGAATCAAGCTGTATGCCAATGATGTGGTAATCAACAAATCGCTGCCTTGTAAGTCGATTGTTAAGGCTGACATCATGGCTGACAGAGCAGGCTTATTTTCTTCCATATTAGACAAAGCATTCATGGCAATCAGGCCATTTAACACTTGTTGTAACTGCTTGGCCGTTGCTTCATCACTGGTTGCCAAAGCGGCTTCAAATGATAAGGCATCGCCACTGGCTGCTTCATACATGCTGGCAGAAAACTGGTTGATTTTTTGGAACATGGCTGAGTTAAACGGTTGGCTATTATTACTCAGATCAGTACCCATTTTTGCCATCGCTGACTCTACATTGACCAACAAAGACACCAGATCCGATTGATAAATGTCACTGAGACTGTATCTTTGGTCAACCCAATTCTTAACTTCTTGTTCGGTTAAACTAATGATCATGTGGTTGTTATCCAGTTTGGCGTTATAAAATTCAGCATTTTTTCTGCCCTCGGCAACCAC
>JAGRJR010000148.1 GCA_020442635.1 Lysobacterales bacterium
TGATTGGCGATGCCATAACCCTCGGCAATTTTGCCAAAATCAGGGTTGCTCATTTCTGTTGAGGCATAGCGTTTGTCAAAATACAATTCTTGCCATTGTCTAACCATCCCCAAAAACTGGTTGTTCAAAATCACCAGCTTGACCGGAATTTGATACTGCATCAAAACACCCAGCTCCTGAATGGTCATTTGCACGCCACCATCGCCTACAATTCCTACTACTGGTCGATCAGGGCAGGCCAATTGAGCACCTATGGCTGCTGGCAGACAAAAACCCATGGTACCCAGACCACCTGAAGTAATGAGACTGCGGGTTTGAGTAAATTTGGCATAGCGACACGTCACCATTTGGTGCTGTCCAACATCAGTGACCAAGATCGGCGACTCTTTACATTGATTCAATACAGCCACCACTTCAGCCATGTTGATTTGCATGACATTTGGTTGTAAGTCTTTTTGAATAACCCATTGTGTTTCGTATTGGCGCAGTTCTTTAAATTGTTCTAACCACTGCTGATGTTGACTGCTTTGCAGTTGTTTCAATACGGCAGGTAAGGTTTGTTTAACATCGCCCACCACCGCCACATCAGCGGTTACATTTTTATTGACTTCACTGGGGTCAATTTCAAAATGAATGATCTGCGCTTGTTTGGCATAGTAAGCTAAATTACTGGTTACCCGATCATCAAAGCGCATCCCAACTGCAATCAACACATCACATTCATTGGTCAATTTATTGGGCGCATAGTTGCCATGCATTCCCAACATGCCTACGTACTGAGGATGATCGGTTGGAATTGCAGACAAACCCAAAGCAGTGGCAGCCAAAGGTGCTCCAGTGCGTTCAGCAAACGCCAGAAATTCTGCTTCAGCGCCGCCCAAAATCACACCTTGACCAAACAAAACCAAAGGTTTTCGTGCTGAATTAATTAAACTGGCCGCTTGTGCCAAAGCCAATTGATTGGGTCTTGGGCTGGGCTCATAACTGTTAAGATGCCGGCAAGATTGGTACTGAAAGTCAACTGACTCAACCTGGGCATTTTTAGTGATATCAATCAACACCGGTCCAGGTCTGCCGCTTTTGGCAATATAAAATGCCTTGGCAAGGGCGTCCGGTATTTCACTGGCTTCAGTGACCTTGTAATTCCATTTGGTCACTGGCATAGAAATATCCAAAATGTCTATTTCCTGAAAAGCATCAGTGCCCAGTAAATGCGCAAATACCTGTCCGGTGATGCACACCAACGGTGTTGAATCCAGATAAGCATCGGCTATACCTGTAATCAAGTTGGTAGCTCCTGGTCCTGAGGTGGCAATACAAACGCCCACCTCACCCGAAGCTCGGGCATAACCTTGAGCAGCATGTACGGCACCTTGCTCATGACGTACCAAAATGTGTTGCAATCGATCTTCAAAATCCAGCAAAGCATCATAAGTGGGCATGATGGCACCTCCAGGATAGCCAAAGACTTTGTTCACACCTTCTGCCAATAAACTCATGATAATGGCTTGTGAACCAGTTACTTTTGCTGTCGATTGTGCAGCTGAACGGTTTAAGTTATTGATGGTAGATTCGGTTAAGGTTAATGATTTCATGACATCACCTTTTGGCGAGCTTGTGAGTTGTTTTCAAAGTTGGCCGCAACATCTTCGGCTATAAGATTCAGCTCAATACCTTTGGTTCGAACAGTAACAGGCGCATTGTCTGACTCGTAGCGATCAGTTAAACAGCCAGTAGAAGCTGATGAGACTGTGCGTGCATATTTCGCCAACACACCACGGCTGAATTTTACCGCAGGTGCTTGCCATTCATCTCGGCGACGCTCTAACTCAACAGCTGTAACATGCAATGTGATGTCGTTCGCACTGGCATCAATTGTTATCAAATCGCCATCTTTCACCAAAGCAATCACACCACCCACCTGTGCTTCGGGCGTCACATGACCAACTACAAAGCCATGAGTACCACCAGAAAAACGACCATCGGTAATTAACGCCACTGAATCACCTAAACCTGCACCGATGATTGCGGATGTTGGTTTCAACATTTCCGGCATACCAGGACCACCTTTGGGTCCAACATACCGAATCACCACCACATGACCGGCTTTGACTTTCCCAGCTGCAATGCCTTGATTGACCGCAGCTTCACTGTCAAATGTCACTGCTCGGCCTTGAAAAAACTCACCTTCCTTGCCAGTGATCTTAGCCACTGCGCCTTCACTGGCGAGGTTGCCTTTGAGGATTTGGATATGACCGGATTCCTTGATGGGTTGATCTGCCATGCGTACTACATTTTGACTGTCACCCAATGGCTTTACATGGGCAAGGTTTTCAGCCATAGTTTTGCCCGTCACCGTCATACAACTGCCTTCTAACCAGCCTAAGTCCAGCATATATTTCATCACAGCAGGAATGCCACCGACGCGATGCAAGTCTTCCATTAAATACTGTCCGCTGGGTTTTAGGTCAGCCAAAAATGGCGTGGAGTCACTGACCGCCTGTAAATCAGCCAAAGTCAAATCAATCTCAGCAGCATCGGCTATGGCCAGAAAATGCAGCACGGCATTGGTTGAACCACCCAAAACTGTCACCAGTTTAAAAGCATTTAACATGGCCGCTTTGGTCACAATATCGCGTGGCTTCAAATCTTTTTCAACCAAGCCATTGATGGCCATCGCTACTTGCGACATTTCATCCAGCTTTTCATGACTGATGGCAGGATTGGAGGACGAATACGGTAAACTCATGCCCATGGCTTCTATGGCCGCTGCCATAGTATTGGCCGTGTACATACCACCACATGCCCCAGCACCCGGACAGGCCTTTTCGATAACCTGCTGATAATCTTCATCATCAATTTTGCCCGCCACTTTTTCACCCCAGGCTTCAAAAGCAGACACCACATCCAGCTTTTTCCCGGCGTGACAACCGGCAGCAATGGTCCCACCATAGACCAGCAATGCTGGTCGATTCAATCGCAACATGGCCATCATGGCACCTGGCATATTCTTGTCACACCCTACCACCGTTACCACAGCATCATAATGCATACCTGCGACAACGGTTTCGATCGAGTCTGCGATCAAATCCCTTGATGGCAGAGAATAATGCATACCGCTGGTACCCATTGAAATACCATCAGAAATCCCAATGGTATTGAAAATCAGACCATTCAACGGAAATTGGTTCACAGCCTGTTTGATATTATCGGCCAAATCATTGAGGTGCATGTTGCATGGATTGCCCTGATAACCAGTTGAGGCAATACCAATAAAAGGTTGGTTCAATTGCGCTGGCGTGAGTCCTATGGCATGCAGCATCGCTTTGGCTGCGGGCTGACTGTCATCCTGGGTTATGGCTTTTGAATAAGGATTAAGCTGTTTCATTAGGCGGCCTTGGTTTTTTTGTGGTTTACTTTCTGTTCGCGTACAATTTTGTGAAACTGTTGCTGTAACATCGCACCAAAAGTGTCTTCCCAAGACAGACTGAAAGGATGCTTGTCGACATCACCAATGGCCTTGATTTCAACTGCTGTGCCAGTCAAAAAAGCACCCTCTGCACCAAAGATTTCCTCTGGCTTAAAATGCTGTTCAATCACCTCAATATCGTTGGCTTTGGCTAATTCCATAACAATCGATCGGGTGATTCCCGGCAGTATATTACCCTTTGGCGGTGTGTAGAGCTTGCCATCCTTTTGCATAAAAAAATTGGCACCTGAGGCTTCGGCGATATAACCTTTTTGATCTACCAATAAAGCATCGTCAAAGCCATCAGCATGTGCATCTTTCATTGCCAATATCGAATTCACATAGTGACCAGAAACCTTGGCATCCACGTGACAGGACTTAGGATCCGGGCGGCAATATGGCGAGACTTTCATACTCAACTGCCCTTCATCAAAATATTGGCTCCAGTCCCAGGCACAAAGAAACAGGTGGGTTTTGTTTTCCGCTTGTAACCCCAGCTTTTCATGGGTGAAAATCAGTGGTCGAATATAAGCATCCTGTAAATTGTTTTTTTTCAACAGCTGATATGTCAGCTCAATCAATTCATCAACTGAATAGTCAACATCAAGATGCATGGTTTTAGCTGAATACAGCAAACGCTGGTAGTGTTCTTTGGCTCGAAGAATTTTTGTTCCATGATCCGTGGCATAAGCTCTGATTCCCTCGAATACACCATTACCATAATGAAAAGATTGCTGATATAAACCAGCTTTGCAATCCTTGGCAAATTGCCATTCCCCGTCGTAGTAGGTCACTGTGTTGTTATCGTAATACATTTTTTTCTTCACTCTTTTTTGTTGAGGTAAAAAAAAAGCCCTTCTTGGTGAGAAGGGCTTTTTTTGGGTTTACCAATTGTTTGCCGAACTCACCACACACGTGGGCCGATAATCACGAGAATGACCACGACGACGTTAATGAGTTGAATATTGGCAAATAAATTCATGTTTGGATTTTTCAGTTTATTTAATA
>JAGRJR010000149.1 GCA_020442635.1 Lysobacterales bacterium
AACTGATTAAGTACTTAAATTTGCTTGATGATGGTGAATTGCTTTATCAATACTCATGTGCTATTTTGAGTCATCAAAAAAAATTAAAGGGGAATCATGGACAAACTATCTTGTTTCAAACAAACTGCCTTGATTTCAGCACTGATGCTGGAATTCGCTCAAGTTTCGCAAGCAGCCACCATCCATGTAGATGGAACCAATTGTACTTTACACGATGCCATCGTATCTGCCAATAGCAATGCCGCTACGGGTGGTTGTGTTGCTGGTAGTGGTGCTGATGAGTTGCAACTGCCTGTATCAGGTTTTTTTGAACTTCAATCTCCGCTGGCGTACATTACCGATCATCTTACCATCCATGGAAATGGCAGCACCATTACCAGGGTTGATACCGCGCCTGCATTCAGTATTTTGGAAGGAGGTTTTATTGATTTGACTTTGAATGAAACCACCATTTCGGGAGGTCAGGAACTGGTGTCTTCCAGCGCTAACGGAGGCGGTGGAATCAGTTTGGTTTATGGCACTTTAACTCTCAATGACAGTTTGATCACCGATAATTCAGGCGGTGGTGTTTATTTGTATTCATCTCAGTCTAATAGTGTGATCAATCATTCTGTGATTGCTGATAACAGTGGTTTAGCCACTGCCAGCAGGCTTTCTGCAGGACTCACTATTATAGGTGGTAATCTGACAATCAATCGTTCAACCATTGCAAATAACATCAATCAGGGAACAGCAAGTGGTGGTGGCTTGTATGTTCGTAATTCATATTTCTATGGGGCTGATATACAAATTAATAACAGTACCATCAGTGGCAACAGTTCATTAGCAGGAGGTGGTGGCCTGCATATCAGAGAAACCTACTACTATTTAGTACCAACAAGTACAGTGGTAACATTGAGTCAATCCACAATAGTGGGAAACAGTACCAGTCAGGATGGTGGAGGTATATTCAATGATTCTGATGCTCACACTGTCATATCGCAATCGCTGATAAGTGGAAATTCCAGTGGAAATCTGGTCAATGAAATATTGAACAGTGGTGGAACTGTAACCACAAATAATTTTAATCTGATTGGCTTAAATGGCCAGGCAGGAGTGGTAGGGGTGAACATAGGTGCAACAGATGCCATTCCCGTTGAAGCAAACCTGTCAGGAATTATCGATATAGAACTAAAAAATAATGGTGGATTAACTCCCACTCATGCACTGAATCAGGATGGATCAGCTATAGACTTTATCCCTGAGGGCAATTGTCAAAGTAATGCAGACCAAACAGGAAAACCCAGGCCGTTAGATGGTAACGGCGATGGCGTCCTTGCCTGTGATGTGGGTGCTTTTGAGTACAGTGATGTGATCTTTGAAGATGGTTTTGAAGGTTGATAAATCAAGTCTTCATGAAAACTATCCATACGGAGAATTTATGTAAATGTTTGCTGTGTTCTTTATTCCACTACATAAATTGTCACCAAGAAGATCATTTATACACTTGATATATTTGTAAGTGGTATCTTGTTTTGCTTCATAATTTGAAAAAACCAAAACCTAAGCCATTTATTTCAGTTTGATCTTAGAAAATGAGCCTGTCACAGTAATTGGATTTGCTGGATAAGCCACTGGGTTCGTCGTTATATAGTCACTACAGGTCTCAAATTGCACTGAAAACTCACCACTGATGGTTTCATCATCGATTTGTGTGCGGTGAAAGAAACCCACAGGTTCTTGTTTAGGTTTACAGCCAATTTGTTGTGGTTTTCCGTTGATTTCCACTACTGTTGAAAATTGAGTGTTATTAAAGTTCAGTTCATCGGTCCTGGCCTCACCTTGTTCGGGCATCCTCAATGCCATTATTCTGAAATAATGGTCTTTTGCTTTGAATGCCACTAAATTATTATCAGCCAAGTGTACACTGGCACGTGACGTGTCCTGATTAAAACTGAGCTCGCCATCTACAAAAACAGCAAATGATCCAGAAACCTTGGCTTTTTGTGTTGATTGCTGTTGGTTAGATTGGTCTGCGCTACAACTCATCAATGTCCAGAAAACAGAAACTGCAAGTACAATATTTTTAGATGGATTTTTCATTATTTACTCCTTATGAAGCCCTTTGATTGTTGATAATCAAAGGGTTCCAATAAATTAGATAGTTTACTCGAAATTGTTTTGGAAGATAACATCGCTTAAGTACGATTCATCGGCGCCGATGTCAAAAAGTCCTGAAAGATCGGGTATCGGATCATCCCAACCTCTTTGTTCATTATCCATATCCCTACTGGTTGATTGGGGGTGTGGGGCACAACCATCCAGAGCCAAATTGTTGGCATTAAGGTGCAAATCGCCTGAAGATCGATTGATAAACGGATCATTGGCACCAACAACCACATCAGGGCCATTCAGTTCAGTACCATCATACAAATACATGCATTCAGCAGTGAAAATGCCATTTACATGCGCAGCCACCGGTAAGTTACCATCCTGGAAAATCAGGGTGCCATATAAATCCATTTGTGCCTGTAATAAAGCCAAAACGGAAGTATCTACATAGTGATCGGCGATTGTGCTGAACAATACGGATAATTCGGCCCCAAAGAGTGCAGTTACCACAGTCTTTACGGTTTCGTTTCCTGGCATTAGGTCATTGTTAAATAGCACAGCACCATCTATGAGTCCTGCTGTGTCGACACCTGTTAAATATACAGCTGAACCAAAATTAGCCGAGTTAGCCTCAAGCCAAGCATTACGTATATTGACAGTTGCACCACCTTCTGCATAAACAGCACCGCCATTTTGAGATTGGTTCTCGGAAAAAAAGTTACATTTCTCGGTGGACCAGCATTGTTGATCTGGATCCCGTGCAATTGACAGCTCTGCCAAGTTAAACAATGCCACACCACCGCCTGAACCGGTGGCTGTATTTTGTTTAACTGTAACGCCCCTCATGGTAATGACTGAGTGATCACCTGTGGCGTAAATAGCTCCACCATGAGTCATGGAGTCATTTTGATCTGCATCTGCAGAATTTCCTATGAGTGTAACTGGATAATCGCCCGTACTGTCTATCTCGGTGAAATTTTGCGGCTGGCCGTATAGATAAATATCACCACCATTTTCTATGTATACGCCGCCTCCATGGTGGTTGGCTTGATTCCAGTTTATGCCATTCAGACCTGATTGAATTTGTGGAGGCCCTGAAAAATAATTAAATGAACAACCTTCTCCAATATAAACTCCACCACCTTTACCCTCATCAATGGCATTGGTGCCAGAGCCTATTGCTTCATTGGCGTATATGTCACTGGATCCGTAAATTTGGACATTGCTGTTACGACAATGTATACCGCCACCGTCATAAGCGATGTTATCTAATATAAATGTATTTTTGAGATTGACACCACCGGAGAGATTATTACTGATACCGACACCAGACCCCTGGTTGCCAATGATTCTGATGTCATCAGCATTGACATAAGTGTTATTGCCACTGATAAACAGTCCTGCGCCAGGGGCTCCTGGTATTTCCTGTCCATTAGAAATATAAAGGCTATAAAGGTTAACAGTAGCATGACTGCTGTTATCATTATTTATGGTAATGACCGGCAAGGCTTGTATTCCCGATATTTCGGTCTGAAAAAAAGCTGGTGAATTATTGTTGGCATCGGCACAATTGAAGTAGCCACCGGTAATACTGAGGCTTTGGCGATTACTCAGGTCTATGTTTTCATTAAACGCAGTATGACCTAAACGTATTTCAGCACTGCCAGAGTCAACAGCAGCCTGAATGCTATTAAAGTCGCAGTCCAAGTCTCCAACCGCGCCGACAGTCACTCTCGATCCGCCTGCAACAACACTCTGAACCCAACTGCTAAAAAACAGGGTAATCAATGTTAAAATAAAAGTTTTCATGTACGAATGCCTCTATGATGTTATTTCACTTAGTTATTAATACGGATGAGAAGAGACTGATATGCAAATTATTTTGAAAAAAATACAAAATTTTTATGGGTGAATCATTAACACAGTTGCTTGAGCGAAGCCAGGAGGGCAATCCTGAGGTCTTGAACGAGGTCTATCAGCGTTGTTATGAAGAGATCAGAAAACTGGCCATGTATCAGTTGAACAGACTTAAACCAGGAAACACCATCACACCAACGGTTTTGATGCATGAATGCTAAAGTTGATGCAGGGGCAATCTGTTGACTTTCAGAGCTCTAAACATTTTTTTGCTTGTTTGGGTAAAAGCATGCGATATTTTTTAATTGATGTGTATCGCAGCAAACAAAGTGCGAGCCGGGAAAATTTTGAACGGGTTAGTGGAGTTACAGAAGTAATTGGAGATCAGGATGTGTCGGTTAATCTAATTGACTTACAAAGTATTTTTGACCGTATTGAACGAATCAACCCGAGGTTGGCAGAGTTGATTGAAATCAA
>JAGRJR010000014.1 GCA_020442635.1 Lysobacterales bacterium
AATACATCAAAACAGTACCTAGCTTGGCTACATCAACCAGAACTTGTTCACCATTGAGTTCAATGGTTTGGGAATAGATGGCATTTTCGCGAGCCAAGCGCATTTCATCCTCCAAAAAAGCCCACAAACGATTGATGGCGTGTTGCGAAGTTATTTTTCTGCCTTCCAAGTCACGGACAATACTTTCGATGACTGCTTTTCTTTCAGTGGGCTTGAAAGGAATGCCAGTGGTAATCGCCTGTTCAATATCTTTTGCCAATGTCAGTACATCGGGAATCATTTGTTCTGAATCAAGCCCGAGGGTTTTGATTTTTTCCTGTAACTCAACCACTTCAGCTTGTGACTGTTTGATTTGCAGTTGTTTGCGGTCAATGTTGGCTTCCAGCTCAGTTTTTCTGGTATTCAGATAAGTCATTGACTGGGTGTGTTCTGCTTTAAGAATTTGCAATTCAGCCTGTAAATCTTCAACTTGACCACGAAGGGCAATCAAGTTGTTAACAATAGCTTCGCTGTCCTGTTGAGACCAGGCCATTTGGCTGACTAAAACACATCCTAACGCACTTATGAGTAGGCTGGTTTTCAGGGTTTGTTTCATGTTGGTTTTGCGCGACATTTTGACGACATCAAATTTTGGAATGCCGCAATTTTATGTATCAAATGTGACAGTATGGTTACCTCTGTACAGAAACTTAACGCTTGTTTTTGTTTATAAGGAATAACCATGTGAGTGTCACATAAACTTCATATTACAGTCATTTTTCTGAAACAAGCAGTACATAGAATGGCGGTTTTTTGAAAATCAATTCAAGAGGTATTGAAATGAAATTGGGTAAATTGAGAGCATCTGTAAAAGGTGCTATTTTAGGTGGTGTTATGGTGTCAGGTATGGCATCAGCCATCAATGTGGATACATTGTTTGAAGGTCAATGGTATCGTGGCGCTGAAGATAACTCCACAGGTTGGAACTTGGATTATATCAAAGCAGGTCCTGAATCAGGCACATTTTTTGCAACAGGCTTTATTTATGATGATAATGGTAATCCAACATGGGTAACTGGTCAAGCAGCTGTTGTTGCTGGACAATCTGTGTTGGAATTTGCTTTATTTCAAGTGACTGGTGGTTCATTTACTGATTCTGGCAACGTGTCTGTCGAACAAGTGGGTGACATGACTTTTGATGTAAAAAACTGCAGAGAGATCGATGTTGAAATCACCAACTTGAGCAGTGCATTTACTTCAGTCACCGATACCAGCTTCAGTTTGAGCCCTATTGATGAAGTTTCTGGTGTATTGCGTGATGCTTCTGTGTGCCCTTACCAAAGCACTTTTACCGGTTGTCCTTCTTTTGCTACAGCAACAACTCAACCAAGAACCTGTGCGGTTCAAGGTACTTTAACCGGTGATGTGACTTTTACTAATGACACCAACTGGGTATTGCAAGGTGGTGTTTTTGTGGGTCAAGACGGTGGTCAAACCGCTAACCTGACTATTGAGCCAGGCACGCGTGTTTTGGGCGTAACTGGAAATGACTTTCTGGCAGTGCAACGTGGTTCTAAAATTTTTGCAGAAGGTACAGCAAATGCGCCAATTGTATTCACAGGTCCTTTTACTGCCAACGACCCATCAGCAGGTGCTGGTAACTGGGGTGGTTTGGTAATCAACGGTCGTGCACCGATCAACATTTGTGATGACAGTGTTCCATTTGAGCAATGTGAAGATGTTGGAGAAGGCAGCTCTGGGAACTTCGGCGGTAACATGCCAGAAGATTCAAGTGGTGTATTGAAATACGTTCGAGTTCAATTTGGTGGTTTCAGAATCAATGATGAAGATGAATTGAATGGTATTGCTTTCCAAGCTGTGGGTTCTGGTACAGTGGTTGACCACGTACAAGTTCATGCCAACGAAGATGATGGTATTGAATTCTTCGGTGGTACCGTTAACGCCAAGTACTTGGTTTTAACAGGTATCAAGGATGACTCTTTGGATTGGACACACGGTTGGGATGGTAAAGTCCAATATGTTGTGGTTAAGCAAGATCCTAATGCGGCCAATGACAAAGAGCGTGGTATCGAAGCAGATAACTTTGAAGACAATAATGATGCGTCTCCTCGCTCAATGCCTTCAATTGCTAACGCCACCTTCATAGGTGGTCCATCTGATAACAAAACCACCACTGGTATGGTATTGCGTCGTGGTACAGGTTTTAACATCACTAACGCCATCGTAACTGGTTTTGAAAAATGTTTGGATTTGGATTCTGATGCAACTTTTGCTGCAGCTGGTACACCAAGTGCTTTGACTGGTACTGCCACCATGGAAAACACCATCATCAGTTGTGATGTGAACTTTGAAGAAGAAGAGGGTGATGCCTTTACAGTTCAATCATTCTTTGAAGCACAAATGGGTAATCAGGTAGCTGATCCGGCTTTGGATAACATTTATCCAACCAACGCCACACCTTCAGTGATGCCAATGGATGCCAGCAGATTTGGTGCTTTTTTTGACAAAACCAACTACGCGGGTGCCTTTAAGTCTAAAGCGGGTGCATGGACCAATGGTTGGACTGAGTTCTTAGATTAAAGGAAAGAAATCAAGGG
Source organism: Lysobacterales bacterium (assembly GCA_020442635.1). Lineage (GTDB taxonomy): Bacteria > Pseudomonadota > Gammaproteobacteria > Xanthomonadales > Marinicellaceae > Marinicella. Next base: position 2,598 of record JAGRJR010000014.1, read on the forward strand.
ATTGATCAAAGGCGTCCATTGGGCGCCTTTTTTATTTAGTTTATACCATGCATGTTTACTCAGCATGTCTTTACACGTCAGCATAAAGAGCTGGCGTTAAAACGTTTTCCAAAAACTTTTTTTTGGTCGATGGAATGGTACATGGAAAGGCTCAAGTAAGGTCGTAAAATGTCAGCAAAATCGCATATTTAAGGTTAAGTGTTTTATAACAGATGCTACAAAAGGTCAGGATAGATCTTTTTAGGACGGTCTCTTTAAGAATAAAATTCAGGGAAAATTCAGTCTGAATTTGCTATCCTGAATTATCTATTACCGAGGACAGCTATATGAAAATTGCAACTCTTTCTATTGCATTCATGTTATTAACGGCCTGTCATAATAATGCCCACCAACGGCCGGATTATGAGACTTTTATCGACAGTGAACATTTGGTACAAAAAGACCGTGTTCAGCAGTTCAGGTTTCAGGGGTGGCAACCACTGGATGACCGACATTTGCTTTTGAAAAGCTCGCAAAGTAAAAATTATCTGGTGAGATTAATGTCAGCCTGTACTGAATTACCGTTTGCACAAAGCATCCAGCTTAAACAGGATTTTGCAACCATTCTGAATGCCAAGTTTGATTCAATCATTGTACCAGGACAATTCAGTCAGAAATGTACCATTGACCGCATCTATGAATTGACCAAAGAACAGAAACAGGGTTTGTTAGACTTTTCGAATCAACGCGAAGAAATTCGGGATTGATTGGTTGACTCATATCATGGCATGATTCTGATTACAGTCTTTATGAAACTCTTGTTTTTGTCTCAACACAAGAGAAGAGGCCAATAGTGTTGAGTTAACCAACCAAATCAAGTATCTTTGTTCTGCAGAAGGGGCAACAAAGGTCAAGGCCAAGACTGACAGGAGACCACTGCTGCTAAGTGCCATAATTAACATGCGGTTGGCAGACTGTTTTCTGAAAAACATCACTACTAAAAGCACGAATTGAATCAAGCAGTAAAACCACCCCATGAAATAAAAATCATTGAGATGCTTGTTAACCCATTTGGTAATCGTTAGGTTGATGCTGCTATCGTTTAAAGTGTGGCCATCACTAAAATAAATTTGTTTACGGGTATAATAAATATCAACAGGTTTTTTTTCCGCATCATTAATCCTGAGTAACTCGTTACTGACTTCAGCTCGGTGGGATAAATAGGCCACTGGATAGGATAGAATCATGTTTAACCAGGAGTTAAGAAGTGTTTTGTTTTGTTCGTTGGAATAGGGATAGCCAAGACCTGAATTAACACCAGATTGGGTTTTTGAGAATAGATGGGTATTGGTCCATGAGGTATTTGCACGAGATAAATCTTCAAGAGTCATGCCTTCACCAGTGGTAAAACCGGGTAATAATAATTGTTGCACTTTGATGGAGACCCTTGCCATGTCCCATAAGGCCACTGTCTGCCACAAGGCGATTTTTTTGCTGTCAGAGAGTTTGGTAATGACTTGGGTTGATGCCAGACTGGTCAAAATAACTAACGAAGTCAAGAAAGTGAGTTTTGCTTTGTTGGTTGACTTGTTATGGTGACTAAACCACAAGGACAGTAAATAAAAAATAAGCGGAGTTAAGTAAAAAATTGATTCAAACCTGAACATAGAAGCGATGATTAAAGCTGTTAAGGCGAGAACAAATGAAATGGTTCTACCATTATGTCTGTAAGTGTTTAATGATCCAATGGCTAGAAACAACAATGACATCAACCCAACATCCTTCCATAAATGCGGCATAATCATCAAATTAAACGGCCAAAAAAATATTAGAAACAATAAAATAAATTTAAACCATTGATTAATGCTCAAGGAAAAAACGAAAAGTGTTAAACCCGCCAAAGATAAAATTTGGAAAAGCAGGAATAGTCCACCAGGCCCAGGAATTACAGCGTCAGTCAGGGTCCATAACCCCACCATGACTATAGGGCTGATGTTATTCCACTCACCAGAAATCACTTGGGAGTACTGGTAAGCTGAATCAAAAGACATGTAACCTGGATAGAAAATGTAGGATTGCAATATCAAAGCTGATACTGATGCCAGCACATAGGGTGCTAAAAGTTTTACCCGGTTTTTCATTAATTACATGAATTTAATCAAGATTAAAATTTAATGTGGTTGCTTGAATACTTCACCGCCTTTCATTACAAAAGTTACAGCCTCTAACGTCTTGACGTTTTCCAATGGATTTTCCTCTACAGCAATGATATCTGCCAACATACCGACCTTAATTTGTCCACGATCATCGACACCTAATAGTTCAGCAGCATTTATGGTGGCTGATTGAATGGCACCCAAGGCACTCATGCCTTGAGCCATCATGGCTGATAGTTCATGGGCATTTTGACCATGTGGGATCAATGGGGAATCGGTTCCTAAGGCAATTGGCACGCCTGACTTGATGGCTTTGGCCAGATTTTCCTTGGCCAATGGCAACACATATTTGGCTTTAGCGGCTATTTTAGGGTTGTTGTTATCAATACCCTCCATCACAAAATCAACCAATCCAGTTGTGGGAACCAAAAAAACATGATGCTTTTTCATCAAACGCATACCTTCTTCATCTAGCATAGAGCCGTGGTCAATCGAAGCTACTCCAGCTTTGATGGCCGCTTTGATGCCTTCGGTACCATGAGCATGAGCAGCCACTTTCATGTGATGGCGTTTGGCTTCAGCGACAATGGCTTGCATTTCTGCGTCACTTAGTTGTTGTGCACCTACGGTATCTTCCAGAGACATCACGCCAGCGGTGGCGTGCATTTTAATGACTTTGGCACCGTGTTTGATTTGATAACGAACGGCCTTAATGGCATCAGCTACACCGTTGACAATACCGTGCTTGGGTTCTGGCTCGAATAAATTTTCGGACAAACCCAAAGATAAATCCGCATGACCACCGGTGATGCTGATCATATGACCAGCCGGAACGACCCTTGGTGATTTAATCCAGCCTTCTTGTTCGGCTTCTGAAAGAGCTGCACCGATTAGTTCGTCGGTGATGTGAACCTGACCAACGTTTCTTACTGTAGTAAATCCTGCCATCAAAGTTTTTTCAGCATTTTTGGCGGCCCTGATGGCACCTTTACTGGCACTTTCATTGGTAATGATGGTGCCAAAACCGTCGTTATAGTCCAAGTCCAAATGAGTGTGCATGTCCATCAAACCTGGTAACAGGATTTGATCTTTGAGGTCAATTATTGAGACGTTTTCGGGAATCTTTTCCGGATTGATGTCAGTAATTTTATCACCCTGTATCAAGATATGAGCCGGTTTGATCAGTTGGCCGGATTGGGTGTCAAGATAGGCATCAGCCTTGATTAATTTTTCTTGTGCTTGAACTGAATGACATATTAAGCCTAAGACCGCGATAAGAATGATATTTTTCATGGATTCCCCTTGTGATAAGTAATGGATCAGTTATGATTTTTATCATATCATGAAATGTGTATTTAAAAGGAGAATGAGATGAAAATGACAGTTTGTTGTTTGTTGGTTTTTAGTTTGAGTGTGCAGGCGGATACAGCTAAAAAGTTTAAGGGTTTTGAACAATTGGTGGGTCATTGCTGGCAGGCAACATTTCCAGATGGTCTAAAAGTCGACACCCATTGTTTTAGCGATGTTTATTCAGGTGCTTTTATCAAGGATCAGCATGTGGTTTGTGGAGAAGGTCAACCTTATCTGGGTGAAACTTGGTACGTTTTTGGTCACAATAATAATCAAGTCAGTTATCGATATTACAACTCTATGGGTGGAGTCAGTGATGGCTCGGTTGAATATAAGGATAATCAATTGCTGTTTCCAGATGAAACTTATGAAAAGAATGGGCAGCAGATAGTCTATCGCAGCAACTGGGCTTTGTCTGAAGATCAATACCAATCTCAAATGTGGCAAATGGATGCAAAGGTTGAATCGGGTTGGAAAAAGATTTGGGAGATGACGTTTAAAAAAATTGAGTTAAACAAACAAAACGTCGCTCAATACAATGAAAAACACCAACTAACTTGTTACCAAGACTGATCATGAAAATGGTAGCAGGTATTATCATTCTGGTTCTATATCATCAGATGGGTGAGTTAATGATGAATTGGCTGGAATGGCCCATACCAGGTGGTGTATTTGGCATGTTGATGATGTTTATCACCTTGTTGATTATGAAAAAACCACCACAAGTCATCGGACAATCTTCAGAGTTCTTGTTACGCCATTTGGCTTTTTTGTTCGTGCCTGCCGGTGTAGGTATCATGTTGTTATTTGATTTGATCAAGCAAGAATGGTTGGCCATGTTGGTCAGTATGGTTTTAAGCACTTTTATTTCACTGGGTTTTGTTGCCTGGTTGATGCAGAAATTAATTAAATTGCAGACGCTCAAGAACCATGAATGACTTGTATAAACTGGCTTTGAGTTTTTGGCAAGGTCAACCCTATTTGGGTGTTGGTTTGACTTTTTTGGTGTTTTGGTTGGCCAATAAACTGTATCAAAAATGTCAATTTCATCCTTTGCTGCATCCAGTCTTAACTTCAATTATTGTGATTATTGCCGTATTGTTATTTATTCAGGTTGATTATGCCACTTATTTTAATGGCGGACAGTTGATTCACTTCTTTTTGGGACCTGCGACGGTGGCTTTGGCCTGGCCTTTGTATCAACATTTTGAAGCCATCAAAAAAATAGGGTGGTCGGTATTATCTGCAGTTTTGTTGGGAATATTAACAGGGGCAACAGCGGCGGTATATTTGGCACAATGGCTTGGCGCAAGTACCCTAACGCAATTATCTTTGGCACCGAAATCAGTGACTACACCAGTGGCTATTGCAGTTGTGGAAAAAATAGGAGGCAATTCAGCTTTGACGGCAGGTTTTGTCATCATTACCGGAATTCTTGGAGCTATGTTTGGCCCTGCTATTTTTAAATTGTTGTCGATTGAAGATGATCGTGTTAAAGGCATTGCTATGGGTGTGTCGGCCCATGGTGTAGGAACTGCCAAGGCATGGCAGCTTAACCATACCATGGGCGCTTTTTCTGGTTTAGCCATGGCCATGGCAGCACTGATGATTGCTTTTGTTTTACCTCCCTGGCTTCAACTATTGGGTATTTTTTGACATGAACCACCGATAGAATCTGCTTCTCTGGTTGAGACCTCAGTGATACAATCAATAAAAAAAGGCTTAATCATGAATGAATCAAACAAGAGAAACCGCATTCAATCTTTGGATATTTTACGTGGTTTGGTCATTATTTTAATGGCCATAGATCATGTCAGGGATTTTTGGTCTGTGGAAGCCTTTGCGCCTGAAGACTTAACCCAAACTTCCCCAGAATACTTTTTCACACGCTGGATCACCCATTTTTGTGCGCCGGTGTTTGTGTTTTTGGCTGGAACCTCTGCTTTCTTGTATCAACAAAAAATTCAAAACACCGCAGCACTCAGTAAGTTTTTACTGATTCGTGGTTTGTGGTTGATTTTTATCGAAATCATTGTGGTGAATTATAGTTGGACTTTGGGTTTTTTCTGGAATGAATGGGGGTTTTTCCTGCAAGTCATTTGGGCAATAGGCATTGCGATGATTGCTATGGCAGGACTGGTTTGGTTATCCGATAGGATGATTTTGGTGATTGCCGTGTTGATTATCTTTGGGCACAACTTGTTGAATCCAATTGTTCCCACCGATATGGGTAGCTTTGGTTGGCTGTGGAAAGTGTTGCATGAAGGTGGTTGGCAAGGTTTGAATGAGGCAGGTAACTGGGGTGTCTACTTTGCTTATCCTATTTTGCCCTGGATTGGTGTTATGGCAGCCGGTTATGTGTTTGGTAATCTGATGTTGCTGGATGAGCAAAAGCGTACTCAATGGCTGTATTGTTTGGGGGGCGGCGCGATTGTGTTATTTATACTGTTACGATTCAGTAATTGGTATGGTGACACTGCAGATTGGGAATCACAAAAAAATGCTTTATTTTCTGTGATGTCATTTCTCAACACCCAAAAATATCCACCCTCCTTATTGTATTTGTTGATGACCTTAGGTCCGGCATTTTTGCTGTTGATTTTCTTTGAAAAATCTTCATCCAAACTGTTCGAGATTTTGCGGGTATTTGGTCGCGTACCCTTTTTCTTCTATGTGTTGCACTTCATGTTTATTCATTTGACTTCGCTGTTATATTTCAAACTTATAAACGGCGAGTGGTTCGATTTGGTCAATGTCAGGAATCCACAAAACTGGCCTGAATTTTATGAACCATCCTTACTAAGGCTTTACACCGCCTGGTTGGTCACTGTGGTGTTTTTCTACTTTATTTGTAAATGGTTTGACCGCTATAAATCAACCCATAAGCAATGGTGGTTAAAGTATTTTTAGATGAAACTTAACACCTGAGTTTTGATTATAAGTCAGTGATAAAAATTCAAAATAAGGGTTGACAAAGTGTGTTTTATACACAGGTTGTAATCACTGTGTCATAAAACAATGATTTAGCATTCTACATTTGACTGTTTTCTTTAAAAGAGCTCATATCTGATTGATATATAACACAAATCAATGCCGGTTAAAAGTTAACCACAATAACTGGTGCATAGTGGGACTGTAGGTTTTTGGCTGGAAAATCAAAGTTATTCACAAAGTTATCCACAGGTTGTGTGGATAACTGTTTGCAATGTTTCGATTGCACTTTATTGAACAGAAAAATACATTTTTAAAGCCAGAATGATGATTAAAACTGCAAAAACCCGCTTGAGTATTGCTACAGGGAGTTTGTGGGTTAAATTGGCGCCAAAAGGGGTGGTTAGAATACTGCCTGCCATAATCAACAATGTGGCAGGCCAGTAGATATACCCGAGGGTGTGGTCGGGTAAGTCGGGATGGTTTATTCCTTGTATAATAAAAATAAAACAACTGGCCATAGCAATTGGCAGACCTATGGCAGCAGCAGTGGCGATGGCTTTTTTGATGTTAATTTGATGCCAGCTAAGGTAAGGAACTGTGAGCGAACCACCACCGATGGCTATCATGGCCGAAATCAAGCCGATCATAAAACCTGCTGGTAATAATTCGGTTGTTTGCAACTGTCTGGGTGCTGAGCTTTTTGGTTTAAAGTCAATTATCATATGTAATGCTACCAAAAACATCAAACTCATGAAAATCAGAGCGACTATTTTTGAGTCTGTTTTAATCACAATAAACGTCGCAGTGGCACTGCCAATAAGTACAGCCGGACTGATTCTCGATACAATGGACCAGATGATGGCGTGGTGCTGTTGATGGGTTTTGACACTGATGAGGGCATTGAACACAATACATGACATTGAAGTGGCCAAGGCCATGTGTACCACTGTGGCTGGATCATGTTTTTGCCAGAGAAAATAAGATGTTAATGCTGGCACCATAATGGCACCACCGCCAATGCCTAGCAATCCAGCAAAGAAGCCTACAACCAACCCCAAAATTACTAATATTAGGGTGGTTATCATTGCCGATTACCGGCGACGACCAAACAGCATTTTCCAAAAAGCATTGACTGCTTTGGTGGTCAAGCGACGTTGAACAGATTTACCCAATTTGGTTGCAAAGGAGTCAGCTGGACGACCAGGTCGCCTAGTAACCTTTTCTTGTTCGGCTGCTCTGGCTTGTTCTTCCAGACGGGCTTGTTCTTTGGCTTTTAGTTCGGCCAATTCTGCTTTACGCTTTTGCAGTTTTTCATAAGCAGATTCACGATCCAGATCTTGGTCGTATTTACCACCAACAGGAGAACGTGACATGATCAGTTTGCGTTCTTCATCAGTGGCAGGCCCCATGCGACATCGGGGTGGGGCAATTTTTACCCTTTCAACCACAGAAGGGGCACCTTTTTCTTCAAGAGTTGAAACCAGTGCTTCGCCTACACCAAGTTCAGTAATCACATCAACGGTGTTGAAGTTGGGATTGGCTCTGAAAGAATCGGCAACGGCCCGTATCACTTTTTTGTCCTTGGGGGTGTAAGCCCTGAGGGCATGTTGGATTTTATTCCCCAATTGTCCCAATACATCTTCAGGTATATCACCGGGTGATTGTGTGCAAAAATAAACGCCTACACCTTTGGAACGAATCAAACGGGCGACTTGTTCAATGCGTTTTAATACCTCCTTGGGAGCATCTTCGAAAATCAAATGCGCCTCGTCAAAAAACAAAATCAGTTTCGGTAGTGGTTGGTCTCCCACTTCAGGTAAAGTCTCAAATAATTCGGTCATCAACCACAATAAGAAAGATGCATATAACTGTGGTTTAAGCATCAATTCCCGTGACTCCATGATACTGATGATGCCTTTGCCAGACATGGTTTGCCGCATTAAATCAGCCAACTCAATGGCGGGTTCGCCAAACAGTTTATCGGCACTTTGTGATTCTAGGTTCAGTAGTCGGCGTTGAATGGCGCCAATAGAGGCATTGGTGATGCGACCATATTGGTTAGATAGTTCCTGGTAGTTATCCCCCATGAACTGCAACAGTGATTTAAGGTCTTTCAAATCCAGTAGTGGCATGTTATTTTCTTCAGCATACTTGAAAGCAACAGCAATCACCCCTTCCTGTACATCCGAAAGTTCCAGTAACCGACTTAAGTACATGGAACCAATTTCCTGAATGGTGGTCCGAACTGGGTGACCATGAACCTTAAAAATATCCCAGAAAATAGTGGGTGAGCCCTCATAGCGATAGTTCTGAATATTCAGTTCTTTAGCTCGGTTGTCCAGAAAGTCTTTCTGTTTCCCTGCTTGTGACAAACCGGAAACATCACCTTTAATGTCAGTTACAAAGACCGGCACACCGAGATCGGCAAAGTTTTCAGCCAAAACTTGTACCGTTACTGTTTTCCCTGTTCCGGTGGCACCAGTGATTAAACCATGTCGGTTTGCGAAATGACCAAGAATTTTGGCAGGGTTTTTATCAGAACCCTGGCCTTGACCAAAATGTAAAAATTTGATGTCTTCACTCATGCTGGATATTTTCCTTTCAACCAATTAAATACAGCATACATGGCAAGCGCTTCTCCACCTTCGATACCACCAGTCCTGTCGCCAAAATTCCAGCCATAGGTGTCAATGTGAACCCAAGAAATCTCTGCATCAACAAAATGTTCAAGGAACAGGGCAGCCGTGATGCAACCTGCCTGTGGAATAGAACCACTGTTAGAGATGTCAGCAATTTTTGATTTGATGTATTTATTGTAACTTTGCTGCAGGGGCAGTGGCCACACTTCATCATGTGTTATTTGACCACTGTCGAAAATGGCATCAGCCACTTCTTTTCGATTAGAAAAAATAGGGGTAACGGTTGGACCCATTGCCACCCGGGCGGCACCTGTTAAAGTTGCAAAATCTATAATCAATTGGGGTTTGGACTCTGAGGCATAAGTTAAAGCATCGGCCAAAATAACCCTACCTTCGGCATCGGTATGACCAATTTCAATGGTTTTGCCTGATCGTGTTTGTACCACATCTCCTTGTCTGTAAGCATTACCTGCAACAGCATTTTCGACGGTGGGAATCAAGACTTGCAAACAGACAGGTAATTGATGATCAATAATCAATTGTGCCAAACCCAGTACATGGGCGCCACCACCCATGTCTTTTTTCATCCAGCGCATGAATTCTGCAGATTTCATGTTGTTACCACCGGTATCAAAACAAACGCCTTTGCCTACCAATGATATTTTAGGTTTATGCTCATCACCCCAGTTTAATTCGATCAATCGAGGTGCTTTATGGCTGGCTCTGCCAACGAGATGGATTGAAGGAAAATGTTCTGTGAGTAATGCATCACCAACGGTCTCACTGAATGTGGTGTGATTTTTTTTGGCGAATTTTTCAGCAAATTCAGCCAGTTCAGTGGGACCCATATCATCAGCCGGGGTGTTGATTAAATCCCTGACCAGAGTGGTGGCATTGACCACACTGAGTTCTGTTTGGTGCTTTATTGCGTCTATAAACAAGGTTGCCATTGCTGTAGCTTCTTTGTATTTATCAAACTGGTAACTGCCAAAGCCCCATGCCAGAATGATCGCTGAAGTTATTTCTTCAGTTTCACATTCTACATGATAGTCAGTTTTGGGTAATGCTTTGAAAGCATGGCACATGGTGTACGGGTTTAAGTCATCGTCGACCAACAGATAAACCCTTGCCAGCTCACCACTGGCCTTATAATCGACCAGGAACTGGCCAGCAGATTCGCCGAATTGTTGATGCTTAACCATGGCTTGAAGAAAGCCATTTTGCGCCTCCAGCCAGGTAGAAAATGTTGTTTTTAAAATTGGGACAACCGGGATAGTCTGGTTATTTTGAGCTGTACTGATGGTATGTGTCATGCAATCAACTGAAGTTTTTAGTGCCAATGATTATACCCAAGCATCGAATGAATTTCGAGCCAGATTTCAATAGTTCACAATCTGTTAAGGCTGATAAACCATTTCTTGATGTGGAATGTTATCTTCAAGATAAAAATGACCTGTATTGATAAAACCTAGGGATTGATAAAATTTGCTTAAATACGTTTGTGCAGAGATTTTGATCGGGAAATTGGGAAACTTTTGCAGGGTTTGGTGAATCGCTTGCTCCATTAAATGATACCCCAAATTTTGTTGACGCTTTTTTTTACTTACCACCACGCGACCGATGCAGCTGAAAGCATTTTGGTTTTGTTCAGGTGTTAGGATGCGGGCGTAAGCCACCAGTTGTTGCTTTTCATCAAAGCTGAGCAAATGTAAGGCCTGTTGATCCAAGCCGTCCACATCCAAATAAGCACAGTTTTGTTCTTGCACAAAAACCTCGCTGCGCAATCGTAGAATCTGATAAAGCTGATTCACCGTTAATTCGGGAAAGGTCAATAATTGATTATTCAAAATCATCTTTGAAAATTAAATCATTATCGATGGCTTGTGGCAATGGCCAAACATAGGCACCTCTGGAACGGGTGAATGCGGCTAGGGTGGTCATGCCTCGGTCTATCACCAAATCCCAAATCATCACTGATGGAATACCATCGGTAAATCGATACCATAATGGTGTATCGACACTGATATCTTCGGTGTAATATACGCCCCAATCGGTTCCGGCAAAGACCATTTCTGGAATGTGTGGATTGATCATCACACTGTCCACAGGAATATTGGGCAGATTACCAGACTTATTTTTCCATTCAAACACGCCACAATCAGTATCACAATTGATTTGAAACAAATGACCAGGTGTTGATGGTGTGTTTTGATTGAAGCCGCCAACAGCAGCATATCCGGTTTGTGCATTAGAGCCAAAGGTGACTACATCAAGAATGGGTCGGTTGGGCAGCACACTGTTGCTATCGGTGACATTCACCCAAGACGCTGAATTGGCAATTCCATGACCCATGCCAAAACCATAGTAGACATTACCGTCATTGGTGCCAACTATGGCAATTTTATCTGTAGGTGTAACACCTGGTTCAGGGATGTTGTAATGCATCTGATTAATGATTGAGCGACCACTTAAAGTGCCTTTAGTGAGATCAGGGCTATTGATGTACCAACCATTGTCATTCAAACCACCATTGGCAGTTTCCCAAATACGATAAGTGCCTGCCATCAGTTGGTTACATGCGTTGACATCACAGTAATGTTTGTTGATGTGAAAAGGGAAAATGAATGGTACCCGGCTGTCATTGCTCCATGGGTTGACGTATTGATTATAATTGCCAAAAGGACCTGAGGTGCTGATGCCTATATTGCCATATTGAGATTCTACATAGACGCGTTGACCGTTCATGGGCTCAATGGCGGTGTAAATACCATCGCCTCCGTAGACAGGTGTCCAGTTTTTAGCCGTTAGTGGATCATTGTTGTTCCATGCAGCCACAGATGAGCCATTGTCCTGAGCTCCACCAACGATAAATCGGTCAGAAGTGGTCAGAAAATCTGCACTGATGTCTCCGGAATAAAACTCAATGGTGTTGACGGTGTTATTCAATTGAGTGTAAATAATGTCTCGGGCGTTGTTTTGTGCTGTGTCCGCATTGTTGGTGTAGTAAATGCCTCCATCTCCACCCACCAATAACTTGCTGGGATCTCCTGCCACATAAGCACGCGCATGTTGATCCACATGCACAAAGTCTCCTGAATTGGGTCCTCCCAAATAGCCACAGGTGCTGTTGGTAAAAGTATCACCGCCATTGCTTGACTTAAATACATCAACAGCAGATAAGAACAATTCATCGGGATCTGTGGGTGAAACACTCATGCCCATATCATACCAAGCCTGACTACCACTGCCTGAACACCCAATAAAATCACTGGTTGTTGCCACTTGTGTCCAATTGGTGCCACCATCAGAGGTTTTCCAAACACCTTTTACAGCACGGGTATTGATGTCAGCCACTTGCGCATACAGAACATCATTGTCCGAGGGAGCCATGGCTAAATCAATACGACCTAATTGATTGGTGGGAAATGGGGTGCCTTCACCGGTACCTGTTGGCCAGCCATTGCTGCTGGTTGTTACCAGTGTCCAGCTTGGGCAACCTGAAGCAGGAAAAGTTGTTTTATAGATGCCATTGGCACCATTTTGATCCAGATCGGGTTGTACAGGGGTATTATGACCTCTGGTGCCGATGGCTATATAAATGTCGCCAGCTGAGCTGACTTCCATGCCAGTTACATCATGTCTTTGTGCGTTGAAAGTATGGGTATAACATTCATCACTCCAGTCGACTCCATCGTTATAAGAAAAATAAACACCGGTTTTGGTACCTACCACGATTTGAGTCGAGTCAAGAGGATTGGTTCGGACTCGGCCAATGGCTTGATATTGAGGAAATTCTCCCGGAGCTTGGCTCCGATAAGGTGAAAAAACATCTTCACCCAAAACTTCCCAGGTGGTACCGGCATCTTTTGAGCGCAACAAACCAGCACTACCGAAAGAATATGAGCCATAACGCAAATCACCGGTACCTGCATAAATGATGTTGGCATCGTTGGGGTCAATGTATAAATCCCCGATGGCTCCTCCATGGACAGCGGTGTTATCAGTGATGTTTTGCCAGCTGGTTTGTTCATCACAACAGTCTGTGGTTTTCCAAACACCTCCTCCATCCACGCCCATGTAAGCAATACTGGAATCAAGCGGATGAGTTACGATGACATTAACCCTGCCCGAAAATGCGGTGCCATTGGGTTCTCCCAAAGGTTTGGGTCCTAGTGCAGTAAAAGCCCCCGGATTCAAACCATTGAAATTGGCTAAATAGCGATCTCTATTTAATGGTGTTTTTTGTGGGTTTTTTTCATGTGCTTTTTGGGCTTGGATCCACCAGTGTTGTTGATATTGAAAGGTGGGATAGGTGTATCTGACAGCCCAATAATCACCTCGGACTGGTTTGTGAAAATCTGGCATATCACTGTAGTCTTGGTTTTCATCACACGCAGCTAACAACAAAATAATGGCTATTGTTAAAATTTTTTTCATGGTGATATCCTAGGAAAATGTTTGTTTTTTAACTGGTCATTCAGTGGTTTTTGATCCAATGCGGACTCAATCAGGTTCATGGTTAAATGTACCGCGCCACGGTTCTGATTGACCAGCTCTTTGGCTGCTTGACCCATGGCGACTCGTGCTTGCTCATTTTCAATCAGATATTCCATACTGCGGATGATGTCATTGGCATCGTGAACGGTTTGGGAGCCACCACAATCGTTCAACAGTTGTGTGATTTCCGAAAAGTTATGAGTGTTAGGACCAACCAGCACAGGCAGTGAAAAAACGGCGGCTTCGAGAACGTTATGCCCTCCAATATTGGCAATCGAGCCACCCACAAAAGCAATGTCAGAAGAGGCATAAAACTCGAGCATTTCACCCATAGTATCTACCACGAAAACATCAGCATCGATGTCATATAAACCACTTTGGCTGCGAAGTTGGGTGTTAAATCCTTTATTTCTACAGGCTTGGGTGGTGCTTTGAAATCGCTCAGGGTGTCTGGGCACTATCACCAACATCAGTTTTGGATGTCTTTGTTTTAATAGTGCATAAGCATCAAGTACCTCAATTTCATCGTCTTGATGGGTGCTTGCCGCTATCCAAACCAGGCGGCTGTTTTGATAATGGGTGCGAATTTCTTCACCTTTTTCGATGATATGCTCTTCAATGATGATGTCAAATTTCAGACTACCAACCACAAATATTTTTTCAGGATAACAACCTAACTGAATCATTCTTTTGGCGTCGGTTACCGTTTGGGCTGCTACATAAGCGGTGTCATTAAACGCTTTGGCAGCCAATGACTCAACCCACCGATATCCTTTCATAGACACTTCAGATAAGCGTGCATTGGCGACCACGATGGGAATATGTTTCTTTTTACAAAACCGAAACAGGTTTGGCCAGATTTCAGTTTCCATAATCACTGCCAGATCAGGTTTGGTTTTGCGTAAAAAGCGTTTGACTGCGCCTGGTAAGTCATAAGGTAAATAAACATGAAAAACCTGGTCACCAAAGATTTGTTGCACGCGGTCAGAACCGGTGGGAGTAATGGTGGTCAATACAAAATGATGGTTTTGATACGTTTCCATTAAAGCTTTAATTAATGGGATGGCGGCATTGACTTCACCCACTGAAACCGCATGAACCCAAATAGACTTACTCGAAAATTTGGGTGACTTGAACCAACCAAAGCGTTCATGCCAGCGTTGTAAATAAGCCTTAGTCTTGATGCCGCGCATGGCCAGACGAATCAGTACCAATGGTGTCAATAAAGTTGTTACCAATGAATAAAATCTTGAGCGAAGTTCTAATTTCATCGAATGACCTCACCAGAATCCACTAATCTGATGGTTGAAGGCCCCGTTGCAGAACCCAGCGGTAAATCCAGATAATAATTTACTTCGTTTTGCCATAATTCTTGAAGTTCTTTACAATTATTAGGTGTTGGCTGGTTGCTGATATTGGCACTGGTTGAAACCAAGGCATGTCCCAGTTCATCACACAATGACTTAACCACTGGATGGTCACTTACCCGTAAGGCAACGGAGTCAAAATCGCCGGTTATCCATTTGGGTGTTAAGGGTGATGTAGGGAATACCCAGGTGTGGTGACCGGGCCAGGTTTTTAATGCACGTGCCAAGTGTTCACGCTTAAGAGGTTGTACCAAAGGCAATATTTGTTGAATATGTGAAGCAATTAAAACCAAGCCTTTGTTCACAGAGCGTTCTTTCAGTTTGAGAATGCGCTGAACGCTTTGTTTAACTCTATAGTCACAACCAATTCCAAATACACCTTCAGTTGGATAAATAACGACTCCTCCCTGCCGAATGGCGGTAACTGCATGCGCTATTGAGGTCCCCATTGTTGTCATGGCTTATTGCTTCGCAGTTTTCTTTTTTGAAGTTTTCTTTTTACTGACTTTCTTTTTGGTTGTTTTTTTCTTTGTTACCTTTTTTTTGGCGATTTTTTTCTTGGTGCGCTTTTTCTTTTCTGGGGCCTCTGCCAGTATGGCAAGACATTGTTCGTGAGTCAGGACTTTAGGATCCTGATCTTTAGCAATTTTGCCATTTTTATTGCCGTCAGTAACATATGGGCCCCAGCGACCATTAAGCACTTGAACGCCATCATCAAAGGTTTGGATGATTCGGTTGGCATCAGCAATTTTTTTCTCCTTAATTAACACCAAGGCTTCTTCCAGACTGATGGAGTATGGGTCTCCCTGATCTTTTTTTATACTGACAAATTTATTACCATACCGTACATAAGGACCAAAACGACCGATGTTAGCAGTCACCTTTTCGCCCTCAGATGTTTCACCCAGTTCCCTTGGTAAGGCAAACAAAGCCATGGCTTCATCAAAGGTGATGGTGTCGAGTTTCTGGCCAGGTAATAAGCCGGCAAACTTGGGTTTTTCTTCGTCTTCTTTGGTGCCAATTTGCACAAAAGTGCCATATTTCCCTATCCTGACTGAGACCGGTTTCCCGGTATCAGGGTCAAATCCCAAATCTCTTTTGTATTGGGCCTCATCACGTGAAACAGTTTCTTCTTTTTCTTCTATTAACTTACTAAAAGGTTCCCAGAAAGATTTCATCAGTGGCTTCCAGGCTTTTTCTCCTCGAGACACAGCGTCCAAAGCATCTTCTAAGCGAGCAGTGAATTCATAATCAACGTAATTGTTGAAATGAGTTTCAAGAAAACGAGCCACCACTTTACCCACATCCGTGGGAATAAATCGTTTGTTTTCTAATTCGACATAATCACGATTGAGCAAAGTTGATATGATGCTGGCGTAAGTTGAGGGACGGCCAATGCCAAACTCTTCCAAAGCTTTGACTAATGTGGCTTCTGAATATCGAGGGGGAGGTTCGGTAAAATGTTGTAACCCTTTGATATCTATTAAATCTACCACATCACCTTTTTTCAAATTCGGCAGGTGTTTTTCCTTATTGTCCGTTTTGCCGTCATCCAAACCTTCTTCATAGACGGTCAAAAATCCTTTTTCCAATATAGTTGAACCTGTGGCACGCAGATTGTGGTCATCACCAAAGGTAAAGTCCGCTGTGACAGTACCAATGGTGGCATTAATCATCTGACTGGCAAGGGTTCTTTTCCAAATCAGGTCATACAATCTAAATTGATCATTGTTAAGAGATTTTTTTATCTCAACAGGAATCAGTTGGGCAGATACTGCACGGATGGCTTCATGCGCTTCCTGTGCATTTTTAGATTTGCTTTTATAAAAGTTAGGTGTTTCAGGAACCTGATTGCTACCATATTTATTTTTAATCACCGATCTGATATCTTCAATTGCATCATTGGCTAGATTGAGGGAATCAGTACGCATATAGGTTATCAGGCCTTGTGATTGACCATTTACTTCAAGACCTTCATACAGTTGTTGTGCAACCTGCATGGTTTTTCTGGCAGTAAAGCCAAGTTTACGGGAAGCTTCCTGCTGTAAGGTCGAAGTGATGAAAGGTGGTGATGGTTTGCGTTTTCTCTGTTTCTGAATGAGTTCTGTGACTGTTAGTTCAGTACCAGCTTGGTTTGTTAATTTGGCCAATGCGCGATCAGCTTTTTCTTGATCGTTAAGGTCAAACTTTTTGAGTTTATTGCCATCGTATATGTTGAGGTTGGACTCAAATTCATCACCATCTTTAGACATGCTGCCATGGATGGTCCAGTATTCTTCCTTGATAAAAGCATTAATTTCATCTTCCCTCTCCACAATCAAACGCAACGCGGGTGATTGAACCCTACCCGCTGATAAACCACGGCGAACTTTTTTCCATAACAAGGGTGACAGATTAAAACCTACCAAGTAATCAAGCGCGCGTCTGGCTTGTTGCGCATCTACCAGCTCCGTCGAAATATCACGTGGATTGGCCACTGCTTCTTTGATGGCTGATTGAGTGATTTCTGAAAAAACCACCCGTTTTATGTTTTTATTCTTGAGTAGATTTCTTTCCTTAAGTATTTCAACAACATGCCAGGAAATGGCTTCACCTTCCCTATCCAAATCGGTTGCGAGGTAGATGGTGTCGGCTTTTTTTGCAGCTTTGACAATTGCCTCAATGTGTTTTTTGTTTTTATCTACATCAACGTATTTAAGTTCAAAATCATTGTCTGGGTCCACAGCACCGGTTTTGGCCAACAAGTCACGGACATGACCGTAGGATGCCAGAACTTTATGTCCTTTGCCGAGGTATTTTTCTATGGTTTTGGCTTTTGCCGGAGACTCTACAATCAGTAAGTTTTCTGCCATGTTTAAATTTAATGTTCATGATCGACCGGCGGATCAAACATCAAACTTTCCATTGATGCAAAGGCTTGTTCCTCATCCGGTTGTGAAAATAAAATAATCAAAGCCAGCCATTGTAAATCATCAACATCGATGTTGTCAGCATTTAGATTTAGCAAACCATTGATCAAAAGCTCACGAGTGGTCGGTGTTAGAATTCCACTACCTTCGAGGTAGGTAATAAAATCTATGCCTTCAGTGTCTAATAATTCATATTCGTGTGGACTGTACATTCTGACAGCATCTGCAGTTTGCTCTATTGGCTGAAGAGTTTCATCATGAATACTCAATAGCCAGTCAAATGCGTTATCTATGGTGTTTTTTTCAAAACCTGCTTGCTCTAGACCAATGTAAATGCTGTTT
This sequence comes from Lysobacterales bacterium, assembly GCA_020442635.1. Lineage (GTDB taxonomy): Bacteria > Pseudomonadota > Gammaproteobacteria > Xanthomonadales > Marinicellaceae > Marinicella. Next base: position 20,771 of record JAGRJR010000014.1, read on the forward strand.
TTTGTGTATTGTTCCTGCAGATTGGTATTTTCAGAAAGGTAGTTTTCAAATAGATAGACCAGCAGGTCAATGATGTTTTCATTCATGTCTTTTGGTATTTCGTGCCCGGTAATTTCTCAATCATCCCAGAGAGTTCCAGGATTAATAAGTCGGCTGCGACCGTTGCACTGGAAAACCCTGTCTGTTCCACAATAGCATCAAACGATGTAGGATGAAAGTCTAAACCTTGAAAAATCTGTTGTTGGGAATCAGAAAGCACGATATTGGGTGTTTCAACTGGCTTTTCAAGTTCTCTTTCTTGTAATTTATGGAGATTGGCTTGTAATTGGTCGCTCAACATATTAATACTCGGTGTCAGTTCTTCAAAAATATCCTGAGCAGACTCTACCAGTTTGGCGCCTTGTTTGATTAAATGATGGCAGCCTCGAGCCATAGGGTTGTGGATAGAACCTGGAATGGCCATAACAGGTCGATTGTTTTCCATGGATAATCTAGCGGTTATCAGCGTGCCACTTTTATTGGTGGCTTCAACCACCAGAGTGCCCAAAGCTAATCCAGCTATGATGCGATTGCGTCTTGGAAAATTATGGGCATTAGGCGGGGTGTTGAATGGTAATTCAGATAATACAGCTCCATGAGAGGCAATAATTTTAGCCAGTTGATGGTTAGCTTTTGGGTAAATCATATTGATACCTGTTCCCATCACAGCGATGGTTTGTCCATTTGCGTCCAATGCGGCTTGGTGTGCCTGGGTGTCTATGCCAGCAGCCAGACCGCTGGTGATGACCAAACCCTTTTGGGCTAGATTAACACAAAAAGCATGGGTATTGTTCAAACCTCCCTGAGTGGCATTACGACTCCCCACAACGGCCAATTGTGGTAATAGCAAAGCTTGAATGTTCCCTTTTACAAATAGCGCACTTGGCGGGTCATTACTTTGTAGTAATTGTGGAGGATACAGTGCATCTTCGATGGTAAGTAGATGGTTGTCGGCTTTATTTAACCAATGTAGTTCGAGACAGATGGTATCATTATTTGCTTGTCTGAAGTAATTGAGCGCTTGTTTGGGGATTTTTAACTCATCAGGAAACTGCTTTTGTTTTGTTATTTCTGACGCACTTCCGAAGACTTTTAGTAGTTTACTGATGCGGGTATAGCCAAGTCCTGGTGCATTGAGTAAATGTAACCAGGACTCTGTATTATTGAACGGCATCAATCAGGGGGTCTTAACATAATCGTACAGTCTAACCGGGCGATTACCATCAGTGATAATGGCGTAACTGATATGGTCAAATGTTTTAAAAACCATGACATGTCCAGCCAACTCCATGGGTAGCGTTACCATAGCTTGTGAAGGTTTGAACAAAGTCTTCAAATCATTCTTTGGATGCATAACTTCGTCTCTGATGACTTTTTCGGGGCTGTATACCGCAAACACATCACCCACATCTACTCCTTGTTTTTTACCAGTACTGATGGCTACAATTTGTCTGCGTCCGCTACCGAATAGCGCATTATTCAGAGCAACAACACGTATGTTCTCGTCATCTGCTGAGCCTGCTTTCGGCATAAAATATGGGTCAAAGTTGAAGTCATCAATAGGTAAGATTAAATCGCCTGTCTTGACTTCTGTATCAACGTCGATGATTTTCATGGTGGTAATGTCTTCAGAATTGACTTTAACTACTTCTGCGATACCTGTGTCAGCAACCTCATAACCAAGAATTTTGACATTTTTCCAATACATTTTATTAATGTGTTCTTTCCAAAAGCGGGCAAGCACAGCTGATGTCGTATATTCGGATGTTTTTTGCCACTCTACTGATTGAATTTCGTGATTTTCTGACTCATCCCAAGGAAAATCTGTCGGAACCTCACGATAGATAACCGTTGGTCGGACAATAGCAAAACGATCTCCTTGTCTGACATTATGCAGGTTTCTGACATAAATCTTGTTATCAGTAGCTGCCAGTATTTTTTGCTCCTGGGTTTCTACAACATAGGGTGCTAATTCTGCATCAGCTTTGCTTAAGATTCTCAACCTCTTCAAGAAAGGCTCAATGTCTTTTAAGGGTATGGTTTGGATAGCATCACTATGATCAATAGTTCTTGCAGTAGGGCTGAGTTTAACTGTTGGGTGGCTGCGATTGACGGTAATGGCAGGTTTACCATCCAGATAAATCAAGTTGATTACATCCCCTGGATAAATTAAGTGCGGGTTTTCAATTTGTGGATTGGCATGCCAAATCTCAGGCCACAACCAGGGAGATTTTAAAAACACCGCTGAAATGTCCCACAATGTGTCACCCTTTTGCACCACATAGGTGTCTGGATGAGCAGGATTCAGTTCAACTTCCTCAGCTTGAGCCACGAACATAAGGCCAATCAGCAACGCAATAATTAAATGTTGTTTTTTAAACATCATCGGCAAACCCTTGATTTTCCTAAAACTTTAGTTTAGCCATTTTAGGATTAAAATTAAACAAAAATGTGATTCAGACACCAAAATGCTTAAAAAAAACGCTATTTTATTGAAAAATATCCTTTTTAGGACAGTGCGTAGAGGTGGTTTTTTGCCATCAAAAGTTTATTTGGGTCTAAAATTCAATGTTTTCATTGAAAATTTCAACTTTGAAACTATGATTGCCTGAAAGCAATCTATCAATAATTATGAGTATCCTGACAATTTTAACTTTACCCGACAAAAGACTGAAAACAGTAGCTAAACCAGTTGAGGAGTTTGATGAATCATTAAAACTGTTGGCTGATGATATGTTGGAAACCATGTATGCAGCACCAGGTATTGGATTAGCTGCCACTCAGGTTGACCAACATATCCAGTTAGTGGTTATCGATGTTTCGGAGGATAACAGCGAACCGCTGGTATTGGTGAACCCAAGAATTGTGGAAAAAAATGGCATACAAAAACATGAGGAAGGTTGTTTGTCGGTCCCGGGAATTTATGCATCAGTCAAACGAGCTGAACACGTCAAGGTCAGTTATCAAAATGTTATTGGAGAAAGTCAGGAACTGGAAGCAGAGGGTTTGTTGGCGGTTTGCATACAACATGAATTAGATCATCTTAAAGGCATAGTTTTCCTTGATCATTTGTCAGTCTTGAAGAAAAAGTTAGCGCTTAAAAAGCTGGAAAAGGTCGCAACTTAGATAAGCCCGGTTGTATGCAACCAGGCTCGACTATCCATCGATAATTCCAGAATCAAGCCATTGGGTTTTTAATCAAAATGTTTTCACAACGGTCTGGGCCGGTGGAAATAATGTGCACTGGCGCGCCGGTGAAGGTTTCAATATATTCCACAAAAGTCTTGGCTTGTATGGGTAAATCATTCAGGTTGGTTAGACCTCGGGTTGAGGATTGCCAGCCTTCAAAAGATTGGTAAATCGGATTAACTTGTGCCCAATCTTGCGCAGATCCTGGAAAGGCTTCATCTCCATAGCTGGTACATGCTTTGATGGTGGCAAATGTATCAAGTACATCCAGCTTAGTGACACAAAGTCCGGTCACGCCATTGACTTGAACAGCTCGTTTCAGGGCCACCAAATCTAACCAGCCACATCGTCGCGGTCTGCCGGTAGTGGCGCCAAATTCAACACCCCGTTTGGCCAGTTCAGCACCGTCCTCATCAAACAACTCAGTTGGAAAAGGGCCGCTGCCAACACGAGTGGTATAGGCTTTGGTAATACCCAAAACATAATCTATATGAGTAACCCCGAGGCCAGATCCGGTCGCAGCACTTCCAGCAGTGGTGTTGGATGATGTCACAAAAGGATAAGTACCATGGTCAATATCCAATAACGAACCTTGAGCCCCCTCCATCAATAGTTTCTCATCTTGAGCTAAATGTTGATGCAATGCCCCAGTGACATCCACACACATATATTTGATGAATTCAGCTTGTTGCAAGGCCTTTTCATAAACTTCATTAAAATCAAGAGGCTCGGACTGGTGATAATTGACAATGACAAAATTGTGATAATCCAGCACTTGTTCCAGTTTATCTTTCAGCAAATTTGCATCCAATAAATCACCAATGCGGATACTGCGTCTAGCCACTTTATCTTCATAGGCAGGTCCTATTCCGCGACCAGTTGTGCCAATGGCCTCTTTGCCTTTTTTAATTTCACGTAATTGATCCAGCTTGATGTGATAAGGCATGATGACTGGTGCTGATTTAGATATATAAAGTCTGGACTGTACATCAACACCTGTGCTTTCCAGGTCCTTGATTTCTTTAATCAAAGCTTCAGGCTCAATAACCACACCGTTGCCAATATAACATTTTACCCCGTTTCTCAGAATGCCTGATGGAATCAGGTGCAATACTGTTTTTTGTTCATTGATGATTAAAGTATGACCTGCATTATGACCACCCTGATAACGAACCACTGCATCAGCGTCTTCGGTCAATAAATCAACAATTTTTCCTTTCCCTTCATCACCCCATTGGGTGCCTAAAACTACGACAGATTTTTTCATGACTGTATGTATTTAAAAGTAAGTGCGCCGGTCACCATCATGATGACACCAAAAATTCTCAAATGTTTATCTTCCATTTGCACGAGTTGTAATAACATTTTTTTCCAAGCTTTGGGTGCGACAAAAGGCATGATACCTTCAAAAATCATGGCCAAAGCTATGGCTGCAATGATTGGATGCTCAATCAAATGGGTCTCGTTTACTTGGGTTGTTGTTCCCTAAAATATTTAAAAAACTCAGAATTTGGATCCAATACCAAAACATTACCTGAACCAGACTCAAAGCTTTTCACATAAGCTTCAAGACTTCTGGTGAACGAATAAAATTCTGGATTTTTGTTGTGTGCTTGAGCAAAAATCTTAGTGGCTTCAGCATCGCCTTCACCACGTACAATGGCCGCTTGTTTCTCTGCATCAGCCAGCATGATCCGTATTCTTTTATCGGTATTGGCGCGGATGTTGATAGACTCTTTTCTGCCATTTGAACGGTGTTCGGCGGCCTCAACCAAACGTTCTGAGCGCATGCGGTTATAAACTGAGTCATTCACCGACTGATCTAGATTAATTTGTTTGATGCGCACATCCACAATATCTATGCCATAATTTTCAGCTCTTTGTCTGGTGTGTTTGCGCAAACTTTCCATCAGTTCAATTCTTTGAGTTGAAATAGCCTGATCTAGAGTACGTACGGAAAACTCTTCCTGAATCGCATTTTTAATAACACCAGACAGATTGGCATTGGCTTTGGCAATCAACCCGCCGTTAGAAGTGAAAAAGGTTTTCACATCCTTAATACGCCATTTGACAAAATAATCAACCATCAAATATTCACTGTCGTTATTAAAAACCCGTTCTGGCGCATTGTCCAGTGTTTGGATACGACTATCGAATTTAACGACATTGTTCACAATGGGCCATTTAAAATGCAAACCCGGTTCATATCCAGCTTGGACAACTTCACCAAAACGCAATTTAACAGCGGTTTGTTTTTCATCGATGGTAAACACAAAAAAACTGGCCAATACTGTGATGATCAATAAGCTAAAAATGAGTGCGATTAATTTATTCATGGTTATCTTCCCCTTCCGCGTAGGGTACTACGATTAGTAACATTTGAGTTAGAATTCATCGGCTGGTTAGAACTGTTGGGCGTTACTGTGGTGGTGCCCAAATCTACAGGAGGGAATTCAAAGGTTTGGGTTTGATTTTTTAACAACTGGTCTAGGGGTAAATACATCATGGAATTACTGGTATTTTGATCCATCAACACTTTGGGTGTTTCGCCTAAGACTGACTCCATGGTTTCGAGAAACAAGCGTTGTCTGGTCACTTCAGGTGCCAGTTCATATTCGGCTCGCAATAAATCAAATTGTTGTGCTTTACCGCGTGCTTCAGCAATGATTGATTCTTTATATGCTTCTGCTTCCTGTATGATTTTTAAGACCCTACCTTCAGTTTCAGGTATGCGCCCATTAGCATACTCGTTGGCCTGATTGATAAAAGTTTTTTGGTCTTCCCTTGCTTTGACCACATCGTCAAAGGCTTCTTTAACATTGATGGGTGGGTGCACTTCAGTGATGTTAACTTGTCTGATTTGGATGCCTGTTTTGTAATCATTCAACATTGACTGTATTTCTTCATGTGCCTGTTGGTTTACGGCGGTACGATTTTCATTGATGATAAAGTCCAGGGTTCTGGTACCAGCCACCTGCCTCATTACACTTTCGGCCACTTGTCTTACAGTGTTTTGTGGGTTGGCCACACTGAACAGGTAGTCATTAACCCGTTCTTCGTCTATTCGGTATTGAATCGAGTAATCAATTTCAATGAGGTTTTTGTCTTCTGTCAGCATTTGACCGTTGTTGTCTTCTTGTCTGATCTCTTCAACATTAACACGATAAACTTGCGCAAAAGGTCTTGGCAGCGTAAAACGCAAACCTGGTTGCATGGTATCTGCGTACTCACCAAAGATCAAAACCACACCTCTTTCGGCTTGTTCAATTTGGTATGCGGAACTGTATATGCCTAAACCCAATAGTCCTAACAGCAAAAACACCAGAGGTGTTTGGTTGCCATTTGAAGGACTGCCTGAGCCTTTGCCGAACCCCAATGCATTTTTGATGGACTTGAAAAAATCACCGATGATTTTATCCATATCTGGGGGTTTGTTACCGTTGGGTTTATTGTTGTTCGGTTTGTTATTTCCCGAGTTTTGGTTGCCAGGTTCATTCCAGGGCATACATCATCTCCAGTTGCTTACCAGTCTTGTGGGTTTTCGTTGTTGTCTATGTTATTGTCAGCCAATAATTGTTGCACAAAAACAGCACCATTATCATTGTTTTTGGCCAATTGTCGCCATTTTTCCAGCGGTAATTCTACCTCAATTTGCCATTGGCCGGAATCATCGATTTGTTCCTCACGTATCGCGTCCAGTTGATAAAACTGGGCGCGTAAACGCGCCAGACTCATTGGCAAGGCGAACTTCAGGGATAAATGGGTACGAAGCAAGCGTTCTTCAATGGTTTTTATCAATAATTCAATGCCCAGGTTCTGGTGTGCAGAAATCCAGACTTTATCAGGTGATCCTGATAGGCTGGTTTGTACTTCAGGGAGGTGGCCAGATTGGTCAATTTTATTGAAAATTTCAATGGTGGGCACATCTTCAATTTTTAGTTCCTCGAACACTTTGTACACTTCTTTCATGTGATCACGATGTTCAGGGTTGCTGTCATCAATCACGTGAAGCAACAAGTCGGCATCCACTGCTTCTTGTAATGTTGCTCTGAAAGCAGCTACCAATTCATGAGGCAAATCACGTACAAAACCTACTGTATCACTGATGACGGCATTGCAACCTGGAATGGCTGTGAATTGCCGCACAGTAGGGTCGAGTGTGGCAAACAATTGATCTTTGGCATAAACCCCTGCATCTGTGAGCAAATTGAACAACGTAGATTTCCCGGCATTGGTATAACCGACCAGAGCCAGCATTCGAGTTCCTGATTTTTTACGTTGCTTGCGTCCTTGTTCACGCTGGCGCATCACTTTGTCCAGTTTGGCCTTAAGTGATTTAACCCTGGCATTAAGTAATCGACGATCGGTTTCAAGTTGGGTTTCACCGGGTCCCCGCATGCCAATACCACCTTTCTGTCTTTCTAAATGAGTCCAACCACGAACCAAGCGGGTGGACATGTGTTTCAATTGTGCCAGTTCAACCTGTAATTTACCTTCATAAGATCTTGCGCGTTGGGCAAATATATCGAGAATCAAAGTACGTCTGTCCAGCACCCGAGCTTTAACAAAAGCCTCCAGGTTTCGCTCTTGTACTGGGCTTAAAGAAGCATCTACGATCACCACATCAGCCTGATTGATTTCAACAGCATTTTTAATTTCTTCTGCTTTACCAGTGCCTACATAAAATTTGGGGTCAATGGTTTGCTTGGTGCTGGTAATGACTTCAAAAATTTCAGCACCCGCAGTGGTGACCAGTTCACGGAACTCCTCGATTCTATCAGGTTGTTCCCCTCGCAAATCTCTTTGTATCGGTGTTGGACACAACAATATCGCCCGGTCACCACGCTCAGAACGATCAAACAAGTCAGATACCCTCCTTGCTTTTTTTTGTCCTATCGGTAAAAACCGATTGCCTCGGGTCGATAAAATGAGTCAGATTCTGAAAAGCTTTATGCATTAACAACTTATATAGATTTGTGTAGAGCTTGACTGTTGGTTGGTTGAGGTTATTCATGTCAGGACATAAAAAAGCAGCTTCAAATGATGAAACTGCTTTGCAAACTAATTGTTTTAAGTTAAATATCAGTCGTTGTCTTCCTGTTGGATTTTGTAAGTGCTTACATTTTTTGCAGGTACAATGGTAGAAATAGCATGTTTATAAACCAACTGGTTGGTGGTGTTATTTAACACAATGACGAACTGGTCAAACGATTCAACCGTACCTTGCAATTTTATTCCATTCATCAAAAAAACCGACACTGGAATGCGGTCTTTACGCAATGCGTTGAGGAATGGGTCTTGTAATGTTTGTGATTTAGACATGGTGTTACCTTACTCATTATTATTTTTATGTACGTATCATATCATATGGATTTAAAAAAACATAAATCAAATGATTTCTATAAGTAGTGGTTATCAGATCAGGTCAGTTTTGGAAGATATGATATAGCCCATGATTCTTAGCGCCTAAAAGTGTACAAAGGAGCAATCATTTCTTGTATCATTTCATCAATTTGTCACACAAATATGCTATGAGAATTTGGATTGCCACAATTTGGCTTGGGGTATTGTTATTGTTGCTTGCAGCCAGTAACTACCTCATTAATATGGATGTATATAGCAATGCTTTGAATATCAAAAGCGTCGTTTCGGCCAGTTTGAGCGGCACAATCTTGTTATATTTATTGGCAGGTTGGCAACCGGTAAAGTCAGTCAAGTGGATAAGCATCATTCAGGTATTGATTGTTTTTTTGCTTTTGTTTGTGGTGTTAGCTGAAGTATTGATATTTCAGTTTTCAGGAGAAGCCTTTGGCAAGCAAACATTCATGCACTTTGAACCGCAGGCGTTGTGGATAGGATTTGCAATTCAACCTTTTAAATACTGTGCGGTAGTTTTTAGTCTGTTGGCTCTCAGTGTTTTATTGGTTAAATACACTCGTTATAAGATGTCTCGAAATAAAGGATGGATTGCCGTCCTTTCACTCATCATATTTTTGTCATTTCATTATGGGATTGCTCCAGGTAGATTGGTCAATAATTATGTTCAGTATGTAAACTACATGGATACTGAACACAAATCAGCTTCCCAAATCAGCCATTTAGAATCGTTTGGAGTTCGTCCAGTTAATACAGATGTGGACGGAATCAATGCAGTCGTTGAAGGAGTGCCCAAGAATTTAATCATAATTTATCTGGAATCTTTTAGCCTCGAGTTTTCTGAAAGTAACCAATATCCTGAACTTACGCCTAACATTAATCAGTTAAAACAACGGTATGGGAATTTTAAAAATTATCAATCGACGGCCAATTTCACCATGCAAGGAATCATATCGTCATTGTGTGGTTTAGTGCCAAAAATGGTAGCTCGAAACAACATCATAGAGTCACAAATTCCCTATCTGAAATTACCCTGTTTGACTGATGTGCTAAATCACTTGGGTTATCATCAGGAGTTTGTGGGTGGTGCCAGAAAGAGTTTTTCTAACAAGGAAGGGTTTCTTAAAGCCAAAAAATATGATCGAGTGTTTGGTTGGTTAGATTATGCGAAAGATAAAAGCTACACAACCAATGATTGGGGTTTACAAGACAGTGATTTGTTTGACTTCGCATGGCAACGGATCATCGAATTAAGGCAAAAAAACCAACCCTTTCACATAAGCATGCTGACCTTGTCCACTCACCTCAATGGCAATCCAGATCCTGTTTGTCCCAAATATGATGAGGCTGGTAATCACCATAAGTTTATACAGGGAATTCATTGTGCCGATTATTTGCTAGGGAAATTTATCCAACAACTATCTGATAATAATGTGCTTTCTGATACCGCTGTTTTGATTACCTCTGATCATGGAGTATTCAATGTACCTTTGATCAAAGATTATTTTGGTAAAGATTTCAATCGCAATCAATTACTGGGGATTTTGATAGATGACTTTCAATTTGATTTGGGAAAGCCAATTGCTTTGTATGATGTTGCGCCTTTGTTATTAGCTGCATTAGATGTTAAAACAAATGTAAGTTTTATCAATGGTCTGGTACCGAATGAGGTAGACCAAAACAGGTTCATTTTGCGAGAAAATATTCTCAATGGAGATCGGGTTTTTTCTGGAGATTGTCCAGAATATGAATACATTACTCTCCCAATCAATCCATGTGAGAATGAATGGCTGTTAGAGAGCAGTTGGCGTTATGCACATAATTTCACCCAACAACGCCGAGGACTGAACTTGAATAAAAATATTCAGGTTCAAACCGATGAATTAGGACGTGTCAGTTTGAAAATTAATGATGAGGAGCAAACCAATGGCATGATGATTGAAGGTTATCCGTTATCAGAAGCTGCCAGAAAGAGGTATAGTCACCTCCACGTACTGGAACTTGATATGAAACAACAACAGTTCATCAGTAAACATTCGTTTCGGATAGATGACAGATACATATATCCATTCATTAATTTGTTAAAGGGCGAGGCGAGGCGAGAACAAATGTTGTTTATATTTGCGGAGCAGGGCAAGTTCATTGACTCAATAGATCTATGGAAACGAGAGCTCATAGATTTGGGATTTAAAGAATTTCATTTTCCAGATCAGCCCTTCTTTTCGATAGTTTATAAAAAAGACGGATGGGTCAAACAGAAAACTTTTACTTTTGAACAGGAAAAAGGAATGATTCTTGAAGTTAAAGGTGTGGATTCCATCAACTGGGATGAGGCCAGCTATTTGACAAGTGAATAATTATAACTGTTATGGTAGGCTGGTGATGGTCATTTGTTCAATAAAACTTTGGAAGTTTTGATCAATAAAGTTTCGATAAGCCTGCTCTGATCCATCGCCTGGCACATAAATGGCATCATTGTTATCTGTAATCATGGTGACATAGAGCTTTTTGAAATCAGCAGGATTGTTACTTTCTGTCTTAAAAAACAATTTCCAATCATTGCTGGAAAGTACAAACGAATAGGGTGTGTTTTGTTCTCCAGCGACTGCTGATAAAACAAAAGGTCGGTGTTCCTTTTCTAATAAGGATTGCCCATGTAAATCTTCGAAGTTTATTGGATCCAACCCAACTGCATGCAACAATGTTGGCATGATGTCAGTATGGGCAACGACCTGAGGGTACTGGCCTGTGGGTAGGCCAGGACCTTGAAAATAAATAGGCACATTAATGTCTTCATTGAATAAAGTGAAACCATGCAGCATGTAACCATGTTCCATAAATTGTTGACCATGGTCTCCAACCACTGCCACCAACGAATTTTCCATGCTTCCTTTGTGCTTCAAAGCTGTTACAACTTCACCGAACAAATAATCCATATGCTTGACCGCATTGAGATAGCGATTATAGATAAGTGCTTTATCTGTTTGCATGATTCGAACAGCGCTAGATAGATCAGTTCCTTCAGCTGGTGTCCCCTGAAAAGGTTCTATACTTTCGATAAATTGATCATTCCAGCGATAAGGATAATGCGTAGAATCAAAAAAGATGATATTGAGCTGCTTATCACTGCTGTTACTATTATTGATCTTGGATATAACTTCGTCAGCGGCTTTACGGTCATGTTCTGGAGGGCTTATGTCAGGGTGGTCACTGAGATAGTCAACCAATGATAAATTTTCACCAAACATGACATGGTCGGAACTTAAGTAAGAAAGGTCTTTGGCAGAGAAAACGTTAATTTGAAACCCTAACTCTCGAAACAATTGGATAGGTAAAGAACCTCTTTTATCCTTTAACCTTGCATATCGTTCTAAATAAAAAGGATGGCTCGCATTAATCACAGAATACCAACCGTAGTGTGAAGCATTACCTGATGCCAACATTTTATTGAAATACCAACCATCCTCTTTAAATTGAAATAAGTTGGGAGCACTGGAAGGAGTAATCGCATTTTCCCTGAGAGATTCAAAGACGAATAAATAAACTTGATTGATGTTTGAATTTATCATCGTGGCTATTTGCTTATGTGGGTTATCCAGCCGTTTGAAAGGTACCGCTTTTGCCGGATAAGCAACTATATACCCTTTTTGATCGAAAAAACTCAGACCAATAGGATGGTGATTTTCATAAGTAGCAATTTTTCCGGAAGTCAGTTGTTTAGATGCAAGTATTTGCAGTAAAAACGTCAGCAGGATAGCTATTCCAGTCAAAAACAATGCTTGATAAATGGACAACCTTAATTTAAATCGGTTTGTTTTGTGATCAAGTACCCAGACGACACTGAAACAAAATAACAACGCTACAGCAATGGCTATTAGGTACAAGGTTAACTCTGACCGGGCCAGTCCAGTGAATTTTAAATTGTTGAAAAACTGATCTATACCACCATGAGTGAGCATGCCAAGTCCATGAAAGACGTGCATTCCATTCAGAGAGAACAGACTTGCATCGACGGCAATCAATAAGGTAGATAGCAACAAAATAAAGCCCATCAGAGTACGCAGCCACCTAACATGCCCCAATGCATGAATGACTGTAATATACGTGGCAAGGATTACCAGAAACTGTAACGTCAAAAAGCCCAGCGCAAATAAAAATAAACTACCAGAGCTGGATACTAAGTGACGGGCAAAGACCCAGGATGCAATTAAATAAAAGACAAAAGCCAATAACATCAAAATTGAGCTGACTTCATTGGATTGACCCATACGGAGATGAAAAAATTTAAATATACGAGTCGTATGGTGGTTGAATGACTGATTCAAACGCTGTGTAGAATAAACGACTTTAGGCCCATGGCCGAGCAATTGACTCAATACATAAGCCAATAATTTAAAAACAAGTAAGGCGATGACTGAGTATTTAGCTGTATATTTGAGTTTATCATACTGATCTGGTTTGATCAGTTCTTGTACTTGATCAGTTAATTGTAAAAACGGGTCATTTCCGATGGCTTGGATAAGTATATAGCCCTTTTGCAAAGTAATTTTATTGATGGCATTCATCGGTTTCATTTGCTGAATGATATCTTCTAATGGAATTTCACGCCAATAGTTACCATGAACACGTAGTTGGTTGATTTTAACTTCACCAGCCCCAGGTAAGGGATCAAAGCGGATGTGCGTGGTTTTCGGACCGCATTTAATATTTTCGACAATCCGATAAGTATCTTCATTGATTAACAATTCAGACGTGTAATTTCCATCCGTGCGATTAGCGCCTGTGTATTCTTTGAAGCTGTGGCAATATATTTGATATGGTTTATCATGTGCTTTGGTTTCAATGGTTAACCCAATCTTCAAATTAATGGAACCATTGACCTTTTCCTGCGCGTGCCAATACCCGGCCAGTAAAGCCAAAAATATCAACAATAAATTATTTTTGATGGTTCCTGTTATCAAATGGTTTGTCCTTTACCCAAAGTTTGTATATTTTCACACATTTGAAGAGACTGTGACAATATGGTGACCAGGCATAATGAATGGTTTACACTAATTAAAAAAATTGTTTAACTGACGATACGCGGGTAAATAGGGGCCTTCTGTCCCATCGGGATGGTACAAACCCAGTACTTGAGTAAAGCCATGCAAACTTAACTCATCAATGGTAACAGCATCATTGGCTGTAATTGTCAAAGTGGTGGGTTCTTTCTGTTTAAAAGGGCTGGCTGTAATTTCAGTGCAGTTATAGCCTGATTGTAAATCGACAGTTCTTTGAGCAGTACCGTTTATCGATATTTTCAATTGTGCCTGACGATCTGACTTCAGGCAAAAGTCCAATGTCTCATAAGTATGAACCAACATGAACCGATCTTCAGCGTCGACTGATTGCGTGATGGTTGAATTCACAGCCATAGATAATTGTTGGTCTCCTGTATTTTGCTTTAATTGCACATTTCCAGAAGTTTCCCAGCCATCCAATCCCATCTCAAACGAGGCATTGTAAAGGCCATTGTCCAGATAGTCTTTGTAGGCCCAAACACCAACCCCCTGGGCGTATTGTTTTAATAAGGGTCCAGCAGAGATTAGAAACTGAGCAATTTCTGCAGGTTTGATGTTGGCATTATTGGGAAAGTAGGGGGTATTGTCATAAAAATTAAATTGCTCAATGACATGATTGATGTTTTTACCTTCACCTGAAACCAGTTTTAAAAAGTATTCAAAATTTTTCAAAGCCTGTTCAGCGCTGAGTAACTCTCCATTATTCTGAGCACCCCAAAATGGAGCCCAATATGTTCCACGGTGGTTTTTTTCATCCAAATACAAGTTGTGTCCTATCCAGGTGTATTGATCACCTTGTTTAACAGGTAACTTATCAACCCTGATTTCCAAAGCCGTATTGGGGAAAATAGTTTGAGTTGGTTTCAGGATTTTTTGATCAATCAATTGATCGATGAAATCAAGGTAAAGCACATAGGATAAGTCACCTGGCTGTGGAATACTTACTTGCTCGAAGTTGACATCATCAGATTGTAACAGCACCTTAACGATGTTGTTGTTTTGTTGTTTTAACCAGTTCCCATAGCCGAGTTTCTGAGCCATTTCTATTCGGGTTTCATGGGTTTGTCGAGGCAGCACAAAATGTGGACACCACCAATCTTCCCATGATACCAAAATACCTGCGGAGGCCGCATCGTAGCGTTGTATCGTTTTTTTGACTTTGTTGAGGTATTTTTGCCAGTGAGCCTGCATACCTTCTTCAGAATAGATGCCGATACATTGTTGCATGATGTCTGTTCCAGTATTTTGTGTGTAGTCGTGAGGAAACCCCACCCGCAACATGAACAGCATTTGATTGTCTATTATGGATTCGATAACAAAAGTCAATCTTTGGTATAAAAATTCATTAGACTCGGTTCTTTTTGAGCCAAAGTCAGTTTCAAATCCTCGCCAGGGAACAGTAAGAACAACTGTATTGAAGCCATCTGCTTTGATTTGTTTCAACTCTTTGTCTACATTGCCTTCTTCAAACTCCTGCCAAAAGGTCTTGGGCCAGGCACTTGAAAAATAGTGCGCGGATTTAATAAATATGTCCTTGTGGTATTTGAACTTGATGTTGCTGTCTGACTGATTACAGGCAGCCAGAGTAAACAAACAAATGAGTGATAGCAATGGTTTCATATTGTGGCTTATTCTGGTGGTTGGTATTCGTCAACCAAATACAAGGGACGTTGTTTTGATTCATTGAACATGCGACCAAGGTATTCGCCGATGATGCCAAGGGCGGTCAGTTGGATGCCGCCGAGGAACAGGATGACGACCATCAGTGACGGGTAACCGGGAACATCATTGCCGAGAATCAGGGTTTTGCCGATAATAACTGCACCATATAAAAAGGCGAAGATGGCTACGAACATGCCAATCCAAGTGGCGAATCTGAGTGGCAGGTAACTAAAGGAGGTGATGCCATCAAGAGCAAAACGCCATAATTTGCCATAGTTCCATTTGGTCTCGCCGGCAGCTCTGGGTTCGCGTTCAAAATACAATTGTTTTTGTTTGAAGCCTACCCAAGCGAATAAACCTTTCATAAAGCGGTTGCGTTCACGCAGTTTATTGACGGCGGTGTAGGCTTTGCGAGACATCAGGCGGTAGTCGCCAGTGTCTTTGGGGATATCAATTTTACTCATCGAGTTGATAATGCGGTAAAACCAGCTGGCTGTGGCTTTCTTTGCTAATGACTCACCATGGCGTGCTTTACGGGTGGCATAAACCACATCGTAACCTTGATGCCAATGAGCAATCATATCAGGAATCAGTTCAGGTGGGTCTTGCAGATCAACATCAATCACCACTGCGGCATCTGCCGAAGCATGATCAAGACCTGCAGTGAGTGCATATTCTTTACCAAAATTACGACTCAAAGCCAAATATCCAAAGCGGCTTTCTTGTTCATGAATGTCTTTCATTTGATTTAAACTATCATCACTTGAACCGTCATCAACAAAAATTACCCGCCAAGACACATTACAGTCTTGCATGACTTCTTTTATGCGTTCCACAAACAAGGGCAATACATCTTGTTCATTATAAACTGGCACAATGATGTCAACAGATGGCATATATCAACAAATGAGAAAAATGAGCATTTTAACGAATTTTTTTGTTCGGAGTGGTAAAAATACGTTATTCAACTGATCCAAGTTGCATACTTAGCCAGTAAGACATCTCGCTCAATGTCTATTTTTGGTGTGGCCAGTTGTTTTGCCTGTAACAGTAGTTTGTATATATAAGCAGCTTCTTGTTTAGGATTTGAAGGGTGGCTGGGATATAAATTTTGCGGTGGGTATAGCTCAGGATAAACCACTCGATTCGGCGCAATCGGTCGACAGCCACAAGCAACTGCCTCCAGCATGGCAATGCCTTGGAAATCGTGATGGGCTGTAGATAAAACCACATCGGCAGATTGCAGGGTTTTAATGTATTGGGTTCGTGATTCAAGATGGCCCAGGTTTAAACATTGGTGCTGATGGTTGCTCAGAATTTCCTGCATAGCCGCAGGTGTATTGCGAAACTGTTGGCCGATGATGTGAAATTTAATTTGTTCATTTTCTTGGCAAAGTTTAAGCAATTCCAACAAAGTTTCTGGCCCTTTATCGTGTTCCCAACGGTGATTCCAAACCACCTGCAACGTTTTGCTTTTTGGCTGATTTGGAGCGGTTTTGGGCTGGCAATCTGGCTTTATGGGCACCGGAATAACGGTTGATTTGTTTTGTAATTCTTTGAGTAAGTTAACTGGTACTCCATCAGGCATTTGTTTGAGGAATGTTTGGACACCTGAGAGAAATGTCATGCGATTAAAGTTTGAATTAAATGCCAATTGATCTGCTGAAACGGCAGAGAGGATGTTTTTTAGTTGAATTTCTAGCAGGCCTTTTTGTTGTTGATTTTCAGGGTAGGCAAACTGGTTTTCATGGAAATAAAGCAGGTTGGGTATTGAAGCCAGATGAGGATAAAAACTTCTCAACGAGGCTAAATCTGTCATGGAAGTAGCAATCAACAAATCATAACTTTGCAACAGTTGTGAATGAAAATCAGCCTGAAAGTTCAAAGCACTAGCGCCCATGCGCCAAGAAAAGTATCGGTCTTTAAGAGCCAGAATCTGCCAGTGGTGCTGTGGAAACATGGCTTCCAATTGATGGTGCCAGTAATGATGTGATGCGGCATCATATGCCGAAAGCAGCAGGATATTTTTAGGTGACATCGCTGCTGCTTTGCTGTCTATTATTTACGGTTTTTGATGTCAGATTTCAACCGATCCACAAAACCCATGACTGCTTCTTGTGCGTTTTCGGTGGCGTTCAAGCTGGTGTAACTCAATTCAGCACCATAACCTGTACCAATCGAATCGCCGGTGGCTAAATCATAACTGTCTACGTCGAGTTGGGCATTATTTAACAACGATTGGCGACCATAGTATTCCAGAGTTTGTTGGCCCACGTGATTGACATTGGCAATGATCATGGTTTGTCCACCATAAGCATCCAATTTTTCCTTAATGGCGGCCAAGTCAACGCCATGTGACATGACTTGTGATAAACCTGGAACAAACTGTTCATTCAATACTTTGATGTTGGCTTTTTTTAATTCAGCTTCGAGGATTTTTTCTATTGGATTGGCTACAGCTGGATCACCAAAAACCAATACGGCCACCCCTTTGTCTTTTTTGACCACTTTGGGTTTGGGTGGTTGGGTGTTTTTTTCAATAAACTGATCCGCAGTTTTATTGACTTCGGCTTTGCTGTGGTCAACAGCGGCCAAGGTGGTTTCAGTAATTTTGGCTTGATATTCCGCGATTTTATTTTCATTGACAGTTTTAGATGGTGAGTCGTTGCTGTCTGCTGTAGTTATGTGGGTTGAAACAGAATCTGTATTGGCTGCATTGTTTTTGGGTTCTATTGATGCGTCATTGTTGGCAACCGTCTGTTCAGATGTGTGTGAAACAGCATTATTATCGGAGGATTGCGCTTCTAATTGAGCATTCAGGTCATTGCTGATTTGTGCCAACTCCTGTTTGGATTTTAATTTGACATCATCCAATGACATGTCACTATTGTCATTGCCCAAGAGAGTCATGGCCTGATAATCATCCTTTTTAAAGGGGTTGGGAATCAACCCTTCATGGATGCCAATGGCTCCAACGCCAACGGCAGCAGCCAATGCCATCACTGCCCAAACGGCTTTGTTGGTTTTTTTGGCACGAGCCTTTGGTACCAAGGTGTCAACAGCAGCAGACTGCATGGTGACTTGCTGGGAAATATTCGCGGGTCTTTTCTCAGGTTTGACCGATATGGCCTGCTGTTTAATGTCTGCCAAACTCAGTTCAACCGTTGACGGGCCAAGATGCTTGATGATTTCTTGGCAAGATTGACAGCGTTCATCAGGGTTTTTGGCAATCATTTTTTCTAGGATGTAGCTGGTTTTCTTATCCACTTTTTTATTGATGGCCCGAATGTCTGGAATGTCTGCCTGCACCACTTCAAGCATCAGTCCCAATGGGCTGTCGTTTTCAAAGGGAACTTTACCAGCCAGCATTTCGTAAAACACAATCCCCAAAGCGAAAATATCTGAACGCGCATCAACTTCCTTGCCAGTACAAACTTCAGGGGATAAATAACCAGGTGTGCCAACAAATTCACCAGTATTAGTCAATTTATCGCCATATTCACGCGTTTGGGCAATGCCAAAGTCAACCACTTTAACGGTACCGTCATTACAAATCATCAGGTTAGCAGGTTTAATGTCACGATGCACCAAGTCGCAGTCATGAGCCACAGCTAAACCTGCACAAGCCTGACGCAGAATTTCTTTGGCATGTGGTACGGTCAGTACCTGATTGCCACGCAGTAAGTCATCCAATGACTGGCCTTCAATAAATTCCATGGCAAAAAACGGTTGTTTATCTTCTTTGCCAATGTAAAAGACTTGTATCACATTGGGGTGATTAATGGCGGCCATGCTTTTGGCTTCACGGGTAAAACGTTCAATCAAGCCTTCATCGCCGAGTAAATGTTCACCTAAGGCCTTAATGGCCACGTGTCGGTTTAAAGAAGGTTCCCAAGCTTTGTAGACAACACCCATGCCGCCTCGACCAAGTTCTGAAACGACTTCATAATGACCAAATTTTTTCTTCATTGTATGTTCTGTCATGACTTTTTCCACCCACAAAAACAAATATTTTAAACCAGACTTTACATTGTATATACAGGGTTTGAATATCAGCTTAACCCGAAAATAGATATTTTGTGAAGCACTTCACTTTTTATTCACTATAAATATAGCTTTTAGCCTATAAATAGGTGTAATACTCAACTGTTGTTAAGGTAAAATTGCCAGCTTTTTCAAAGAAACACAAAGGTTTGGTGTTATGCGGAATGAATTTTGTGGACAGGTCACTGAAAAATACCTGAATCAACAAGTGGAAGTGTGTGGATGGGTCGGAAATCGACGTGATCATGGTGGTGTGATTTTTATCGATTTACGGGATCATACTGGTTTGGTTCAAGTGGTGGTAGAGCCTGATAATGAGGCAGCTTTTAAAATTGCTGACAGTGCTCGATACGAATATTGTTTACGTGTTAAAGGAACGGTAAGAAATCGACCAGAAGGACAAAATAACGACAAGCTTGTAACCGGAAAAATAGAACTGGTAGTAGATGAATATCAGGTCTTGAATCCTTCCAAGGCATTACCTTTTATGTTGGATGAAAACCCGGGTGAAAATATCCGTTTGCAGTACCGTTATCTGGATTTGCGACGTGACAGTATGCAACACAATATGCGGCTGCGTTCTAAATTAACTCATGCTTTACGCAACCACTTACATCAACGTGATTTTCTTGACATTGAAACCCCTGTTTTGACTAAGGCCACACCTGAGGGCGCACGTGACTTTTTGGTGCCATCACGTATGAATGCAGGACAGTTTTATGCCATGCCACAATCGCCACAATTGTTTAAGCAATTGTTGATGATGTCAGGTATGGACCGCTATTACCAAATTGCCCGTTGTTTCCGTGATGAAGATTTACGTGCTGACCGCCAACCTGAATTCACCCAATTGGATATTGAGATGGCCTTTGTGGAACAAGAAGATGTGTTGCAAATGGCCGAAAACCTGATTCGTGATACTTTCAAAGAAGTCCTGGATGTCGAGTTGGCCAATCCGTTCCCTCGCATGACTTATAGCGAGGCCATGCGCCGTTATGGTTCTGACAAGCCGGATTTGCGTATTGATTTGGAACTGGTAGACGTCGCCGATGCGGTCAAGGACTCAGAGTTCAAGGTTTTTTCAGCACCCGCCAATGATCCGGCTGGTCGAGTGGCTGTGTTAAAAGTACCACAAGGGGGGGCTACATTTACCCGCAAACAAATTGATGAATATGAACCCTATGCCAGACGTTTTGGCGCACGCGGTTTGGCCTGGATAAAAGTCAATGAAAAAACGGCAGGTAAGGAAGGTTTACAATCACCGATTGTTAAATTCCTCAGCGATGATGCATTAAGCGGCATTCTTTCTGCCACTCAGGCTGAAGATGGTGATTTATTGTTCTTCGGCGCGGGTAAATACAGTGAAGTTTCACAATTTATGGGTGCTTTACGTTTGAAAGTGGGTCAGGATTTAGGTCGAGTGGCTGCAGGTTGGCGACCACTTTGGGTGGTTGATTTCCCGATGTTCGAATACAATGATGATGAAAATCGTTGGGATGCCTTGCACCATCCTTTCACTGCTCCAACAGGCACAGTCGATGAATTGAAAAATAACCCAGGGGATGCCTTGTCCAAAGGTTATGACATGGTTATGAATGGGGTAGAGATGGGCGGTGGTTCTATCCGTATTCATGATCAGCAAATGCAATCATCGGTCTTGGGATTACTGGGTATCAGCGCAGAACAAGCTAAAGAAAAATTTGGCTTCTTGCTCGAAGCCTTGCAGTATGGTTGTCCACCGCATGGTGGAATTGCCTTTGGCGTGGATCGTATGGCCTCACTGATGTGTGGGGAAGATTCAATAAGAGAAGTGATTGCTTTCCCTAAAACATCCAGTGGACACTGTCCATTAACCAATGCCCCATCCAATATTGATGCTGATCAATTGGCTGAAGTACATGTTCAGGTCATCGAGCCCGAGACAGATGACTGAAAAAAGTGAACAAGAAGCGGTTGTATTGGTTCATGGATTATGGATGAAAAAATGGACCTGGGCTTCTTACCGACGGTTTTTGACTAATCATGGCTACAAGGTTTACACTTTTGGCTACAAAACCACCAAACAACCCTTTGAACGTAGTACCATGCAATTGACTGCCTTTGTTAATTCCAGGAAAGAGTCTACAGTTCATTTAGTGGTTCATTCCATGGGTGGTATATTGAGTATGCGTGCTTTATCGAAAATCAACAAACCAGGGAAGTTGTTGATGCTGGGGTCTCCTGTTAAAGGTTCCAAAGTGGCAAAAAAATTAGAGCAAATGGGTTGGCATAAAGGCTTGCTTAAACACGCAACGGAACCTTTAACTGTAGGCATTACTGCACCAAATACCGACCGACAAATAATGATGATAGCTGGTACTTCACCCTATGGTATGGGGCGTTTTATTGAGAAGCACTTGGGGGTGAGCGATGGTACGGTTGCCGTTGACGAAACCGAGGCCGACTGGATTCACTACCATCAAACTATTCATAGTAATCATTTTGGCCTGTTACGCAACAAAAAAGCCAAAGCACTCACTCTCAACTTTCTTCAGTCACAGGTTTAACCTTAATTCACATCTTTGAAAAATTTGATTTGATACAATACATTTTTTTTATGAGAGATGTTATGGAAGAAAATCAAGTTTCCTTTGTTGAGCAGTTAAAAAGACAGGTTATGGATTTTTTTAACAATCCCGATGCATTGATTGGTATGGCGAAAGCCTTGGTGTTGGCGTTATTGATATTCTGGGTTGGTCGAAAAGTGGCCAGATGGATGTCAAGTTTAACAGCCAAAGGGTTAACCAAAACAGGTAATGATCCGATTTTGGTCAATTTCTTAAGAAATCTGGTTTATTACGTCATTTTAGTTGCAGTAGTCATCATGGCGTTGGGTCAACTCGGAGTGCAAACCACTTCATTGATTGCGGTGATGGGTGCTGCAGGTTTGGCCATTGGTTTGGCGTTAAAAGACTCATTGTCCAATTTTGCTTCAGGCGTGATGTTGGTGTTGTTCAGGCCTTTCAGGTTGGGCGATGTGGTAGAAGTGGCTGGAAAAACAGGCAAGGTTAAGGAAATAAGAATTTTCAGTACCATCATCAGCACCCCTGATAACAAAGAGATGATTGTTCCTAATGGCCAGATTACTTCGGATGTCATAACGAATTTCAGTTCTCAAGCCACTCGTCGGGTCGATTTGGTGATTGGTGTGAGTTATGATGATGACATCAAAACAGCGAAAAACATCATTCATGAGACAGTTAGCTCACATGATTTGGTGTTGCAGGATCCTGCGCCAACCATCATGTTATTGGAGCTTGCTGATTCCAGTATTAATTTTGCAGTCAGGCCCTGGTGTAATTCTGGGGATTACTGGACAGTATATGGTGATTTGTTGGAACAGTTAAAGGTCAACCTTGAAGCTGGGGGGTGCAGTTTTCCCTATCCACAAAGAGATGTCCATTTACATCAGGTCAAGCCAGATTGATCTATAAGAGACCTTTGCTCTTGATTCGTTTTTTCTCAATTGGTCAGAATCAAGCAAAGGTCTCTATAGAATCAAGCAATCACAGCAGAGCCGATTTCAGAGGTTCAGGCTATTTTCTGGCAACAGCCACCAATCGCTCTGCAGCTAAATCGTAGTCAGTCTTTTCCAGAGAGCCATAAATTTGAGTGGCCTTGAATCCGGCTTTTTCCAGCATGGTTATCAATTCTTTGGCGGAATAGACAAAGTGTTCATACTCCCATCGGTATGCCTGATTACCACGAACCAAAATCCACTCATTGGCATAAATGTTCATATGATCAACAAGCACTGGCCGTTCGAAGCGAATATCTCCATTGTCATATTCGGTGCAGTGCACTGGTTCAATCGCATGAGCCACTTGTTCCTTGCCAAAGGTATCTATGATCAGCGAGCCACCTAGGTTCAACCATTGATAGGCGTTGTCTAATACTTTTTGATTGTCGGCAGGGTTTGGGTAGTAACCAAAAGAGGTGAACAAATTAGTTATTAAGTCAAATTTTTGTTTGGGTTGAAAGTCAAGTAAATCACTATGTACAAGAGTAGCTGATAAGCCTTTTTGGTCAATTAAATTGGCGGCGTGGTTCAGTAAATAACCACTCAAATCAACACCAGTAACTTCCAAATCCATTTGTGCAAAACCAATCAGGTGACGGCCAGGTCCGCAAGCCATATCGAGAACAGAGTTTACAGGGTGATTTGCTAAAGAGATGATTTGTTGACATTGTTTAATGGCCAGTGCAAAACTGTCCACATCAAACATGCAGTCATAAAATGTTTCCCACATTTGGTTGTTGTCGTACCAGGCCATAGTTTTTCACAATAAAAAAGGACACTTTACCTGAAAAGCGTCCTTTTTTGGGTGGTTTTATTGAATCAGTTTTTATCTTTCATCTACAACCGTTGCGTCAGCCGCATTTTTGGCGACAGAAGCCATACCATTTTTACAGCCACTGTCGGTTTTGTACATTTGAGATCTGCCAATTTCTTGTCCATTACTGGCTTTCAGTACAAAATAAGTACGACCATCTTTGGCTTCTCTACACTCAAATTTAGACTCGTCAGCAGCATTGGTTCTTACTGACTCAATACCATTTTCACAGCCAGATGCTGAACTGTAACCCTGAGACTGCAAAATTACTTCACCATTTCCTGCTTTCAATACGAAATAGTCTTTACCATCTTTACCCTTGGACAAAACAAATTTTCCTGCCATTTTAAACTTCTCTCTTATCAGGTGGGTACCGAATACTTGAATTTCGATAAAACCACAAAACAAAAACAAATATCCTTTGAGGACATTTTCCTTTAACCATATTAAAATAGCCGGTTCAGAATGTAAAACAGATATTATAAAAGTTTACAATTTAAGTAGTTTGAAACTACTTTAAAGATAATGCCAAGGTTTGGTTTACCGAGATTAAGTTGAAACATAAATTTATTACCACAGTATTTTGTGGCTTTATTATTACCCTGCAAGCCACACAAAGCTATGCTGATTTGGCAGCTTGTCCGGCTATTGGCGTAGATATGACACCATCACAGGCGCGGTGTTTGCTTGGCGATGCCCATAACAATAAAATTAACTTGTTGGCGACACACTCAAAGGTCATTAATGAAGGTGAATACCTGCTCAGTGGTGATGTTTGTATCCTGCATCAGGATATTCGCATGTTGACTCAGGAAATTTATTACCATCAGGCAAAAAAAATATTCAACACTAAAGGCCGTGTTCTGTTACAAAATAAAGATCAACGCATAACAGCACAACAGGCGGAATTTGATTCAATTGACATGAGTGCAGAATTACAGCAGGTCGATTATTTTATTCGCGATTCAAAAATGAATGGCCGTGCAGAACGGTTGTTTTTACATGAACAGCAATCAGAGTTAAATCGGTTGACTTTTTCTACCTGCGCACCTGAGCAAAGGGATTGGGAAATTGTTGCCAAAACAGCCAAATTGAATCATGAGGAAGGTATGGGAACTTTTAAAGGTGTCAGTTTGCGTTTTAAGGACGTGCCGGTTTTGTATTTACCCTGGGCCAAGTTTCCCTTGAATAATGATCGCCGTACCGGTTTATTAATTCCTGGGTTTTCTTATTCAAATAATACTGGTCTTGATTTGTCCATTCCGTATTACATCAATATAGCAGCACAAATGGATGCCACTTTGACGCCTCGTTATCTTCAGGAACATGGATTGATGCTTGGAGCTGAGTTTAGATATCTAAGCCTAAATAGTCGTGGCGAATTTGAAGGTTATTATCTACCGGATGATGATTTAAGAAACAGTGATCGGGGCTTGATTGATTATACACACCAAACCCTGTTGGGTAAAAACTGGCGCTTTAGCAGTCACCTTAAGCATGTGACTGACTCACAATATTACGAAGATTTTGCGTCGAGCTCATTCATCACTTCAACGCCTTATCTGAAAAGCACTGTTAATTTTCAGGGTGTGGGTGCCAACTGGCAATTTTTTGCAGGTGTGAATGACTTTCAGGTTTTGAGTCAAACCATTACTCCGGCGACAGAACCTTATCAAACCTTACCAGAAATTGATTTCAACTGGTTTGAACATAATTACCATAACCAATTCAGCTATGGCATCAACTCTGAATTAATCAATTTTTATAAGGAAGGTTATGTAGGCGCCTGGCGTGGTGACGTCACTCCCTGGATTGAAAAGCAGTGGTCAAATGCATGGGGTTACCTCAAGCCAAAATTAGAATACCGCAGCACCCATTATCAATTTGATGACAACCGTACTGATATCAGCAGGAATGTGCCCATTACCTCATTGGACACAGGTCTGACTTTTGAAAAAATGCTCGAAAATGGAGGATATCGCACGCTGGAGCCCAGATTGTTTTACGTCCATGTTCCAGATCGTGATCAATCAGACATACCGATTTTTGACAGTAGGGAATTAACTTTTGGGACAGCCTTGTTATTCCAAACCAACCGCTTTTCTGGTGCTGATCGTCAGTCTGATATGAATCAGGTCTCAGCGGCTCTAACTCATCGAAGTTTCAATAATTCCGGAGATGAACTGTGGAATCTGACAGTTGGTCAAATCAAATATTTTGATGATCAAATGGTACAGATTAATAATCAACCGGAAGATTTAACGAAATCTCCATTAATCATTGAATACAATCACTTCCTGACTCGTTACTGGAATGCTGGATTGAGTTTGCATTATGATCAACAACAATCAGAGATTGAAAGGGGTTTATTCAGGGTGCAAAGAAAGGGTGATGACAACAGTGTGTTTAATTTCGCCTACCGTTTTCGCCGTAATCAGTTAGAACAGTTTGATGCCTCATTTGTCATACCCGTCAAAGATCAACATCGGCTGATTGGCCGTTGGAATTATTCAACCCAGGACAATAAAACCATTGAAGCATTGTTTGGGTACGAAAGAAAAAATTGCTGTTGGGCATTTCGTTTGATGGCCAGACATTATTTGACCGATGAATTAGGTCAATCAAACAATGGCATTTATGCCGAAATACAGTTAAACGGTTTGGGTTCAATAGGCAGAAACCCAAGACGCATACTTAAACAAACCATAGCAGGATACCAAGAGGCCTTTTAGTATGAAAAAATATATGAAAACTACCATGATATTATTGTTAATGTCATTTATCACTCCAATAGTGGCACAAGAATTGCTAGATGAAATTGTTGCAGTGGTGGATGAAACTGTCATCATGAAATCAGAACTGGAACGGTCAGTCTCCTCCATTAAACAGCAAATTGAAGCCACTGGTAATCAGGTGCCTCCTGCAGATGTGTTAGATCGCCAGGTGCTTGAGCGCATGATTGTGCAACAAATTCAAATTGACCGGGCAGAGCAAGTCGGTATCCGTATTTCAGATGGTGAACTGGATGCCGCTTTGAGTAACATTGCTCAACAAAATGGGCTGACATTGAGCCAAATGCAACAAACCATAGAAAAAGATGGTTTTGATTTTGCTGAGTTTAGGCGTGATATGCGTCGTGATATGCAGGCTGAAAGGGTGCGTTATGCTTTTGCCAATTCCAATGTAAAAATCAGCGACCACGAAATTGATTTGTTTTTGGCTGACAACGAACTGGACCAGGGTGAAGTTGAGTTACAGCACATATTGATTGCTACCAGCAGCGAAAATGATGCTGCGGCAACCGACGCTGCCAGTAAAGAAGCGGAGGAAATCTATAACAAAATTCAGGCAGGCGAAAATTTTGCAGTACTGGCCACCCAATTTTCTGACGGTCAAAAAGCCTTAGAAGGCGGTCGATTAGGTTGGCGTCCGGTTAATCAATTACCACCACTGTTTGCAGATCAGGTCAATACCATGAGTGAAGGCGAAGTCACTCACCCTATTCGTTCGCCCAGTGGTTTTCATATCCTTAAGTTACTGGGTAAGAAAAGTAATACCATTAAAACCCAGGATCAGTACAACATGTTGCACATAATGGTTGAAACCAATGAAGTTGTTTCACCGAAAGACGGCATGGGTATCATTAACAACCTCTACGATAAAATTTTGACTGGTGAAGACTTTGGTAAAATTGCTGAAGAGCACTCTGATGACCACAGTTCAGCACCTTTAGGTGGTGATATGGGATGGTTTGAAATCAATAAATTTGGTCCTCGCATGGCAGACGTCATAAACAGTCTTAAAGTAGGAGAGGTCTCCAGCCCGTTCCAAACCGAAGCTGGCTGGCATATCATCAAATTCTTGGGTAAAAAAGAAGCTGATGTGACCGAGGAGTTTAAACGAGCTCAAGCTTCTAATGCCATCAGAGAGCGAAAAGTGCAAGAGTTGATTGAGTCATGGATTCGTGAAATTCGTGGCGAAGCCTATGTGGATATTCGAATTTAGTTTTTTTTGCTGAAAAAACCATGATAGCCATCACCCTTGGCGAACCAGCAGGTATTGGTGTTGAACTGGTGGCACAATTGGCCGCCGATCATGCTTTGGATGCTTGCACGTTGATTGGTGATGAACAGTTTATCAGGGCGCATGTTCGACAAGTCGGTGAATTAAACATCCATCATGTTCCTTTGACCCAACCTGTGCAGTTGGGTCGGTTGGATAAGGCCAATGCCGCTTATGTGTTAGAAACCATTAAAATTGCCGCCTTGGGCTGTCTCAAGGGTGAATACCAAGCCATGGTTACATGTCCCATTCATAAGGGCATCATCAATGAAGCTGGATACAGCTTTTCTGGACACACTGAATATCTGGCTGCATTGACCAACACCGACAAAGTGGTGATGATGCTATTAAATCAAGTGATGCGAGTGGCATTGGTTACTACGCACATACCACTCAAAGACGTTTCAACGAATGTCACAGACTCAACAATCAAAAAGGTGAGTCGAATTTTGTATCATGATTTACAAAGCAAGTTTGGCATTGAAAAGCCTGTAATCGGAGTCTGCGGCTTGAATCCACATGCCGGTGAAGATGGCCATATAGGACGAGAAGAATTGAACACCATCATTCCTGCTTTGGCACAATTACGCGCAGAAGGATTGAACTTGGTTGGTCCAATACCAGCGGATTCTTTATTCACGCCAGACAAGGTCAAACACTTTGATGCCATTCTGGCCATGTACCATGATCAAGGGTTGGCGCCATTGAAATACGCTGGATTTGGAGAATCGGTTAACATCACTTTGGGCTTGCCAATCATCAGAACATCAGTCGATCATGGCACCGCGTTGGATATTGCAGGCAAGGGAGTGGCCAATGCCAGTTCTCTGCGTGCAGCGATTCAAGTAGCCAGAAATTGTGTGGCAAGGGCAAAAGCATGAAAGCCAAAAAATCACTCGGACAGAATTTTTTGCAAGATGAAGGTGTGATTAATAGCATCGTTAAAATTATTCATCCACAGGTTGCAGAAAAAATCATTGAAATTGGCCCCGGCCAAGGTGCCATCACCCAGTATTTACAAGCCAGTGGTGCAAATCTGCAGTTAATCGAGTTGGATACGGATTTAATTCCTTTGTTACAACAACAATTTGGTCAATGTGACAATGTTGTCATTCATCATATGGATGCTTTAAAGCTAAAACTTGAAGAGGGTCCTTACAAAGTGGTAGGTAATTTACCTTACAACATTTCTTCACCTTTGTTGATCAACATGCTCTATCAGTTCAAGCAAATTAAGCAGATGGTCTTTATGCTACAAAAAGAAGTGGTGCAAAGGATCTGTGCTGAGCCAGGCCAAAAACTTTTTGGGCGCTTGTCAGTGATGATGCAACACCGTTTTGATTGTTCAAGTCACCTTGATATACCACCGACAGCATTCATACCTGAGCCCAAAGTAGACTCACAAATTGTTCAGCTTATACCCAAGGAAAAACCCACCGAGGTGCCTTTGAAAAACCTTGAGTTACTGGTTAAACAGGCCTTTGCGATGCGACGCAAAACCATCCGTAACAATTTAAAAAAAATCATTACCGATGAACAATTACAACAAGCTGGTATTGATCCCGGGCAACGACCAGAAACCATCAATGTCAGTCAATATGAGCAATTGGCCATAATGTTCAAGCAAGATGCTGATTAAATCTTTTCAAAACCTCCCCAGCTGTTTTATAACTGCCACTGATACTGACGCGGGCAAGACATACATTTCATGTCAAATTATACAAGCCTGGCAACAACAAGGATTGAAAGTGGGTGCTTTTAAACCCATTGCATCCGGTGCCATCTGGCAACTAAGTAAACTGGTCAGTGAAGACGCCATCGAATTGGCCAAAGTCACGGGTCAATCACCAGAAGAAATCAATCCGTTCACATTTGAACAACCAGCTTCACCCCATATAGCAGATGTTAACGATGAATTTGATTTGGACAGATGTTTACGGCAATTTAAACAAATGCAGCAAAAATATGACCGCATTTTGGTTGAAGGCGTGGGCGGCTGGTGCGTGCCATTATCAGACCAGTTAATGCTCAGAGACTTAGCAAATGCCATTAACTTACCGATTGTGATGGTGGCACGAATCAGTCTTGGCTGCATCAACCATAGTTTGTTAACCATCGACAAAATCAAACAAGACACCGAACTCTATCATGGCTGGATTGCTAATCAAATCGATCTTAGTTTTGCTGACAGCAAGGCAAACATCAATGCGATAATCGATCGAAGTTAGTTCAATGCTAAGCTATTAAAGCATTGCTTTTAGCTTTGTTTGGTGAACAATATTCTATCAGATATAAGTTAGGTAACCGAATGATGTGTAAATGGTGTAGCTAAAGACAAGCCATGCTCCTGCTGTAAATCGAATGCGGCACGATTAATGGCGAATCGGGCTTGTTTGATTCGGTAGACGGATTCGACGCGATAATTCATCCGCCATAGGATGGCATGATCGCCTGGATTGACCAGTATCAGTCGAGGTGTTTTGTCAGGATGTAGGTGCTTTTCGAGTTCACAGGCTTTTTGCCAAACTGCCTGGA